>CAZIII010000006.1:0-37444 GCA_964539425.1 uncultured Tissierellaceae bacterium | reverse complement strand
CTAGATAATGTATTTAAGTCAATAGATGGAGAAGAAGCTAAGCTTGTTGACTTCGAGGAAGGTTATAAAACACATAGGGTTATAGAAAGGTTGTTGGGTAGAGAATAAGCTGAAAATCAGGGTTTCGAGACAATGAATATTATAGTATAATAATTAAGAAACTAAAGAGGAGGATATACAATGGCAGAAATAAAATATGAAATTACAAAAAACTTAGGTGTATTATCAGAATCCGCAAAGGGTTGGACAAAGGAGATAAATCTAGTATCATGGAACAATTACCCTGCAAAATATGATATAAGAGAATGGGATCCAGAGCATATTAAGATGGGTAAAGGAGTTACATTGAATGCTGAGGAAGCAAGGCAGTTAAGAGACATATTAAATGGAATAGATTTATAGAAAAAATAGCATAAGATGATGCTTAAAGGAGGATATAATGGGAGATTATTTGTGTTCTAATAATATAATCGAAGAAAGAATTTATATAGATAAGATTCCTGCTATATTATTTAAACCAAAGGGAATAGAGGGGCCTATGCCTACTATTATATTTTATCATGGCTGGAGTTCAAATAAAGAATCCCAAAGAATTAGGGGATTAATATATGCAACAGTAGGTTTTCAGGTATTAATTCCTGATGCGATTCATCATGGTGAAAGAAGTCCTATAGAATATAGTTTAGCCAATGGAAAGTACTTTTGGGAGACAATATTTAAAAATCTAGATGAATCTGACTTATTGATAGAAAAACTTATCAATGAATACCAGGCAGATCCAGATAATATTTCTATAGCAGGAAACTCCATGGGAGGGTTTACTGCTGCAGGAATATTCACTAAGAATTCCAAGTTAAAATCTCTAGTGGTATTTAATGGTTCTTGTTCATGGAAGAATTCTAATGAAATATTAAAAACACAATTTGATTTAAAAATGACTGAAGAGTTAAAGAAAATTGAAGAAAAAATAGTCAAACTAGATCCTTTTAGCAATATGAAACTATTAATAGATAGGCCTATAATTATGCTTCATGGAGATTGTGATAGCATGGTTTCAATTGATAGCCAAAGATTATTCTTACAAAACATACAGCCATTATATAGGGACAAGGATAAGATAAGGCTAATTGAATTTGCAAATTTAAATCATCATGTAACTACAGGTATGATGGAAGAAAGTATTGCTTGGCTAAAGGAGCTTTAAACAACTAGCTTCCCAAAGGCCTTGTTATATCTTTATCATTGAGGTATAATTAATTTATAATATGGGTTGGAGCCTATTTAAAAGCTATAATACAATATGGGGGGATTGGAATGTTAAAAAAAGAAAAATCTCAAGAAACAAAGTACAAAGCATTATTAGTAGCTTATAAAGACTTAACGGAGGATATGGAGAAAGAATTACTTTATTATTTTATATCAAATATAAGAAATAAAGATGAGATAGAAGAAAATGCATCTGGTAGTGATAAGAACTATTCTGGGCTATCTTTTAGAACAGGCCTATATCATAACTGGTTTAAAGACACAATTTTGGAAAGATTAAACGATGGTTATGAGTTAGGAATTGTTGAAATACCTAAGTCATATGGGGATAGTGGAGAATTAAGATTAAAAGAATTAGATGAAAAGTTCGGAGATAATATATTAATCGTATCAACAGGGGAACTATAAAATTAAACCACGGATTAATTCCGTGGTTTTTTAGATTCTTACCAAAGAATCAAAGCTTTATTATTTAATATAATTGGTGAAGGGTGGAAGGCGATGATTAGAGAGATTTTACCAAGCGAGTTCTATTCTGTCTTTGAGTTTGTGGAAAAAGATATTGCAAGAAATTATTTTATACTCCTAGGACTTACAGCTAGGAAAAAGGTATATGATAAAATTTATGGAGAGTATAAAGATGATGGACTTATTGCTGTATTATTAAGAAGGAATAGTGGAGTCCTCCAATTCTTTGCTTTAGGGGACTTTGATAAAGAGGGTTTTGTAAATTTAATCTCAACTTTGGAATATGATGCTTTAATAGGGCCAAAATCCTATTGTGATCAGCTATTTGATAGGAAAATATTCACATCTAAAAAAGATGGAGCTTATATATCCAAACTAGACAAAAACCATATAATGAAGCCTTTCCAGATTCAATCTGAAATGAGAGATATAAAAATAAGGGATTTAGATAAAATAGTAGAATTATATAGGGATATCTTTCACAGCTTTAGTCCCAAAGAGGTAATGGAGGAAAAATTAAATAATAATAGGGGAAGAGGAGTTTGTATAGAAGATGATGGTGAGATTGTATCTGTGGCACAAACTGATTTTGAAACAAAGAATGCAGCAATTATTGTGGGTGTAGGGACCAATAAGGATAAGAGAGGTAAGGGATTGGCTACGGAATGTTTGAATGAATTATGTAGTACTTTGCTCAAAGAAGGGAAGGATTTGTACCTTCAATATGATAATTTAGAAGCAGGGAAGATATATGAAAGATTAGGTTTCAAAAATATAGATCAAGTAATTCATTATAGAAAGTGATAGCGATGGGATGAGCCTTGGAAATGACTTGTCTGATTTTCTTGCATAAAATCTATAATTAGTGTAGTATAGTATAAAATCAAAATTGAGGTGAAAAGATGGAACTGTTAAAACAAAGGATAATCAATGACGGAACTATTCGTGGAGAAGATGTGATAAAGGTAGATAGCTTTTTGAATCATCAGATAGATATTGAATTGTTAAATGCCATTGGCAAGGAATTTAAAGAAAGATTTAAAAATAAGAATATAGATAAGATATTAACCATAGAGGCATCAGGTATTGCAATTGCAGTTATAGCAGCTCAGTATTTTAATGTACCAGTGCTATTTGCTAAGAAAACAGAGTCTAAAAACCTAGATGCAGATACATATGAAAGTTCCGTATATTCCTATACAAAAGACAAGACTTACACCATAAGAGTATCGAAGAGATATTTTAATGATGGAGAAAACATACTTATAATAGATGATTTTCTTGCCAATGGAAAAGCATGTGAGGGATTAATTGATATAATAAATAAGGCAAAATGCAAAGTAGCAGGAGTTGGTATTGTCATAGAAAAGGGATTTCAAAATGGTGGAGAAAACATAAGAAATCAAGGTATTAAACTAGAATCTTTGGCTATTGTTGAAACAATAGAGAATGGTAATATAAGATTTAGATAAGGAATGTAAATTAAATAAGTTTGGAAATCGGTGCCAGGCACCAAATTCCAAACTTATTTTAAAAATATGTTGAAATTTAGATTTTTACTTGATGATATACTTTTTTACCTTTTCTAATCATTATTTTTCCTTCTTTGAAATCTTCTAGGGTTATTTTCTTATCTATTGTTTCAACCTTTACATCATCTATTGTGATACCACCTTGTTCTACAAGTCTTCTTCCTTCTCCATTAGATTTAGTAAGGTTTAGATCTTTCAATAAATCTAGGATACCTATTCCTTTTTCAAAGACTGATTTATCCATTTCGGTAAATGGTATAGAGCCTTCTTCCATTCCACCTGAGAATAGTGCTTTGGCTGCTTGTTGAGCTTTATTAGCTTCTTCTTCTCCATGAATCATTCGTGTTACTTCATGAGCTAATACTTCTTTTGCTTTGTTGATTTCTGCACCTTCTAATGCTCCTAATCGCTTAACTTCATCCATTGGTAGGAAAGTAAGCAGTGCTAAGAATTTCTCCACATCTCTATCATCCACATTTCTCATATATTGGTATAATTCATAAGGTGGTGTTTTTTCTGGATCTAGCCAGATTGTACCTGCTTCTGTTTTACCCATTTTTGTACCTGCAGCTGTGGTTAATAGCTTAAATGTCATGGAATATACCTTATCTTGTTCTATTTTCCTTACTAATTCATATCCACCAAGCATATTAGACCATTGGTCAGATCCACCTAATTGCAGTTTACACTTATGGGTTCTGTATAGATGCAAGAAATCATAGGATTGCATTAACATATATCCAAATTCAAAGAAAGTTAGTCCTTGTTCCATTCTGTTTTTGTAGCAATCAAAAGTAAGCATTCTGTTGACGGAAAAATGAACACCTATTTCCCTCATGAAATTTACGAAATTCAATTCCAACAACCAATCTGCATTGTTTACTATTGTTGCCTTGCCTTCACCAAAATCAATGAACTTACTCAATTGCTCTCCGAATCTACTTGCGTTGTAATCAATCATTTCTTTTGTCATTACTTTTCTCATATCTGCTTTACCTGATGGGTCTCCAATCATAGTTGTTCCCCCACCAATTAGTGCTATTGGTTTATGACCGTGTTTTTGCATATGCATCATAACCATGATTTGTAGGTAATGACCTAGTGTTAAGCTATCAGCTGTGGCATCAAAACCAATATAAAATGGAACGGATTCTTTTCCTAACAGTTCCTTCAATTCATCTTCATAAGTTGCTTGATCAATATATCCTCTTTCCTGCAATACATCAAATACATTTTGCATAAAATCCCTCCTATTCCTCAGTCTCGAAACACAAATCTATTCACTCCCTATCGGTCGTGTAGATTTGGTTCTCGTTGCGTTTGACCTACATCAACTCACTATCGTTCATTGTGTTAGGTCATAAAAAAAGGGCTTCATCTCATCTAAAGGACGAGAGGAAACCCGTGGTACCACCTTAATTCGCATAAAGCCTCAGCCACGTAACGTGTGGGAAACGCAATAATTAAATTGAACTCTGGATTTGTAAGATCCTTCTTAGTTTCTATATAATTTATATTATATTATTATAATATTCTGTTGTTGTCAAGAGAGTTAATAAAAAAAGTCCAGAAGTTTCTGGACTTTTTTGAATATTATTCTGCTTTAAGTTCTACGCTGTTTTCCCATAATCCATGGATATTACAATATGATGTTGCATATATTGTTCCTGAAGTTTCAGCTTTGAAGCTAACAGTTGCAGATGGTGGAGTTAAAAGTCCATTTTCTCCATGAGCTGCAAAATTCATATTAGCTATTTCTATTGGGAATTTATGTCCTTCTGGTTGGAAATATACTTTAATCCATGCTATGTAATGCTCAAATGTATTTGGATGTGCTATTTCTTCTCCAACAAGAACTTTAACATCTACAACATCACCTTTTTTAATTGTTTCAGGAGCGTGTATTACAGGAACATGTTTTTCACCTTTCCAATCTCCACTTTGATATAAACTAGCTATACTTTTCATATATAAACCCCTCCAAATATATTATATTTTACAATCTTCTTATTATATACCCAATTTAATAAAAAATAACCAAATCTTATAGCTAAATCTTTGTTGAATAGAGTATAATAAAGATAGTTATATAACTTGAGGAGAGATGAGATGAAAAATATAGAACTTATAGCTACGGCTACATTTGGCTTAGAGTCAGTAGTTAAAAGAGAATTAATGGATTTAGGATATAAAGATTTAAAGGTAGAGAATGGTAAGGTGACATTTTCAGGTACAGAAAAAGACATACCTAAAACTAATTTATGGCTTAGAACAGCAGATAGAGTATTGGTGAAATTGGGAGAGTTTAAGGCTTTGAGTTTTGATGAGTTATTTGAAAAAACTAAAGCACTTCCGTGGGATGAGTGGATTACTGAAAATGGAAACTTTGTAGTAGAAGGAAAGAGTATTGATTCAAAGCTATTTAGTATATCAGATTGCCAAAGAATAGTAGAAAAGGCAGTTGTTGAAAAACTGAAGACTAAATATAATGTTGAATGGTTTGAGAAAACTGGAGCAAAATATACTATTGAGGTCTCTCTTTTAAAAGACATAGCTACTTTAACCATAGATACTTCAGGTGCAGGGCTTCATAAAAGAGGATATAGAGATAGGCAAGGGGATGCACCTATTAAGGAAACTTTAGCAGCAGCAATGGTATTGTTGAGCTTCTGGAATAAGGATAGAGTTTTATTTGATCCATTTTGTGGTTCTGGTACTATTCCTATTGAGGCTGCAATGATTGGTAAGAACATAGCTCCGGGACTAGATAGGAATTTTGCAGCAGAAGAATGGGAAAGAGTACCTAAAGAACTATGGACAGAGGCTAAAAAAGAGGCATTCAAAGTTATCGATAATGAAACAAAATTACACATTTTGGGATGCGACATAGATAGAAAGGCAATTCTTAGGGCAAGGGATAATGCAGCTAATTTTGGATTAGAGGACGATATTGCATTTTTCAACAAGGATTTTAGGGAAGCTGAGTTAAATAATGAATATGGAGTTGTTATATCCAACCCACCTTATGGTGAGAGGATTGGAGAAAAGGAAGAAGTGAGCCAACTATACAAGGATTTAGGTATTAAGTTTAAAGAACTAGATACTTGGTCAACGTATATTATTACTTCTGATGAAAAGTTTGAAAGCATTTATGGTAAAAAAGCAGATAAAAAAAGAAAGCTTTATAATGGTAGAATTAAGGTAGATTATTATCAATACTATGGACCTAGACCACCAAAGAAGGAGGAGTAAAATGGATATTTATACAAAGACAGGAGATAAGGGAAGTACATCTTTATTTGATGATGTAAGGGTATCTAAGGATAATATTAGAGTAGAGAGTTATGGAACTATAGATGAATTGGGGGCTTTTCTTGGATTGGCTAAGAATTATGTCGAAGATAAAGAAATGTATGACAAAATTCATCAAATACAAAACAAACTTTTTACAGTGGCAGCAAATTTAGCAACTGAAGATAGTACCAAAGTCATGTATTATATCGTAGAACAAGATATCAAAGATTTGGAAGATATAATTGATTTTTATATGGGTAAACTTGGAGATCCTACTGGATTCATTGTAAATGGTTCCAATAAGAAGTCTGCATACCTTCATGTAGCTAGAACTGTATGTAGGAGAGGCGAAAGAAATATTGTAACTTTGGCAAATCATGCTGAAATCGATTCCCTAGTAATTAAATATGTAAACAGATTATCAGATGTTATATATGCCATGGCAAGGTTTTGTGAAGAAGAACAGATAGATGTAAAATATGAATAGTTAAAATTATTAAAAAATTTAGCACATTAAGTCGATAAATTGCAAAATTTTGGTGGATAATATTTATAAAATAGTATATCATTAATTTATGGCAGTTAATTAAATTATATTGTATCGAATAAAAACTATATAATATGTGGGTGATAATGCATGCTAAATAAAAATGAGTTAAATGATGCAGAAAGTAAAATATCAGAATATGGTATGCTTAATTACCATGTATTGGAGAGCATGGCCGACTGGGTCCGAGTAGTAGATAAAGAAGGTAATATTATCTATTTGAACAAGACAATGAAGGCAGCCCTAGGAAGTGATTCTCTAATGAATAAATGTTATAAAGCTCTTGGAAAGCAAAGACCATGTAATTTTTGTATTACAAAGAGGAGTATTGAGACTGGAGAAATAGTACAAAAAGAAGAAAAGATTAATGGACGATTTTTTTCTGTAAAATCTTCTCCCGTAACTAATTCTGAAGGGAAAGTCCTTGCAGCAGTTGAAGTCTTTAGAGATGTGACTAGGGAGAGAAAATTAGAGATTGAATTAATTGAAAAAAACAAGAAGATGAGTAAGGATCTAGGATTTGCCAAAAGAATTCAGGAAAAAATCCTTCCAAACAAAGAGATATTAGATAATATTGCAATTGATTATATTTACAAGCCTTCGGAGATGCTAAGCGGAGATATGTTTGATGTATTCCAGATAGATGAGGAACATATTGGTATATATATTTCTGATGTATCTGGCCATGGCGTAGCAGCTGCTATGATGACAATGTTCATAAGGCAAACAATGCGATCCATAAAAGATTACTTCTTAAGCCCAGCTGATGCATTGTCAGAATTACATCGTAGGTTCAATGCGTTAAATCTGGATGTAGATAAATATCTTACAATGTTCTATGGTATTTTTAATAAAAACACCTATGAGTTTAGATATTCCAATGCAGGGCACAATTGTATACCTATAAAATATAATGAATTTGAATTAGAAAAATTAGAGATAAAAGGATATCCTATATTTTCCTTTTTCAATGAAATTAATTACAAAGAGAAAACTATCTATTTGGATAGGGGAGACAAAGTTTTATTTTATACAGACGGAATAACGGAGTCTAAAGATAGGCATGGAAATGAATTTGGCATTGAATCTGTGCTTGATATGATAAATAAACATAAAATGGATTTGTTAAGAGAAATAGATGAAAAAATCATATCTGAAAATTGGGGAGAAGAGCAAGATGATTTAGCTGTTGTTCTCATGGAAGTTTTATATAATTAACTGAATATGTTTTCATATTCAGTTAATTTTTTTTAATGTATATTAAAAAGCTACTAGTATAATACAATAGATGATATAATGTATAATGGTGATTGACTTATTATATTAAAATTGATATAATATTAACAAAGTATACAGTGTAAGGAGGTTTTAATTTTGAGTTGGGAAACTCTATTACTGAAAAAAGAAGGACATATAGGTATTCTTTCTATCAACAGGCCAAATGCATTAAATGCATTAAATTCATTAGTCTTAGATGAATTAAAGGAGGCTATAGAATTAATTGATAATGATAAAGAAATTCATGTACTTATTTTAACGGGAGAGGGTAGAGCCTTTGTTGCAGGAGCAGATATTGGTGAGATGAAATCTATGAATCCAGTACAAGCTAGGGTTTTTGCAGAGAAAGGATTATCTGTATTTCGAAGAATTGAACTAATGGAAAAACCAGTTATTGCAGCAGTCAATGGTTTCGCTTTAGGCGGAGGCTGTGAACTTTCCATGTCTTGTGATATGAGAATAGCTTCTGATAAGGCTAAGTTTGGACAACCTGAAGTAGGTTTAGGTATTACACCTGGATTTGCAGGGACTCAAAGATTACCACGTTTAGTAGGAGCAGGAAGAGCAAAGGAGCTTATTTTCACTTGTGATATAATAGGTGCAGATGAGGCCTATAGAATTGGTTTAGTCAACAAAGTAGTTCCAGCAGAGGAACTAATGAACTTTGCTTTTGAAGTAGCAAATAAAATAGCAGAGAAATCTCAATTAGCAGTAAGATATGCTAAAACTGCAATCAATAGAGGAGTAGAGACAGATTTAGATACTGGAATGTCTATTGAAAAGGATTTATTTGGACTATGTTTTGCAACTGAAGATCAAAAAGAAGGAATGGGAGCCTTCTTAGAGAAACGTAAAGCTGAGTATAAATTAAAATAATATGGAGGTGCCAGTATGAAAAAAATTGGTATATTAGGTAGAGGAACTATGTCATGTGGTATTGTTCAAATATTTGCACAGAAGGACTATGAAGTAACTATGTGGGTTAGATCCATAGATGAAGCAAACCCACGTGCTAGTGTTAAATCCATAGAAAAAGGTCTAAATAGACTTGTAGAAAAAGAAAAAATCACAAAAGAAGCTATGGATAAGACTCTAAGCAATATTACTATCACTACTGACTTTGAAGCTTTAAAAGATTGTGATCTAGTTATTGAAGCTATTTCAGAGGATATGAATGTTAAAAGAGAAACTTTTGGAAAGCTAGATAAGATTTGCAAGGAGACTACTATTCTTGCTACAAATACTTCATCATTATCTATTACAGAAATTGCTAATTCAACTAATAGACCAGACAAAGTTGTTGGAATGCATTTCTTTAATCCAGTACCAATGATGAAATTAGTTGAAGTTATTAAGGGAATAGCAACTTCAGAAGAAACTAAAAATACTATTATAGAATTATCTAAGGGCTTAGGTAAGACTCCAGTAGAAGTAGAAGAAGCACCAGGATTTGTAGTTAATAGAATACTTATTCCTATGATCAATGAAGGAATTGGAATTTTAGCTGATGGTGTTGCAACAGCTGCAGACATAGATGAAGCTATGAAATTAGGAGCAAATCATCCAATGGGACCTTTAGCTTTAGGAGATTTAGTTGGACTTGATGTATGTCTAGCTATTATGGAGGTATTATATGAAGAGTTTGGTGATTCTAAATATAGACCACACCCACTTCTAAGAAAAATGGTTCGTGGTGGATTATTAGGTAGAAAAACTAAAAAAGGTTTCTACGAATATTAAAATATTACCCTCCAATTTATTGGAGGGTTTTTCTATGTAAATATGTAAATTAGTATTAATTTTAAAAAACAGTTAAAATATATAATTTTGGTTACAATAAATGAGAAAGATTTAAATGAGAAAGGTGGATTCAGATGAAAACTTTTATTAAGGTTTTTATTGTATCGTTTACCTGTTTTGCAATTGCTTTATTTATTGGATCTTACTCATACATAAAAGATAAAAATATTGTACTTGAAAATAACTTAGGTACGGGTTACTCTGAGAAGATAAAAATAAGCAATACTATTATAAAGAAATTGGAGACAAAAGCAAAAGAACCAGAAGTATATTCTAATTTGACTGAAGCTATGGAAAAAAGTAATAGAACCAATTTTTTAATAATGGGTATGGAGGATATAAGATCTGATACAATTATTTTTGCATCTTTTTGCCCAGACTCGAAAAAAGTGAATTTATTGAATATACCTAGGGATACATATATTCATAGAAAAGGATATAATGGAGCTGAGCAGAGAAAAATCAATAGTGTATATGGGGACCATGGAGTCCTTGGACTTGAAAAATCAGTATCTTATATACTAGAGGATGTACCCATACATCATTATATAATCCTTGACTATAAAGGCGTAGAGAAGATTATTGATGATATAGGAGGGATTGAGGTAGATATACCTTTTACTATGAAATATAAGGACCCTTACTCCAATCCACCTCTAAATATAAATATTCCATCAGGTCAACAAGTCCTTGATGGTAAAAAATCTTTAGATTTTTTAAGATATAGGAAAGGAAATAAAAAAGATGGTGGCGGATACTTAGATGGGGATTTGGGAAGAATAAAGGCTCAACAAGAGTTCATACAATCTTTCCTAGGGAAAGCATTGGACAACACGATTGCTGTCATTAAAAACGGATTTAACCACATTAAAACGGATGTTAGCTTAATTAACTCCTTGAATTACGGAAGAAAAGCATTAGGAATGAATAATGAAGACTTTGAAATGCTTACACTACCAGGGAAGGCAGAGTTTAAAAAAGTAGGTAAAAAGGTATTATCCTACTATATTTATGATAAAACAGAAACGAAGAAAGCCCTTGAAAAAATATATAATGTAAAAGACCCCAATCCTTAATTTTCAAAAGATAGGGGTTTTTTATATAATTAGATTTCCTTTATACGGCTTCTTTTTCTTTAGTTTGCGATATAATTGCATCTCCGACTTGGTATATATTTCCCGCACCCATGGTAACGATAATATCATTTTCCTTTGTATTTTCCCTTAGATAAGTTTCTACATCTTGGAATGATTCTATATATATTGCATTGGAACCTTTCTTTTGTATTGCATTTACTAAATCCTTTGAGTGTATAGTTCCATTATCTTGTTCTCTAGCTGCATAAATATCTGTAACAATTACTTTATCTGACTCTATAAAAGATTCTGCAAATCTGTCTAGTAGGAGTTTTGTTCTTGTAAAAGTGTGGGGTTGAAAAACACAATATAGGTTTCCAAGGGTAAATTCTTTTAGTGCACTTAATGTTGCTTTAATTTCAGTGGGATGATGAGCATAATCATCTATTATTTTTACTCCATTATAATAGCCTTTAAATTCTAGTCTTCTATGAACTCCAGTATATGATGAAATGTTTTTTTGAATTTCTTCTAATGACACACCATAGATATGTGCTGCAGCAATACTACCTAATGAATTATAAACATTATGAATACCCATTACACTTAGTTTAATTGGATATGATCCATATTCCTTGATTTTAAGTGTATAAGAAGGAAATCCTTCTTTTGAAAATTTTATATCTTCTGCAGTATAATCCCAATCACCATTAATACCAAAAGTAATTACCTTGGCTAAGGTGTTATCTATTACTTTTTTAGAGTTAATATCGTCTCCATTAATTAACAACCAACTATCATCACTAAGGTTCTTTCCATATTGAACAAAAGTTTCTAATATATGATCAATACTTTTGAAATAATCTAAATGATCTTCATCAATATTTAATATAACTGCCATTGTAGGGAAATATTTCAATATATTACCTTTGTATTCACAAGCTTCTGTAAGAATATATTCATTTGAACCAATTCTTACATTTCCTCCAATTTCATCTAACTCTCCACCTAGGAGTATTGTAGGATTCAATGTGGAACGATTAAGAATTGTAGATAACATACTAGTAGTCGTTGTTTTTCCATGAGTACCAGATACTGCAATTGAGTTTTTATAATTTTTCATTAGAGCACCTAAAAAGGTTGCCCTATCTATTACTGGAACACCTAAAGAGTGGGCTTTTACTAATTCTTCATTATCTTGTGAAATGGCATCAGTGTATATTACTAAATCTGTACCAATTACATTGTTTTCATTGTGGGTTATGTATATATTAGCACCCAGACTCCTCAATCGTTCTACTATTGAACTATTCTTAGAATCAGAACCAGTTACAGTATAGCCTCCATCAATGAGAATCTCTGCTAGACCACTCATGGATATACCACCAATTCCTATAAAATGTACTTTTATATATTTATTTTCATTTATACAAAACTCAAACATAAGCTTTCCTCCTAAAAGATTACTTTCATATCTATATTATTACCATCTTATATATTTATATTATTTTATTCTAATAAATTTAATTTGTCACTGATAGATTATATCATAATGAAATAATAATTAAAGATATTTTTAGATATTATGTAAAGTTTTGTGTTTTACCATATAAAAATAAAAAAAATAAAAATATTTTTTAAAAAAAGAAGGAGTTTTGAAATATTTATAGAATATATAGAATATTCAATAGTTTTTGTGACTTTATAGAGGGTGGTGAATTTGACAAATGAAAATTACAGATGTGAGATTAAGAAAAATCTCAGAAGAAGGAAAAATGAAGGCTATAGTATCAGTTACTTTTGATGGAGAATTTGTGGTACATGACATCAAAATAATTGAAGGCCAAAATGGATTATTTATTGCAATGCCTAGTAGAAAAATGGCAGATGGTGAGTTTAGAGACATAGCTCATCCAATTAATGCTGATACAAGGCAAAAGATGCAAGATGCAATTATGAATGAATATGAAAAATCATTAGCTACAGAATAAAAAAGGGCCAATTGGCTCTTTTTTATTTTTTTATGTAAGAAAGTGTATTCAATTTTATAATTTTGTTGTAGACTTATATTATAAATCGGTTAAAATATTATTTGATAGATAATTTTAAAAGAGGTGTAAAAGATGAATATTTCTATTATATTAGCAGCTGGGGAAGGCACAAGAATGAAGTCGAAGCTTTCAAAGGTCTTACATAAAGTTTGTGGTAAGCCTATTTTGGAATATGTAATAGAGGCTAGCAAGGGTGCAACAGTAGAAAAGAATATAGTCATTGTAGGTCATGGTGGAGATATGGTTAAGGAATACTTTAAAGATGAACCAATTATATTTAAGACCCAGCCTATTGGTGCAGATGTTCCCTATGGCACTGGCTTTGCAGTGATGCAGGCGATAGACCATATAGAAGACAATAGTACTGTAATTATATTATATGGTGATACACCATTGATCACAGAGAATACTATAAATAGCTTGATGAACTATCATAACGAAAATCAGCTTCAAGGAACTGTACTTACTGCACTACTAGATAATCCTACAGGATATGGTAGGATCATTAGGGAAGAGAATGGACATATCCTTAAAATAGTGGAAGAGAGGGATGCTACAGAGGAAGAAAGGAAAATTAAAGAGATTAATTCTGGTATCTATTGTTTTAATGGAAAATTGTTAAAATATGCCTTAGGTAAGATAGATAATAAGAATGCACAAAAAGAATATTATGCCACTGATGTTATAGGGGTACTTAAGGATGAAGGATACAAGGTTGGAGCATTTATAATACCAGATTCTAGTGAGATTCATGGAGTTAATTCTAGGATTCAATTGGCTTCTAGCGAAGAAATCATGAGAAAGAGAATAAATGATTTTCATATGGTAAATGGTGTGACAATTATAGACCCTAATAATACTTATATTGAGGCTGATGTAAAGATTGGAAGGGATACAGTTATTTATCCAGGGGTTACTCTTGAGGGTAATTCAGTAATTGGTGAGGACTGTATTATTCGACACAATACTAGAATAATAAATAGTAAGATTTCCAATGGGGTAGATATAGAGTCTTCTACTATAGAGGACAGCTATGTAGGTGATAATACTCATATAGGGCCTTACGCTCATCTTAGACCACATAGCAATATTGGTAAAAATGTTAAAATAGGCAATTTTGTTGAAG
This sequence comes from uncultured Tissierellaceae bacterium, assembly GCA_964539425.1. Lineage (GTDB taxonomy): Bacteria > Bacillota > Clostridia > Tissierellales > Tissierellaceae > JAVKTS01. Next base: position 23,006 of record CAZIII010000006.1, on the reverse strand, counting down.
TAAAAAATTCAACAGTCAAGGATGAATCTAAAGCAGGTCATCTTGCTTACATTGGAGATGCCGAAGTTGGGCATAATGTAAATATTGGATGCGGAGTTATTTTTGTAAACTATAATGGGAAAGAAAAATTTAAAACAATAGTAGGAGATCATTCTTTTATAGGTAGCAATTCTAATTTAGTTGCCCCAGTAAATGTTCAAGAATGGGGATACGTGGCTGCAGGCTCTACCATAACAAAAGAAGTAGCTGAAGGCGCATTGTCAATTGCAAGAGCAGATCAAAGGAATATAGATGGTTGGGTAGAAAAAAAAGGGTATAAAAATAATAAATAAACTTAGGAGGAAATTTCAAATGAATTTATGTATGGGCGGTATGAAGGTTTTTTCAGGTAATGCAAATAATGAATTAGCAGAAAACATTTGTAAAGAACTAGGCATACCTATAGGTAATTGTGATGTTAACCACTTCAGTGATGGAGAGATCAATGTAAATATCAGTGAAACAGTTAGAGGGATAGATGTGTTTATAGTACAGCCAACTTGTTCTCCTGTAAATGATAATTTGATGGAAACTTTGATAATTATTGATGCTGTTAAAAGAGCGTCAGCAGGAAGAGTTAATGCAGTTATTCCATACTATGGATACGCTAGACAAGATAGAAAAACTAAAGCAAGAGAACCGATCACTGCTAAGCTTGTAGCAAATTTATTAACTACTGCAGGTGCAGATAGGGTAATTAGTATGGATTTACATGCCGCACAAATCCAAGGATACTTTGATATTCCAGTTGACCATCTTTCAGGTGTACCTAGATTAGCAGAGTATTTCAAAGATATAGTAGATGAAGAAACGGTTATTGTTTCCCCTGACTTAGGTGGAGTAACTAGGGCTAGAACCTTCGCAAACTTATTAGACCTTCCTATTGCTATTATAGAAAAAAGAAGACCTAAAGCTAATGTTGCAGAAGTAATGAATATAATTGGGGATATAGATGGTAAGAATGTTATATTAATAGATGATATAATTGATACAGCAGGAACTATTACTCAAGCAGCTTCTGTATTGAAAAACTTTGGTGCTAAGAAAGTATATGGTTGCGCTACTCATGGAGTATTGTCAGGACCAGCTATAGATAGAATAGAAAAATCTGAATTAGAAAAATTCATTATCACTGATACTATACCACTTCCGGAAGATAAGATAATTGACAAGATAGAAGTAGTATCAGTAGCTCCAATATTTGCTGAGGCAATAAGAAGAATTCATGATAATGAGTCTGTAAGCAAATTGTTTGAATAAAGTTAACAGGAGATGATTTTTTGTTTGTTGTAGTAGGTTTAGGAAATCCTGGTAAGGATTATACTAATACAAGGCATAATGTTGGGTTTGATACCATAGATTTGTTAGCAAAGAGAAATAGTATTAATATTAATAAGATTAAATTTAAATCTGTCTATGGAGAAGGAACTATAGGAAATGAAAAAGTTCTCCTTGTAAAACCTCAAACATATATGAATAACAGTGGGGAAACTGTTAGAGATATATTCAATTATTATAAGGTTCCAATAGAAAATATTATAGTAATTGTAGACGATATTGATATTGATTTCTCCAGGGTTAGAATAAAGGGAAAGGGCAGCGGTGGTTCTCATAATGGAATGAAATCGATTATATTTTTACTTGGGAGAGATGACTTTCCTAGGATAAAGATAGGAATTGGGAAAAAACACGGAGAACAGGACCTTGCAAATTTTGTATTAAGTAGATTTCCCAAGGAAGAAAGAGAAATTATAGAGGAATCTATTTTAACTGCTGCAGAATCAGTAGAGACTCTGATAAAATATGGTTTAGATAAAGCGATGAACGAATTTAATACTAAAGGAAATAGAGCCCAGGATTAAACCTGGGCTATGGTATTTGGGAGTGAAGAAATGAATAACTTTTTAATAGATCCATTAAAGAATTTAGATTCTTATAATAAACTCATAAAAGATATAGAAAAGAAAAACAGCCCTATAGCTACCTATGGAATCATAGATGAAAGTATAGGGCATATTGTCTATGCTCTTAAAGAGCATACCAATAGACAAATACTTTTGATAACAACTAATGAACTACGTAGTAGAAAGATTTATGAAGATATAGTGAATCTAGGATATAAAGATGTTGCCTTATTTCCAAAAAGAGAATTATTTCTATATGACATTGATGCTTTTAGTTATGAGAATTCTAATGATAGACTCAGAATCATATCTAAGTTAGCTAAGGGTCAGGACTTAGTCCTCGTTGCATCTGTGGAAGCAATTCTTAGCAAACTTATGTCTATGAATATTTTTAATTCTTTTTTGGAAAAGATTAGTCTAGGAGAAGAAATCGATTTAGATAATATAATTGGACTATTAATAGATAGTGGATATGAAAGAGTAAGCATGGTAGAAGGAATAGGACAATTTAGTATTCGAGGTGGAATATTAGACTTTTTCCCACCATATAGTCCCTACCCATATAGAATAGAACTATTTGATGAAGAGATTGACTCCATTAGGACCTTTGATATTACAAGTCAAAGATCTATAGAAGTCTTGGATTTTGCATATATATCTCCAGTAAAGGAGATTTTAGTAATAGATAAGTATAGGGATAAGATTCTTGAAAAGATGAGCAGTGACTTATCCAAATCCATATCTAAATCAAAAACTAATATAATAGAAAAACAAAACATGGAAAATAAATTTAACAAATATAAAGAGCTTCTTGAAGAAAAGTTGTTTATCGCCAATAGAGATATGATATTGCCCTATATACCAGAAGAGTATTTAACATCAATTTTCAGTTATTTAAAGGATGACGCTATAGTATTAATTGATGAACCTAAAAGAATTGAAGAATCTGCAAAGAACTTAGAAGATGACTTCAATCTTAAGTTTACAGATCTTTTTAATATAGGACAACTTTTACCTTTACATAGAAATATCCTCTTTGATTATAATACTGTCTTAAGTCATATGAAGGAAAAGATATGCATAACTAATAGCGCCATATTAAGTGGAGATAATAATTTTCAACCTAAAGCAATCCACGATTTTTCTATAAAAGGTATGCATTCTTATCACAATAAGATGGATGCCCTAAAGGAAGATATTAATCATTATAAATATAGGGGTTATAAGATTGTTATACTCTCTGGAACAGAAGAACGAGGGAAAAGGCTTCAAGAGATTTTATTAAATATGGATGTTGAATGTAGTTTCATAGCGGATAAAGAGGTTGAGATAAAATCTTCTCAGGTTTTTATTACTCCTGGAAGTACTCAGGGAGGCTTTGAATATCCAGGATTAAAGTTTATTGTAATTAGTGATAAGGAAATCTTTGGTGCCGGAAAGAATAAATCTAGCAGGTTAAGAAGGAAAAGCAAAGGGAAGGCCATTAACTTTTCAGACCTTAAGGTGAATGATTATGTAGTACATGAAAATCATGGTATAGGTCGTTATGAAGGTGTTGAGCAATTAAATATACAAGGAATAAAGAAAGATTATCTTACCATTAGGTATAAGGGTGAAGATAAGCTTTATGTGCCTATAGATCAAATGAATTTAATACAGAAATATATTGGTTCAGATAGCATAAAACCAAAGGTGAATAAATTATCCAGTGCAGAATGGGCTCGTGCAAAGGAGAAGGCAAAGAAGGCTGTAGCTGATATGGCTAAGGAATTGCTTGAGTTATATGCAAAGAGAGAAACTTATAAGGGTTTTGCTTTTTCTGAAGATGGAGAATGGCAAAGACAATTCGAGGATTTATTCCCATATGAGGAAACAGATGGACAATTAAGAAGTATTATAGAGATCAAAAAAGATATGGAACGATTCAAGCCTATGGATAGACTACTATGTGGAGATGTTGGATATGGTAAGACAGAAGTTGCACTTAGGGCTGCATTTAAGGCTATCATGGATGGAAAGCAAGTTGCCTTATTAGTCCCTACTACTATTCTTGCTCAGCAACATTTTAATACCATTGTTGATAGGTTTTCTAATTACCCAATTAGAATTGCAATGTTAAGTAGATTTAGAACTAAACAACAACAAAAGGTTGCAATTGACAATATTAGAATGGGTGTTGTAGATATTGTAGTGGGAACCCACAGATTATTATCTAAGGATGTTATCTTTAGTGATCTAGGTTTGTTAATCATTGATGAGGAGCAAAGATTTGGTGTAAAGCACAAGGAAGCCCTTAAGCAATTTAAGGAGACAGTAGATGTGCTTACCCTTACTGCCACTCCTATTCCAAGGACTTTACATATGTCCTTATCTGGTATTAGGGATATGTCCGTTATAGAAGACCCACCTGAAGAAAGGTACCCAGTTCAAACTTATGTGGTGGAGTTTAATGAGCAAATGATTAGGGATGCCATTCTAAAAGAGGTTGGTCGTGGTGGTCAAGTGTATTTTGTATATAATAGAGTGGAGTCAATAGATAGGTTTGCATCAAAGCTAAGGGCATTAATACCTGAGGTTGATTTTGCCATAGGTCATGGACAAATGAGTGAGAGAGAACTTGAAAAGGTAATGATGAGCTTTTTAGAAAAAGAGGTTGATGTACTCTTATGTACTACAATAATTGAAACAGGCTTAGACATTCCTAATGTGAATACTATAATAATCCATGATGCAGATAAGATGGGATTATCCCAGCTATATCAATTAAGAGGAAGAGTTGGACGTTCTAATAGAATTGCATATGGATATTTTACTTATGAAAAAAACAAGGTATTATCAGAGGTTGCAGAAAAAAGGTTAAGAGCAATAAAGGATTTTACAGAATTTGGTTCAGGATTTAAAATAGCCATGAGAGATTTAGAAATAAGAGGAGCAGGTAATCTCCTAGGTATGGAGCAGCATGGACAAATTGAAGCTATTGGATATGATCTATATGTTAAATTTTTACATGAAGCCATTAGGAGATTAAAAGGAGATAAGATTGAAGAGCAATTAGATACAACAATTGATATTAAAATAGATGGATATATAAAATCCAAATATATAGAAGATGAAGAACAAAAGATTGAAGTCTATAAGAAAATTGCTTCAATTTCTAATATGGAAGATTATAGGGAGCTACTAGATGAGTTAATTGATAGATTTGGAGATTTACCTAAGGAAGTTGAGAATCTCATGGATATATCTTATATAAGATACCTTGGAAGTAAGACAAATATAAAAAACATTAGTCAAATAGGAAAAGAAGTTGTTTTAGATTTTAATTCTACGGACAATATAACTGTAGAGCTTATACAATATTTATCTACAAATTATGGAAAGCGATTAAATTTTGATCTCTCTATACCTCCTTCATTCAGGTATAAGCCAAAAGATAATCTTCTAAATGAGCTAAAATTGTTGGTTGAAAAAATAAATGGTTTTAATAAAGAGAAAAATAATATATAATAGTAATGATTTAATAAATAGAAATAGAGAGGATGTTTTTGTTGTATAAACTAAAAAATAAAAAAATATTTATAGCTGGACTGATGTTAGTATTAATACTTGCTTTAACTTCATGTAAGAATAATGATGAAGGATTTGTTGCGACTGTAGATGGTGAAGGAATTACTAGTGAGCAATTCAATAGCGAATTTCAAGTATTTAAAAGAATGTATGAGCAACAATTAGGTAAAGATGCCATGTCTCAAGTTGCTGAAGATGGAAGGACATTTGAAGATAAACTTAGAGAAGATATATTGGAAAAGCTAATAATGGAGAGTGTCTTAGCTAAGGATGCAAAGGCAAAAAATATTATTGTCACTGAAGATGAAGTAAAAGCTCAAATGGATAAGTATATTGAAATGATGGGAGGACAGGAAAAAATTGATGAGTTCTTAAAAGGGCAACAATTATCTAAGGAATATTTTGAAGAGTTTCTTATGAAACAGTTATTACTTGATAAGCATAAAGAAGCTTATTTAAATGAAGTAAAAGTAACAGATGAAGAGGCGAAAGAATATTTTAATGAAAATAAAGAAGAACTAGTTGTAGTAAAAGCTAGTCATATACTAATTAAGACTGAAGAAGAAGGAAAAGCAATTTTAGAAAGATTAAATTCTGGTGAGAATTTTGCTACTGTTGCAGGAGAAGAATCTATAGATAGTGCATCTGCTGCTGACGGTGGAAATTTGGGATATTTTAAAAAAGGATCTATGATTTCTGAATTTGAGGAGGCAGCCTTTGATTTAAAAGTTGGAGAAGTCAGCGGTCTTGTTAAGACAGAAGTAGGATACCATATAATTTACATTGAAGATAGAAAAGATACCTTTGAAACTTTAAAGGATGATATTACTTTAGTACTTAAGGATGATAAGTATTTAAATGAACTAAAAGACATGAGGGAAAGTGCAAAGGTTAAGGTTATACTTGATACTAAATCAAAATAATAATATATATAAAATAGTTTGACCAAAGGTCAAACTATTTTTTTACAGTTAATGTAAATACTTTAACTTAATATAACATAGATGTATAAATTTTTCCCTTTAGTTAAATAATAATCTCACTACACAATTATTGTTTAAGGAGGTTAATAATGAAAGCCACTGGAATTGTCAGAAGAATAGATGAGCTAGGCAGAGTTGTAATTCCAAAGGAAATAAGAAGGACGCTCCGTATCAGGGAGGGTGATCCATTAGAAATATTTACTGATAGAGAAGGTCAAGTAATTTTAAAGAAATATTCTCCTATTGGAGAATTAACTGAATTTGCCCAGGAATATTGTGATTCACTACATGAAAATACAAATCATACAGCCATGATATCTGATAGAGACTTTATAATTGCTATCTCGGGTGGGTCAAAAAAAGAGTATCTAGAGCAAAGGATTAGTCCAGAACTAGAAAGATTAACAGAAAGTAGAACTACCTACGCAACTAATGAGACTAAGAAACCTATGAAGATTATCTATGATGACAGCAATATCGATAAATATATGGCTCAAGTAATAGTACCTATAGTAATGCAAGGTGATCCCATTGGTTCAGTAATACTTATATCAAAGGAACCAAGTATAAGTATGGGAGAGTTGGAATTAAAATTGACTGAAACTGCTGCAGGATTTTTATCTAAACAGATGGAAAGTTAAGAACCTACCCAATTGGGTAGGTTTTATCTTTTAGTATTATTTTAATATGTTAAGTGATATAATATAAAAGATTGTTGATTAGGGGGGGGCGTATGACAAAGAATAATAATTTTTTAAAGGGAGCAGCTATACTAGGTATAGCAGGTGTGATTGTAAAAATCTTGGGTGCTGTATACAGGATACCACTTACTAATATAATAATGAACGAAGGTATGGGTTATTATCAAACAGCATATCCTTTGTATACCTTGTTACTTACTATTTCTACAGCTGGATTTCCTATAGCTATAGCTAAGATAGTATCAGAGAAAAGAGCCATAGGAGATTTTAAAGGAGCATATAAGGTATTTAAGGTTGCACTGGCAGGGCTTTTCATAGCAGGATTACTTACTTCTTTATTTGTTTTCTTTACTGCTGAAGGCATAGTAGAAAGATTAGGTAATAGTAATGCATACTATTCTTTAATTGCTTTGGTGCCGGCATTACTTCTTGTACCAATAATGTCTGCATTTAGAGGTTTTTTCCAAGGATATCAAGAAATGACTCCAACAGCCCTATCTCAGATTGTGGAACAGTTTTTCAGAGTTGCTTTAGGATTGTTATTGACTTATTTTTTAATTGATAAAGGAATACCAATAGCAGCTGGAGGTGCATCTTTTGGAGGATCTGCCGGAGCAATTGGAGGAACCATAGTTATCGGAATCATATATCTTTATAGAAGAAAAGAAATATCAAAGGAACTAGAAACAAGTATTACTACAAAGGAATACAAAGTGGAAACTATTATAAAAGATCTTCTTATAATAGCTATTCCAATTACAATAGGAGCTGCAATTGTACCAATTATGGATACAATAGATGTGGTAATAGTATTAAAAAGACTTCAAGCCATTGGATATACAGAAGCAGAGGCAAATGGATTATATGGAAATCTAAAGGGTATGGCACAGACTTTAATAAACCTGCCTCAAGTATTTTCAATTGCTATAGCAATGAGCTTAGTTCCTGCTATCTCTGATGCAAATGCGAGAAAAGATAAGAAGGGTGTGGAATCCATCACATCTTCAGGGATTAGAATGACACTATTGATTGGACTTCCTTGTGCCTTAGGTTTATTTGTACTTGCAAGACCTATAATTGGATTACTATATTATAAGAGTGATATTGAAACCATTATAAATACAGGTAATATCCTAACAATACTATCTATTGGGGTAATATTCCTTACCTTAGTTCAGGTATTATCATCTATATTACAAGGGTTAGGAAAACCAATGATACCTGCAATAAATTTATTTATAGGGGCAATAGCTAAGGTTATTCTTTCCTATACTTTAACCGGTATGACTAATATAAATATTTATGGGGCAGCAATATCCACTGTTGTGGCGTTTGCTATCGCAGCTATTTTAGATCTAATTTCTGTATTAACCTATTCTAAGATTAAGTTAAATGTGAAAGATGTATTTATAAAGCCATCTATATCAGCCATAGGTATGGCTATTGCAGCTATGATTTCTTATTATTTTTTAATGGATATAGTAGGAGAAAAACTATCAACTGTATTGGCAGTATTAGTAGGTGGGATATTATATCTTATACTTTTAATAATAACAGGGTCAATTACGTCAGAGGACTTGTATTTACTACCAAAGGGTGATAAAATAGGAAAAAGATTAGAGAAATTCAAACTAATGAAGTAAATTGGTAAAGGGAGAAAGAATATGGGTAAAATTTATGTAATAGGACTTGGGCCAGGAAGTGTGCAATCTCTTACCTTGGGTGCTGTAGATAGAATAAATTCCGGAGATAAAAATTTTCTAAGGACAGATAAGCATCCTACCATAGAATATTTTAAGGAGAAAAACATTACTTACAAATCATATGACTATCTATATGATAGGGAAGGTGATTTTAATGAGGTTTATGAAAGCATTGTTTGCGATTTAGTTGAAGAATCCAAAGGGAATGCAGATATAAACTATTATGTACCAGGGAACCCTATGGTTGCAGAGAGGACTATACAATTGTTGCTTGCAAAAGATATAGATATTGAAATAGTATCAGGTATGAGTTTTATTGAGCCTATGATAGAATTAGTAGGAAGTGATCCAATAAATGGACTGAAAATAGTAGATGGCGCCTCCTTTGATAGTTTGATTGTGGATATAAATTCTGACATGATAATAACTCAGGTATATAATCGTCGAATATTGTCTGAAGTAAAAATTATATTGTCCGATATATATGGAGATGAGTATCAAGTTTACTTAATTCATAGTGCAGGAGTAAAGAAAGAAGAAAAGAAGTACTTTATACCTATACATGAGTTGGATAGATCTGAAGAAATTGGGGCACTAACTAGTATATATATACCGAAAATGGAAAAAATAGATAAGAAAGTATTTGATTTCAACGATTTATTGGGTATAATGAGATTGTTAAGGTCTGAGGATGGCTGTCCCTGGGACATGGAACAGACCCATGAATCCCTTCGACAATCTGTTATAGAAGAAGCCTATGAGGTAGTAGATGCAATAGATAGCGGCGACTTGGATAACATCATAGAGGAGCTGGGAGACTTACTGTTACTGGTAATATTTCATTGTCAGATTGGATTTGATGAAGGTGAATTTAATCTATATGAAGTAACATCAACGCTTGCTAATAAATTAATTTATAGACATCCCCATGTTTTTTCGAAAAAAAGTGTGGAAAAGTCAGAAGAAGTAGTATATAATTGGAATATGTTAAAATATGCTAAGCGAGACATCAAAAGTTTTACAGACAAACTAAAGGATATTCCAAAGCTACCAGCTTTAATGACCAGCTTTAAAATTCAAGAAAAGGCAGCTGAGATTGGCTTTGATTGGGAAGACATCCAAGGGCCACTTGATAAAGTAATGGAAGAGTATGAAGAGGTAGTTGATGCTATGGACAAATTTGGAGGTGGTGCCGAAGAGACTGAAGGAGAACTAGGAGATCTACTCTTTGCAGTAGTTAATCTTTCCAGATTTCTTGATATCAACCCAGAAGTAGCTTTAAACAGAACTATAAATAAGTTCATTAAAAGATTTGAGTTTATGGAAGAAAAACTTCAGGGAATCGACAAAACTTTTGAAGAAATGACTCTAGCAGAAATGGATGAATTATGGAATCAGGCAAAGGTGCATAAGGTCCATTAGTAATTAGGAATTAAGTAGCTAAAAGCAGGAATTTATAATTATCTTTAAAATTATTAATTATACAAACTATGAGGAGGAATTAATTATGAACAAAGCGGAATTAGTAGCAGGTATAGCAGAAAGAAGTAATTTGACTAAAAAGGATGCAGAAGCAGCGTTAAATGCATTTATGAGAACAGTAGAAGAAACATTAGCAGGTGGAGAAAAAGTTCAATTAGTAGGATTTGGTACTTTCGAAGTAAGAGAAAGAAAAGCTAGAGAAGGTAGAAACCCAAGAAATCCAGAAGAAGTTATAAAGATAGCAGCTTCAAAGGCTCCTGTATTTAAAGCAGGTAAAGCTTTAAAAGAATTAGTTAACAAATAAGAAAAATCAGGTCTTTGACCTGATTTTTTTAATAGATAATAATTCGTGTTATCAGGAGGTAATATTATGAGGATTGATAAATTTTTGAAAAATGCTAGGATAATTAAAAGAAGGACTATAGCCAAAGAAGCATGTGATCAGGGGAGAGTATATATTAATGATAAAAATGCCAAACCTGGTGATGAAGTAAAAATTGGGGATATAGTACAGATAAATTTTGGCACAGGTTCGATGAAATTTGAAGTACTTGATATTACGGATAATGTTAAAAAAGATGGAGCAATTGAATTATATAAAAAGATAGAATAAAAGACTTTGTAATAAAAGTCTTTTTTTTTTCATAAATATTAATAGTTAAGTAAGGGAGGGAGAAAATAATGGCTGAGAATAAGATAAAATTTAGGAATCAAAACATAATTATCGAGGATAGAGAATTGATGAGTGTAACAGGTGTAGAACAAGTAGAAAGTTTCAATGAAAGTACAATAATTCTAACAACTATAAAGGGAGGAATGACAATAAAGGGGGAAGAACTTAATATATCCAAGCTTAATTTGGAAGAAGGTAGCGTAAAAATTGATGGAAAAATAAATGGTGTGGCATATACAGCCCGGGAGGCAACACCGAAAAATATAATGGGTAAATTATTTAAATAATATTTTATAAGGAGAATAAAATGGATACTTCATTAATACTAGAACTTCATATTTTTCTCACATCTATTTATGGAGGGTTGATAGCTGGGTGTATTTATGATATATATAGAACTATAAGATACTATTCTAAGCCTAGCAAAATTATATCTTATTTAGGAGATTTAATATTTTGGACAATTATTACTTCTTTGTTTTTTTATATCCTTATTAAAATTAATTGGGGTGAGATAAGAGGGTATATCATACTAGGGTTCTTTATTGGTGTTTTTACATATTCTAAGCTATTCAGTAGATTTATTTATCCAGTTTTAATAAAAATTGGGGGAGTTTTAAATAAAATTATAAAAGAGATTATTGCTATTATCTTATATCCTTTAAAGTTATTTAAACGGAAATCATTTCCAACACTAAAAAAGATCAAAAAAATACCGATAGAAATAATAGGACAAATCAAAAAATATAAAAAAATAATTTCTACAAAAAAATAAAGGAGTTTTAAAACTTTTGTAGAATACTATATATAGGTGGTGATATTATGGCAAAAAAGAAAAAGAGAAGAAGGAGTTTTAGGTTAATACATATGATGATTTGCTTTTTAGTTATATATATTACCCTTATATTCTGGAACCAAAAGAATCTAATGAAAGATTTAGAGGCGAAAAAGGAATACAATTTGGAAGAAATCAAATCATTGGAGAAAGAAATAGAAAAATTAAATGAAGAAATCGAAAGCAGCGATACATTACAATTTGTTGAAAAGGTTGCTAGAGATGATTTAGGGATGGTTAAACCAAGAGAAATTATGTATATTGATAAAAATAAGAAAAAAAACCATTTCTTAAATATTAGAAATAAGTAGAATTAATTGACATTAGTAGATTTCTAATATATACTTGAATAAGAAAATTATTTTAAGGGGGAGCATTAATTCATGCCGGTATCAGTAGGAGATGTAGTTGATGGCACTGTTACAGGGATAACAAACTTCGGTGCGTTTATCCAACTACCAGAAGGAAAAAGTGGACTTGTCCATATTTCAGAAATATCTCACGATTATGTTGAGAAAGTTGTTGATTACTTAAAAAAAGATCAAAAAGTAAAGGTAAAAGTTTTATCTATTTCTAAAGAGGGAAAAATAAGTCTTTCCATAAGACAAGCAAAACCTAAGACTAATAAGCCCATAGAAATTGAATGGAACAAGCCAGATGATAAACAGAAGTTTATGTCCTTTGAAGACAAGATGAACAAATTTTTAAAAGATAGTAATGAAAAAATGGATCAATTAAAAACAAGGGATAACAGAAAGAGCAGTGGAATTAAACCAAAGAAGACGAATGGAACAGATATATAAAACCGGAGATTTCCGGTTTTTTTATTTTTCCATATACAATAAATCAACAAAATAATACATTAAGTAAATAATCGATTAGATTAGGTTAGAAGTGTTGAAAATAGCAGACTTAAACCTTAATCCATTTTAGATTAAGGTTTATTTAAGATAAGTTAAGGTTATGGGAAATACCAATATTTTATGTCTAATATTTCTTTAATAGAAGTGCTTTGGTTTGACAAATTTTTATTACTTCTTTTGTTAGTATTAAGCTTAATATAACAAGGGAGTGATTTTTTATGATGAGAACAGAATCATTAATTTCAAAAAGAAACTGGTATGACCTAGGTATTAAATTGAATAGCGACACAATTGTAATTTTACTCATGGGCTTTTTTCTGGCTAGGACAAATATACTTAATAAGTTGACTCCTTTTGGGTATTCATTTTTAGTATCTTATACAGTTATGAAGAAAGTAAATATTTCCTTATTATTATCAGTACTATTTGGGACCTTAACAATTCAAGGACTAGGAGGAATAAGCTACGGGATTTCATACATACTAGTTTTTGGCTTCTTTGCTCTTGGTAAAGAAGGAAAAACTTATTCCTTAATAAAATCCATATTAATAGCAACTAGCATATTTGTTATAAGCCGAGCATTGGGCCTTATTATGGGGAAAACATTTTTCATGTATGATTTATTTCTTGTTATCTTCGAAGGAGTAGTTGTTTTTACTATGAGCTATATTTTTTCCTTTAGCCTTCCAATAGAGAAGGTCAGTGGTACAAATTTAAATAACGAAAAAACAATTAGTTCCTTTATTACATTAGCTTTAGCCCTATCGGGGATTAGTAATATAAGTATGTTTGAAATTGGAATTAAGAATGCAGTTTCTGTGATGATAATATTACTTGTAGCTTATAATCAAGGAGCACTATTTGGTGGGACTTCAGGAATGATACTTGGTATGGTATCCTATATATCTAATCCAGAGATGCCATTTATAATAGGTATATATGGTATTGCAGGATTATTAGCAGGAGTATTCAGAGATTTAGGGAAATCTGGATCAGCATTAGGTTTTTTTCTTGGTAATGGAATAATGTCATTTTATATAAATGGACTTGGGACATCCTTCCTTAGTTACAGAGAAATAATAGTTTCCACATTAATATTTTTGCTTATGTCAAACAAACTAAATCGAAAAATATCAGATATAGTTGCTATGGATTCCAGCATGAAAAAAGATTATTCAGTAAAAAGAGATGACATTATAGTCAAAAAGCTGAATAAAATGGTAGAATTATTTGAAAGTCTCAGTGTTACATTCAAAGAATCTGCTGAAGAAAGGGATTGTCATTCAGCAAAGCAAGTATATAGTTTGGTGGATGGAATAGTAAATGGAATATGTAACAAATGTCCAAGGTACAGTATATGTTGGGAGAAGAATTATTATAACACCTATCAAAACTTCTTTAATTTGGTTGGGAAAGTTGAAATTAGGGGAATTCACAATGAAAGTGTTTTATCGGATGCAAAGAAATTCTGTGTTAAAAATGAAGAAATAATAGATTCAATAGATAGGGCTGTAGAGAAACTTAAATTAATACAAACTTGGGAAATTAAGTTGAAGGAAAATAGACTACTTTTATCAGAGCAACTAGAAGGTGTTAGTAAAGTAATAGGAAATATGACCACGGATATTTATTCTAAACCAATATTTAATAATGATTTAGAACAATTACTTTACAAGGAACTTAAGAATAGTAGAATAGATGTGAAGGAAGTATCAGTAGAACAAATAGGTCAAGAAGATTTTGACATATTTATAGATTTAAATACCCCTATACAAGAAGAAAACAAATTAAAGGCCAAAGTCTCAGAGAGTTTGGGATTTCCAGTAGTTGGAGATAATTATCTAAAAGACTCTGGTAATCAAGTGAAAAGGTTTAAATTGCTTAGGCATAATAGATTAAGTGCTATGACAAAGATGGCGTCAATGGCTAATTCGGAAAACAAAGTGTCTGGAGATAGCTACACATACGGAGAAATAGAAAACATTCATTTTTCAGCTCTAAGTGATGGAATGGGTATTGGAAGAAAGGCAAAGGAAGAAAGCAAGGTAGCCATTGCTTTATTAGAAAGGCTCATGGAAGCTAATATTAATAAAAATCTTACTCTAAAAACAATAAACTCTGTTCTAAGGGCCAAATCAAACGAAGAGATGTTTACAACTTTAGATATAGCATTTATAGATTTATATTCAGGAAAACTTCAGATGATTAAAACGGGGGCACCATCCACTTTTATTAAAAAGAAGGATAGGGTAGAGATAATAAGCTCTAGAACATTACCTGTAGGATTGTTGAAGGATATTGATTTTAATATTTATGAAGAATACATTGAAGATGGTGATATCATTATTATGGTATCAGACGGGATATTGGACGCAAACAGAGATGTGGCTAATCAGGAAGCTTGGATGAAAGAATTTATTATGAGTATAGATAGTATAAATCCACAGACCATTGCCAATTTAATAATCAAAGAATCTCAAGATACATTATCTAATGCTAAAGATGATATGACAGTACTGGTAACTAAGGTATGGAAAAACATATAAATACAAAGAAAATTAATTAAATCTCTATTGCTAAGGTTGCATAGAATAATGATTATTCATGCAACCTAAAGTTTTGTTGACGATTAGGTTATAAAAAAGGTATGTTCATATTAGATTCACATTGATATAATAATGTTTAGGGTGATAAATTTGAAAGAAAAAGTTTTATCTGCAATTAATGAATATAATCTAATAGAAGAAAATGAGACAATACTAGTGGGCGTTTCTGGGGGACCAGATTCTATGGCATTGTTATATGTCCTAATGGAGATAAGATCTTCTCTTAATTTTAATTTAATCATTGCCCATGTGAATCATGGAGTAAGGGGAGAAGACGCCAGAGCTGATCAATTATTCGTCGAAGAAATATCTAAAAACCTTAATATACCTTATTATACTAAAAATGTAAACATGATTGAATATGGAAAGGAAAGGGGTATATCTTCTGAAGAAGCAGGGAGAGAACTAAGATATGGTTTCTTTAGAGAAATCCTTGAAGATTTGGGAGGAGGAAAGATTGCCGTAGCCCACAATATGAATGACCAAGGGGAAACATTGCTCATGAGAATTATGAGAGGTACTGGCATTGATGGACTAAAAGGTATGGGGTTTGTAAATCAAGATATAATTAGGCCTATTTTGGGTATAGATAGGAAAGAGATTGAGGCATATATTGAGAATAATAATATTAGGACTGTCTTAGATAAGACAAATCTTATGCCTATCTATAGTAGAAATAAGGTGAGGTTGGAGTTGATACCATATATTGAGGAAAACTTCAATCCAAATATTATTAATACTCTGTGGAGGATGTCGAAGATTTCTTCTATAGACAGTAATTTCCTAGAAAGTTATTCTGAGAAAAGATTTAATATCGTAATGAAGAAACAGGAAAAAGAGTGTATAATTTTAGACATGGAAATGTTTTTATCAGAAGATATATGCATTCAACAAAGAATTATTAGAAACTCCATATTAAAAATCAATGGTTCATTACAGGGTATTTCTGAAAATCAAATATCCAATGCATTAAATGTATTTTCCATGTCTGATACTGGGAAAGAAGTGCATATGTCAAATAATATAGTGGCTAAAAAAAGTTATGGCGATTTGATAATTGAAAGGCATAAGAAAAAAGAAGATAATAAGTATCTATATGAATTAAAATTCCCTGGGGTAAATAATTTTGAAAATATAGGGTATGATTTCAATCTTGAGGTTATTTCAATAGATAAAAACTTTGAAATGAAAAAGAATAAATTAACTAGATATTTTGATTTCGACAAAGTCCAGGGAAAGATGGCGGTAAGGAATAGGTTGAATGGGGATAAGTTTGTTCCCTTTGGAATGGGGGGTACCAAGAAGCTTAAGGATTATTTTATTGATGAAAAGATTCAAAAAGAATTAAGAGATAATATTCCTTTGGTAGTAGATGAAGGTAATATTCTCTGGGTAGTTGGATATAGGACTCACGAGAAATATAAGGTGACAATGGATACAAAGAAGGTTTTAGTTATATCCTACAATAAAATTGATAATACATATTAAGGAGGATTTAAATGGAAAACATGATTAAAAGTATTTTACTAAATGAAGAGGAAATTGCAGAAAAAGTAAAGGAATTGGGTCAAAAAATCACAAATGATTATAAGGGCAAGGACCTTATATTAGTAGGTATATTAAAAGGTGCTGTTATTTTCATGGCAGATTTGGCTAGAAATATTAGTATGCCAATTGGTATGGATTTTATGGCTGTTTCAAGCTATGGTAAATCTTCAACTTCTACTGGTGAAGTTAGAATAATAAAGGATTTAGATTTTAGCGTAGAAGATAAGGATATATTGATTGTAGAGGATATTATAGATTCAGGCTATACATTGGCTTATCTAACAGATAATCTAAAGAAGAGGGGGGCTAAATCAGTTAAGGTATGTACCCTTTTAGATAAACCAGATAGAAGAAAAGTAGATGTACCTGTGGATTACCCTGGCTTTAATATTCCTGATGAATTTGTAGTAGGATATGGATTAGATTACTCTGAAATAGGAAGAAACTTACCATATGTAGCTGCATTAAAAGAAGAAGTATATAGCTAATTAGAAGGTTGTAAAATGAAATTAATGATGTTATAATGATATGATATCATTTGGCAATAGATGGAGGGAGGATTTGTATTGAGAAAGTTTTTTAAAGATATTAGTGTGTATTTACTAATAGTGATTATTATAATGTTTTTTGTAAATACACTAGGAAATAATGTAGAAGAAGTCAAAGTAGTAGATGTGACTGAATTAGTAGGACATTTAAAGAATGACAGAGTTGAAAGCATAACTATGGTAGGCAGAGAAGTACAAGGTAAACTTAAGGATAAAACACAGTTTACTACAATATTGCCTGAAGAAATGAGATACACTTTTTATCCTGATTATGTAAAGGATTTAGTTGATAACAACCAGATAAATTTAAGTGGGGAATTGGAACCAACTACTCCTTGGTTCATTAGTGCAATTCCAACTATATTGATGATCCTTGTTTTTGTAGTATTTTGGTTTGTTTTTATGCAGCAATCTCAAGGCGGTGGCGGTGGCAAAGTCATGAGTTTTGGGAAATCCAGGGCAAGGATGCATAAGGAAGAAGATGGAAAGCTGGTAACATTTGCCGAGGTAGCAGGATTAGAAGAGGAAAAAGAGGAACTTAAGGAAATTGTAGATTTCTTAAGGGCTCCTAGAAAATATATAGAAATGGGTGCAAGAATTCCTACAGGAGTACTACTAGTAGGGCCTCCAGGAACTGGTAAAACTTATTTAAGTAGAGCTGTAGCAGGAGAAGCAGGAGTTCCATTTTTTACTATATCCGGTTCAGATTTTGTTGAAATGTTTGTAGGTGTTGGTGCCAGTCGTGTAAGAGATTTATTTGAGCAAGCAAAGAAAAATGCACCTTGTATAATATTTATAGATGAAATTGATGCTGTAGGTAGAAGGAGAGGCGCTGGTGTTGGCGGAGGACATGATGAAAGGGAGCAAACATTAAACCAACTTCTAGTTGAGATGGATGGATTTGCTACTAATGAAGGAATAATAGTCATGGCAGCAACTAATAGGGCTGATATACTTGACCCTGCATTACTTCGACCAGGTAGATTTGATAGAACTATTTATGTTGGATTACCAGATGTAAAGGGTAGAGAAGCAATACTTGGAGTACACACAAAAAACAAACCATTAGATGCAGATGTAAATTTACAAGTAGTGGCTAAAAGAACTGTAGGTTTTACACCAGCAGATTTGGAAAATCTTGTTAATGAAGCAGCTATATTAACTGCTAGGTTTGACTTAAAGTCAATTCCTATGAAGTTAATTGAGGAAGCTTCTATCAAAGTTCAAGCTGGTCCTGAGAAGAAATCTAAGGTAGTAAGCGATAAAGAAAAAAAACTTACAGCTTATCATGAAGCAGGGCATGCACTTACTTCAAGACTTACTCCTGATACAGACCCAGTTCATATGGTAACTATCATACCTAGGGGAATGGCTGGAGGTTTCACTGCTTATATACCTGAAGAAGATAGATCCTATTTGACAAAGAAACAAATGGAAAATAGATTAGTGATGCTTCTTGGTGGTAGGGTAGCTGAAGCATTAGTATTAGAGGATATAAGCACAGGAGCTCAAAATGATATAGAGAGAGCGACTAAGATAGCAAGATCAATGGTAACTCACTATGGTATGAGTGATATTCTTGGACCTATGACCTATGGATCTGACGAAGATGAAGTTTTCGTTGGTAGAGATTTTGGTAGGGCAAGAAATTATAGTGAAGATGTGGCTGCTGCAATAGATCAAGAAATGAGGACTTTGATTGATAATGCTTACAATAAAGCAGAAGCCTTATTAATAGAGAATATGGATAAACTTCATAAAGTTGCTGAAGCATTACTAGAGAAAGAAACTATTGATGGTAAAGAATTTGAAGCATTATTTGTTGGAGTATAAAAAAATAGGAGATTTTCTCCTATTTTTTTTATATAAATCTAGGAATTAAGTGTTTTTATGCAATTTATCATTCATTTTCAAATAATATTGAAATATATGTTGCAAAACTATACCAAGTATTACTATAATAGACTATAGATAGAAGTTGCATAACACTTATGACAAAGAATATGGGAGGTAAAGAAATGTTTGATGATAAGAAGATTGATAGTATCAAATCATCTGTTGAAACCTGGGATAAGGAAGTAGTGCAGAAATCATTGGCTAGATTTCCTGAAAGAAAAGAAAAATTTACAACTGGTTCCAATCATGATGTAAATAGGTTATATACACCTATGGATGTAGTTGATATGGACTACAATGAAGATTTGGGTGTGCCAGGTGAATACCCATTTACTAGAGGAGTTCAATCTACAATGTATAGAGGTAGATTTTGGACTATGAGACAATATGCAGGATTTGCTTCTGCAGAGGAATCGAATCAAAGATATAAATATTTATTAGACCAAGGACAAACTGGACTAAGTGTTGCTTTTGACTTACCAACACAGATAGGATATGATTCTGATGATGGTTTATCTGAAGGTGAGGTTGGAAAAGTTGGAGTTGCCATTGATTCATTGAAGGATATGGAAGTATTATTCGATGGAATTCCTTTAGACAAGGTAAGTACATCAATGACTATAAATGCACCTGCCTCTGTTTTGTTAGCAATGTATATTGCTGTTGCAGAGAAACAAGGGATTTCAAAGGAAAAGTTAAGAGGAACTATACAAAACGACATTTTAAAAGAATACATAGCAAGGGGAACTTATATCTTTCCACCAACTGAGTCTATGAGATTAATTACGAATATTTTCGAATATTGCTCAAAGGAAGTACCACAATGGAATACCATAAGTATTAGTGGATATCACATAAGAGAAGCGGGTTCTACTGCAGCACAAGAGGTTGCATTTACCTTAGCAGACGGAATTGCTTATGTTGAGGCAGCGATCAAAGCAGGATTAGATGTAGACGATTTTGCTCCAAGATTATCCTTCTTCTTCAATGCTCACAATGATTTACTAGAAGAGGTAGCTAAATATAGAGCTGCAAGAAGATTATGGGCAAAAATAATGAAAGAAAGATTTAATGCAAAATCTGCAAAATCTATGCAACTAAAATTCCATACACAAACAGCTGGTTCCACATTAACAGCTCAACAACCAGATAATAATATAATTAGAGTTACAATTCAAACCTTGGCAGCAGTTCTTGGAGGAACTCAGTCCCTACACACAAATTCAAGGGATGAGGCTCTGGCATTACCAACAGAAGACTCTGTTAGAATTGCGTTAAAGACTCAACAAATCGTAGCTCATGAATCTGGAGTAACAGAAACAATAGACCCTCTAGCAGGATCTTATTATATAGAAAGTTTGACTAATAGTATTGAAGAAGAAGCTGTTAGATATATTGATACAATAGATGAATTAGGCGGTGCACCAAAGGCTATAGAAAAAGGATATATT
Organism: uncultured Tissierellaceae bacterium; assembly: GCA_964539425.1. GTDB lineage: Bacteria > Bacillota > Clostridia > Tissierellales > Tissierellaceae > JAVKTS01. The sequence continues at coordinate 2,207 of CAZIII010000006.1, read as the reverse complement.
CAAAAAGAAATTCAAAATGCTGCTTATAGACATCAAATGGAAGTAGAATCCTTGGATAGAATAGTAGTTGGAGTAAATAAATTCCAAATAGAAGAAACGGATAAAAAGGAATTACTAAGAGTAGATAAAACAGTTGAAATAAATCAAAGAGAAAAATTAAGAATCTTAAGATCAGAAAGAAATAATGATGAAGTAGACAATAAATTAGCTATATTAAAAGATAAAGCAGTAACTGAAGAAAACCTAATGCCGTTTATATTAGATGCAGTTAAAGCATATGCAACTCTTGGAGAAATATGCAATGTTTTACGTGGAGTATTTGGAGAATACCAACAATCAGTAATACTATAAAAACAATTAATCGTTAACTGTTAATTGAAGAATGGGAGGATAATAATTATGGAAAGACCAATTAGAGTGTTGGTAGCGAAGCCAGGACTTGATGGACATGATAGGGGAGCAAAGGTAATTGCAAGATCTTTAAGAGATGCAGGTATGGAAGTTATATATACTGGATTAAGGCAAACACCAGAGCAAATAGTAGCTGCTGCAATTCAAGAAGATGTAAATGTTGTAGCCATGAGCATATTATCAGGAGCTCATAACCATTTATTTCCAAAGGTAGTTAATCTACTTAAAGAAGAAGGCATAGAGGATATGCTTATTGTAGGGGGAGGAGTTATTCCAGAGGATGATATACCGTTCCTTATTGAGTCTGGAATAGAAGCAGTATTTACTCCTGGAACATCAACGAAGGATGTAGTAGAGTTTATTACGAACAACCTTAAAAGATAATTTAGGTGGTGCTTTATTTGAACATTGAAGAACAACTACTAAAAGGCAGTAAAAGGGCATGTGCTAGACTTATTACCATGATTGAAAACAATGATAAGGAAGCAATTGATTTATTAAAGAAATTATATAAGTGTTCGGGTAATGCCTATGTAATTGGTATAACTGGACCTCCTGGATCTGGAAAGTCAACTTTAACAGATAAATTGACTAAGGAACTTAGAAAAGCTGGTAAAAAAGTTGGCATTGTGGCCATAGATCCTACAAGCCCATTTAGTGGGGGAGCGATTTTAGGTGACAGAATTAGAATGAATGATCTAGCCCTAGATAAGGATATTTTCATAAGGAGTATGGGTACTCGTGGATCTTTAGGCGGTATGTCTAAAGCTACTTGGGGTGCTGTAAAGGTACTAGATATCTTTGGTTGTGATTATATATTTATTGAAACAGTTGGTGTTGGGCAATCAGAGATAGATATAGTAAAGACAGCTGATACTGTGCTTATGGTCATGGTACCTAATTTAGGTGATGACATTCAGGCCATAAAGGCAGGAATAATGGAGATTGCCGATGTGTTTGCCATCAATAAATCTGATTTAGACGGGGCAGACAAGACTAAGGTTGAAATAGAAATGAATCTAGATTTAAATGAAAAAACAGATTATAGACAGCCAGTAATTAAAGTATCTGCTGGACAGAATAAGGATATAGACATACTTCTAGAAAAAATCTTGGACCATAGGGAATACCTTGAAAAGAATAACAAACTAGAAGAAATAAGAGTTAGAAATAATAAATTAGAAATACTAAAAATGGTTGAAGAAGATTTAATGAAATTGATATTGGATAGAGCAGTAAAGGAAGATTTAATAGATAATTTAGCAAAAAAAGTTACACTGAGAGAAACAGACCCTTATACTGCTAAAGATGAGATAATACAGTTAGTCAGCAATTAACAAAGAACAATTGTTAATCCTTAACTGGTAATTGAACAATGGGAGGTAATCAAATGGTTGGTAAAGTTGATCATATTGGTATTGCTGTAAAAAACTTAGATGAAACATTAAAATTTTATGAAGATATACTAGGTATGAAATGTGTAGAGAAAGAAGTAGTAGAGGAGCAAAAAGTTAAAGTTGCTTTTTTACCCATAGGAGATACAGAAGTAGAATTACTTGAATCAACAGATGAAGATGGCCCTATAGCTAAATTTATAGAGAAAAAGGGAGAAGGAATCCAACATATTGCTTATAAAGTGGATGATATTGAAAAAGCAATAGAGGAGTTAAAAGAAAAAGGAATTAGAATGATTGATGAAAAACCTAGGTATGGTGCAGGTGGTGCAAAGATAGCCTTTTTACATCCAAAATCAACATTTGGAGTGCTTATAGAGCTTTGTCAAAGGGATTAAGTAC
>CAZIII010000005.1:8420-40142 GCA_964539425.1 uncultured Tissierellaceae bacterium | reverse complement strand
GAAATAGAAATTCTTAAACCTGCAAGAATTAATTCCTCTGGCTATCGAATTTATGGCCAAAAGGAAGTTGATAGATTGCAACAAATATTATTTTTTAAAGAACTGGGTATGGATTTAGATAGTATAAAAACTATAATAACATCAAACTCTTTTAATGAAACAACTGCACTTATGGAACATCGAAAGAAACTACTTGAGGAAAAAGAGAAAATAAATTTATTAATTGCCAATGTGGATAAAACTTTGGCTTCTAAAGAAGGGAGAATTATAATGAGTGATAAGGAGAAATTTGAAGGCTTTAAGCAAACAATGATTGATGAAAATGAGAAAAAATACGGAAAAGAAATTAGGGAAAAATATGGATCCGAGGAAATAAACAAGTCAAATAAAATGCTTAAAAACATGACTGAAGATCAATATGAAGAACTACAAAAACTTAGCTCCAGTGTAATTGACACATTAAAGTTGGCATTTGAAACTAAGGATCCAGCAGGGGAAATAGCTCAAAAAGCAGCAGACCTACATCGCCAATGGTTAAGCTATTTTTGGGATTCTTATACCAAAGAAGCACATGTTAATCTTGCCCAAATGTATGTTGATGATGAAAGATTCAAAGCATATTATGATAAGGAACAGTCTGGATTGGCAGAATTCTTAAGAGATGCCATTGGTATTTATGCTAATACTGAAGATTAATATTTTAGGTACTGCAGATTTTGCAGTACCTCTTTCATAAGATATTTAAAAATAAAGCTCCAGCTTTCTTGGTCCTGCTAGTATATCTTTGCCTATATACAGCAATCCTTTTTCACTGACTTTTACGCTCCATTTAATTAGCATAATATTTCCTTCTACAATTTCTATTCCTGTTATGCATCTTGGATGGACGCAGCTGCCATCGTTAAAGTAAGGAATATCACCTGCTTCAGGAAAATAAGGCCTATGATTGTGTCCAGCTACTAGGATATGCTTATTGCTTTTGACCCACTGGGTAAGCTTTGTTGCTACTTTATGTCTCTTCTTATAATTCTTTGCAGTTCTAGTTACATCGTTGATACCATAAAGCTCAAGTGGTCTCCATATGTGTCTTACCAAAAATCGTGCAATTGGCCAAATATCATAATTCAGGAATTCTACTTGATGCCCATGGACTAGGAATATCTTATTTTTATAATCTTTATAATTCAGTATTAGTCCTTCATGGACCTGTATGTCTTTAAATAAAGAAATATCTTTATGAATTCTTTCATTATAATAATAAAGATTCTCTTCTATGAATTTTTTATCCTTCTTAACAATATCATGGTTTCCAAATAACATATAGAATCTATTGTCTTCATAGAACTTAGACATCAACCAGAATACATCACTATGGTTTCTTATTATTTCTTTAAAATCAGGTAATTCCCAAAGCTCATCTCCATCTCCTAATTCTATATAGGTATAATTCTTCTGATAATAATGGTTTAAGGCAGCAAAAAAAATATTCTGATTTCTAGCAAAAGAATCTGACCAATTGCCATCTGCCCTATGAACATCACTCATAATAATGATTTTAGAATCATCATCTATATTGATTTCCTTTGAATTATTAAATACTTTAGTTAATCTATTCAATATTCTCATACATATCCCGCCCAATACATTTATTCTATTAGACTATTCATAAAAAAGTTGGTTACAGTTTGAAAATATCTTTTGTCTTACCCATTAATAGTAAGTTCTGAAGCATATCCGGATCAATATCTTTTAATGCAATTATCTTATCCAGTGCATTATCATAATCCTTTGTTAATTCATTATAACTATGACATAATAGCTTGTTCTTCTTCTGGGTTATTTCATCAAACTCATCAATTCTTGTAAAAGGCTGAGGTGTATTTGGTTCAGCAAAAGTAAGAAAAACTGTTTTGCCCTGAACTAAAAGCTCTGCCCTTCTATATCCAGCTCTTTTCAATCCTTCTAAAAATGCATTTCTCATATTAAGATCCTTTAGAGTAATATATATACTTGCTTTAAGTTCCCAAGGTTCCGAGAATTCTCCCAGTTTAAATCCTGTTAGCCACCAATGTACTCCCCCTCTTTTTATAATAATTTTATTGTTTTTAGTTAGTGTAAATTCCATTTTAAGCATATTACTATCATCAGCGCAATCATAGAAAGTCCAGTTAAAATATTCATCTGACAAATCTAGTCCAGTTGTATGATATACACCTATTTCGAAGCCAGTTGTCATACCATATTGACCCTTCCAAAATTCTATCATCCATCTTTTATTATCATATTCAAAATAAATAGGTTCACAGTCTATTATCATAGATGATGGTGCTGCTGCCTCATCATAGAGTCTTGTATATCCCATTTCCCGTTGCCAAGCATCAATTATTGTGTAAAATATATCCTGCTGAAAGTCATATGCATAGCCATAGGGTCTCAGAAATTCATTAAGAGATTCCACATCCTTAATCTTCTTGATTTCTCTTTTTATCTTTGACCTTAATCCTCTATAGATTAGAATGAGAACTACAGCTACTACTGCTATTATTAAAAATATTAAATGATAGTTATTCAATATATAATCAAACATAAAAATCACTCCAAGTTATCATTGTTATTACATGATATTCTTAAAGTGATTGTTTTGCTATTAATGAATTTGTCATTCCGAATATAGTGAGGAATCTAGTACTTAAATCAATAGCAGTTAAAACTCATATGATTCTCCAATACTTAATATAGCAGTATCACAGATTTTGTTCTTTTCCTTAAATTCATTAGGATCTGCTTCTATTATTTGGAATGTATTATAGTGCATTGGGATTACAAGTTTTGGTTTTATAAACTCCGTAGCAATGACTGCATCGTCTATATCCATAGTATAATTACCACCTATTGGGATAAGTGCTACATCTATGTTTTCCAATTCTAATAACTTCATATCCATAGTTAAGCCAGTATCACCAGCATGATAAATCTTCTTATTATTTACTTCAATTACAAAACCACATGGATTTCCTCCATATATCATACCATCTTCAGTGCTAATTCCAGAACCGTGAAGAGCTGGAGTAAGCTTTACAGTACCAAAATCAAATCTATATCTTCCACCTATATGCATTGCATGTGTTTTTACACCTTTACTTGAAAGATAATCTGATATTTCAGCATTGGTAATCACAAGGGCATCATTGGCCTTGGCGAGTTCTATACTATCTCCTATATGATCACCATGTCCATGTGTAATAAATACATGTGTAAGTCCCTGAATTTCATCTAATTCAATAGTTGATAGTGGGTTCCCAGAGATAAATGGGTCAATTATAGCTTTAAAACCTTTATCCTCTACAATAAAAGCAGAATGCCCAAGATTTGTTAGTTTCATTATATTCACATCTCCTTTAATAAATCATAAATGGGGTATAAGTATTTTTACTTATGATAGGGTTCACCCTTCATTATTCTCCACCCCCTATATACCTGTTCAAGCAATATCAACCTCATCAACTGATGTGGAAATGTCATCTTCGAGAAGGATAGTTTGAAATTGCTTCTATTTCTTACTTCCTCAGATAATCCTAGGGATCCACCTATTAAAAATGTAATATCATTTGTACCATTTATCATTAAATCCTCTATTTTTTTCGATAAATCTTCTGATGATAATTGCTTTCCCATTATTTCCAGGGAAATAATGAAAGAACTTTGGGGAATTTTGGCTAGTATTCTTTCCCCTTCCTTTTTTCTTACTATATCCATTTCCTTCTCCGATAAATTCTCTGGTGCTTTCTCATCATCAATCTCTACTATATCTAAAGAGCAATATCTAGATAATCTTTTAGTGAACTCCTTAATCCCTTCCTGCATATATTTTTCTTTAATTTTGCCTACGGCAACTATTCTAATATTCATATTTTTTACCTCACATCTATTTCTTTTACTATATATTACCACAGACTATCAATTTTTAATATTTGAAATAACAAATATTAATTTAAAAAAGCTGCGCATAAAATGCACAGCTACTCTTATTATATACTAATCTCTACCAAATAAATCTCCTATACCAATACCACCTAGTAGACTACCCTCATCCTTACTTCCAGACTTACCTCTGCCTCCAGCTGCAAACATTCTATTTGCCAATCTACTAAATGGTAATGATTGCATCCATATGGTTCCAGGTCCTCTGAGAGTTGCTAAGAATAATCCCTCTCCACCGAATAATGCAGACTTAATATTTCCCTGCATTTGAACATCATAGTTTACACTTGTAGTCATAGCTACCAAGCATCCTGTATCTAATTTAAGTACTTCTCCTGGTTGCAAATCTTTTTTTATAATAGTTCCACCTGCATGTAGGAAAGCAAGACCATCACCAATTAACCTTTGCATGATGAAACCTTCTCCACCAAATAATCCAACTCCGATTTTCTTCTGAAAAGCTATTTCTAAACTTATACCCTTAGCAGCACATAAAAATGCGTCCCTTTGACATATGAGTTCTCCACCATAATCTCCAATATCCATAGGTATAATTTTTCCTGGATAAGGAGCAGCAAAGGCTGCCACTTTCTTTTGATTTGATTGATTGATGAATTCAGTCATAAAAAGACTTTCACCTGTTACAACTCTTTTTCCAGCACTGAGCATCTTACCCATTAGGCCTTTTCCTTCATCTTTGCCTGATCCATCACCAAAAATTGCTTCCATTTTGATACTCTCATCCATATACATCATGGCACCTGCTTCAGCTATAATGCTTTCTGTAGGATCAAGTTGAATTTCTACAAATTGCATATCATCCCCATATACTGTAAAATCTACTTCAACTGCTTTTCTCAAATCTATCCCTCCCTTTAAGATAAAAAAGTGCAGAAGTATTTTTCCCTCTGCACCGCAAAACCGTCCCTAATCACTCTATCATATTGTCCCTAAAAAATACTATCAATCCATAATTTGCTAAGATTTCCATAAATTGATCATGAGTTGATCCTTCTAACGCCTTCATCTGAGCATTGTCTGAATATCTTCTTTCGTTTTTTTCTATCTCTTGTTCAAATATTTCTATTGCTTCTTCTCTAGTTTCTAAATGTTTAAGTAAATCTACATATCTATCATATTCCCTAGATAATTCATCAATTGCAACTTGATCTAATTCGGGATATCGCTTTACATATGCCTTTAATACCTTTTCTTTATCTCTAATAACAAACATCCTAACCCCTTCTTTCTATTAAAGTGATAATTACTTATTACCCTAAATTATACCAAATATTCAGTTTTTTATCCACCCTTCTACTTCTTCTAATAATCTAAAATTAGTTAAATCATAATGAAGGGGAGTTATAGTGGCATATCCTTGGCTCAGATAGTATCTATCTGTGTCTTTTTCTACTTCCATTTCTTTTCTACCATTTAATTTTAAAATCTTTTCTCCTTCTTCATTATGCTCCATAATATAATAGTCATATATAACTCCACCAATTTTACACACCTTTATTCCCTTTATATCTTCTGTATTCATAAATGGAGTATTAATATTTAAAACTATGTTTGATTCTCTCAATTTATTCTCTGAAAGATCTAGTATATACTTTGCATATTTGGCAGCTGTTTCAAAATTAACATTACCATCTACCCACTCAGCGGATATTGCAATTGATGGTATCTTATATATATTAGCCTCAATAGCTGCAGAAACTGTACCTGAATAAAGAATATCCATTCCTGAATTTAAACCAATATTAATCCCTGAAAACACCATATCTATTGGTCCTTCTGCCAAAACTTCTAGTCCTGCCCTTACACAATCTGCTGGTGTTCCAGATATGCTATATGCTTTTGATTTCAGCCCCTCTAATTTAACTTCATTAACTACTAAAGGTTGGAAAAGTGTAATTGCATGACTCTGCGCAGATCTTTGAATCTCTGGTGCAACTATAATTACTTCATGTTCTTTTTCTAATTCTTTTGCAAGAGTATATATTCCCTCTGCCATTATTCCATCATCATTTGTCAATAATATTCTCATTGAACCCCTCCTATTTTAGAGATTAAATACCTTGGTTACCTTATCTCTGTATGTTAATTCTAATGTAATATCTTTATTAGCGTCTATTCCTTGCTCTAATATGAGATCTTTTACAGTTGTATATGCAAGCTCCGGCAAGTTATTATCTTGGCTAAGGTGACCTAATAGTATTATTTCACCATCTCCTGAGATTACATCACTTAAAATTCTACCTGCATCATGATTTGATAAATGTCCCCTAGTGCTCAATATTCTTTGTTTCAATGGCCATGGATAACTACCCTCTTTTAGCATAGTTACATCATGATTTGATTCCATTAGGTAGAGATTAGACCCTTTGATTTTTTCCTTCATATTGTCATTCACTATTCCTGTATCCGTTATGATACTAATCTTAACTTTATTTATATGAAATATATATCCTACAGGCTCCAAAGCATCATGGAATGTATTAATAGGTTGAGTAATTATATCTTTTATATTAAAATATTCTTCTGAAGTAAATACTTTAATATTTTCTTCCTTTATCTTTCCTATTGTCTTTTCCATTCCTAGCCATGTATTCGCATTGGCATATATTGGTAAATCATATCTTCTTGAGAATACCCCTACACCCTTTACATGATCAATATGTTCATGAGTGACTAGTATACCATCTAGACTAGTTGGACTTACCCCAATGGAAGATAGTAGAGCTTCCATCCTTTTCCCAGAAAATCCTCCATCTACAATAATTCTTGCCTTATCTGTTTCAATATATTGACAGTTCCCACTGCTTCCGCTAGATAAGGAACAAAATCTTATACTCATTATACTTCCCCCATTTCTTATCACTACTATTCTATTATAGACCATAGGCGTAAAAAAAAGAAGAATCGAAATTCTTCTTTTAATAATTATCTATAATAATTTTATATCCATCTTCAAATAAAACTCTCCAGGCTGGGACAGTTTGACCCTTTATGGCATCCTTAGTATCCTTGATATCCTCCTGCTCAGATGGATCAAAGTAATAACATAATGAAATATCTTTAATGGTTCTACCATGAGATTCTTCTATACTTAATAGACTTAGAATTGCTTTAGGAGCTGTACTAATATATCTAGGTGTTTCTCCCTCTTCCACAGGATTTAGCCAAATTCTCTCAAACTTTCTTACTCCTGTTTTATCTATTTCTATAGTTGTTGCTGCTTTCTCCAAATACCTTCCATTATATTTCTTTGAGAAATCTATATAATATATGTTATTTTCATTCTTTAAATATGATATTTCCATATCTGAAGTATCATATTTTCTTTCATTCAAAAACTCAAATGCAATATCTATAGCATTTTCTTCATTTAAATCCTTATGTTTTTCAATTTCAGAATTATTTACATATATTAATGATTTTCTACTGTTTATTAAAAGATATTCATCATCCTTTGAAATTCTTATAATACTATTCCCCTCTGTTTCAACATTAGCTTCTCCATTAAAAAAGTTCTTTTTTATCTCATTTATGTCTACCATCTCATACTCTATGGTTAATGTATTTAAACTTGGGATTTCTGTAGAAATTTCTGTAGCTATAGTAATATCTTTCTTATCCAAGATCCTAGTTACTTCTTCTACAAATGCTTCAGTTGTCGTAGTATCAGTTTTATAATCATCAGAAAACAAGACAACACCCAACAGTATGTTAGTCACTATAAATGCAGCTATTAAGATGGTTTTTGCTTTTGACCAGTCCATAAAACTCTCCATCCATTAATTCTGATTTTTTTCATATACCCAAAGTCCATTATATACATCAAAGGCATAAAGACTATCCATGGTTGTTATAGCCCATACTCCAATTAATTCATCTTCAACATCCTTCAAACAAGGGTCAAAATATGATAAAGTAATATCTTGTATAATAGATAAAACTTCCTCTGAAGGTAACTCTTTTATTATAGATAAATTTTCATCTGAATGTAGTTCGTCATCGTTTGGTAAAATAATTCCATTTTTTTCTAAATATAGTCTAGTAAAAAAATCATAATTCATATCTATTACTTCAAATGAGGTTAACATCTTCTTTCCATCTAAAATATTACCTACTGTTTCATTCATATCTTTTCTAATAAAATGTTTATATGACCTAATATGCTCATTGAATACTTCAATTTCTACAAAATCTACAACCTCTTCATTAGCAAGTATAACAGGTATTCCTCTTATCCTATATTTAAATGATAACTTATATCCTAGACTATCATCTACTTTAATGTCTTCTACATTAGATAAATACATGCCCTTTGTTACTCCAGCATTCTTAGCTATAAATTCTGCAGCTGTACTTAAGCTATTATAAAGATTTTTCTTCTTAACGCTATCTTCTAAGGAATTAAAATACTCCAATGTCCCATTCACATTTAATTTCAACACTCTCTGATCATATATATATATAGTAGACCCATTGCTCTCTACAATCTCTCTAATATAATCAATATCTTTATTAAAAAACTTCTCTGCTTTTTGTCTCTTCTCTTCGTCACTTAAGTTTCTAATTTCATTCTCTACATAAACCTGTGGCAAATTATTTCGCATTTCATATGGAACATATACATCATTTTTAGTCCCATAATTCTCTTTCATTGAATAATAATAATTGTGATCTTGGTTTCCTTCAATTTCGAGGACTTGTTCCTTCAATTTTTCTATATCAATTGATTGATCATATATAGCTATGTTTTTTTCTAAATCTGAAAATACAAAAAAAGAATCCTCATTACCTAAATAGATATAAATACTTTTCACAGTGGGTAGTATATCTACAATAGTATTAGGATCCTTAACATCTAAAGCTTTTGCCAAAATATAAGTGTTTACTTCTTCTGGAAAGTAAAAGATTATAGATCGCTTCCTATTATATGTTAAAAACTCATCATTAGATAAATCTAATACTTTGATAGTCTTTGACCCTAAGATATTGCTTATGGTTTTCTTAGTATTTGTCCACAACCCATAGCTAGAATCATCATAGAAAAATGTGTGATTCTTTTCATTAAAGTTTAGCATATATTTATTAGGTATTATCATATCTGATAACAAATATGATACACTATAGGCCTCTTCTCTATTGCTAAATATATCATTCATTGTATTAGGTAGTTCTATCCATAATTTTTTAGTTAAAATAAGAGTAATAACTACCATTGATATCAATAGAAAAGTCTTTAACCTTTCTTTCATTTTAACCATCTCCAATATCAAAGGTAATTATAACTTTATATTCAGCATCGCATCAATTATATTTTCTAGTTTCTTTTCTTTATTATTGTTCATGGTTTCAGGTGTCTTAACCAATACAATTATTTCAACAGGGGGTACTCCTTCCACATCAAATGTGATAATTATTTTATTAATCCCTGTTACTAAATCAAGCTGTTTCCCAAAAGTTCCAATATTGCCTGTTTTTATGGTTTCTTGAAAAACTTCAATATAATCATCATCAGTAGGTAGTTTTGAAAGGTCAAAACTCTTTCTGGTAAGATCCGTTGTTCCATATACTGATATTATGATAGAAGTCCCTGTAGGCGCTTTTCCATTAATAAAAGTAATTTTATCATATATAGTATAAGCATCACTTTGGGGTTCAGTTAATTGATATTTTGTTAAATCAACTTCTTGTTCTATTTTTGTAGTATTAGTTAATCCAGCAGAATGGCCAACTGAACTAATAGCAAATAAACTAATTCCAATAAAGAATCCAGCTAATATTTTCTTCCACACTTTAATTCCTCCTTTACTCAAACTTTACATAATTAATTATATATTACATATATTACAAAATTGTTACAGCATAATTAAGATTGAATTACACTTCTTTGTATGGTATTTTTATTTTAACAGTAGTACCTCTATTAAAACTGCTTATAAGCGCAATTTCTCCATCATGAGCCTCTATTATTTGCTTTGCAATAGATAGGCCTAGCCCTGTACCACCTAATTCTCTGCTTCTTCCCTTTTCAACTCTATAAAATCTTTCAAATATTCTAGTTTGATCATCTTCAGGAACTCCTATACCATTATCTGTGACAATAACATTCACATATCCTTCTGACTTTTTAGTAGTTACTTCTATTCTACCATTTTTCTCTGTATATTTTATGGCATTAGAAACTATATTTAGTATAACCTGCTCTATACCATCCTTATCAATTACAATATTTGGTAAATTTTCTTCTGTTTCAAATATTAATTCATGGTCTTTTTCTTTAAAAGAAAATTCCAGTTTTAGTAGTATTTCCTCTAATAATTTATTTATAGAAGTTTCTTCCTTTTTCCAAGTGGTCTTTCTATAATCTAGATTGGAAAGCTGTAATAAATCCCTTACAAGTCTAGCCATCCTATCACATTCATTGTTAATTACATCCAAGAAATTGTTTCTTATTTCTCCTTCTATACTATTGTCCATCAATGTCTCTGTATATGATTTAATTGTGGTTATAGGTGTCTTTAACTCATGGGAAACATTTGCCACAAATTCCTTCCTCATATTATCTAGTTTATGTTCCGTTGTCATATCTTGAAACACTATAATAAGTCCACCAATATTATTTTTTTCATTTTTAAATGGGGCATATTTAACCTTATATACCTGAGAATTTATCTCTAAGGTCTCATCACCCTCTAAGGTGCTTTCATCACTATAGTTTATGTTTCTAATATTTATTACTTCTAAAGGAAAAATCATCTTCGGCGAGGTGCTATATAATAAAATATCTTTCCCTGCTTGACTGACTATTTCCATAGATATGGGATTTGCGTGAATTATGTATCCATTAATATCTATTGCTACAACACCCTCAGCCATATAGTTAAAAATAGTATCTAGCTTTGACCTCTCCAAATCCATCTCTTGAATTGTATCTTTTAGTTTTAAAGTTAAGTGATTAAACATACTGGCCAGCTGTCCAATTTCATCATCAGATTTTATGTCAACAAATTGATCGAAATTTCCCCTAGACATTTCTTCTGCCTTTTTAGTCACATCACTAATAGGCTCAGTAATGCTTGAAGCAATTAAAAAACCTAAAAAAACTGTTATCATAAGGGCAATAATGGTAGCACTTGTGAGAACTCTCTTTGATTCATTTACTGTAATATATACATTTTTAAGATCTGAGGCCATGTAAATAACACCTTTAACCTTACCTACTTCTGTTAAAACAGGATAAGCTATATGATTAAACAATGTATCCTCATTTGTATCCACATTTATATCTTCTATAGTCTCACTTGCCTTCTCTCCATTATAAGCCCTTAATATAAGTGTAGGGTCTAATGTTTTATGGGATAAAGCATTTTGTCCTATTATCTTATCTTTTAGCTTTGATGTAGAAGCTATAATGGTGGGTACCTCATTACCGTATATTACATATAGTACTTCATTACTTCCCAATCTCCAGTCATTTAGTGTCTCTTGTATTTCTTCTTGTACTTTGCTCCAATCATCTTCAGATATATAAGAAGACGATTCCGTTATTGTTTCTATATATTGTTCCATCGCACTTGTTATATTCGCTATTTGCTGGGTTTCTAATCTTCCAATAATATATATCCCCACAATTACCATGGCAATAAATACCAATAGGAAATAAACTACAATAAATTTCCATTTTATACTTTTGAACATAGCTATGCCCTCCTGAAGTAATAGCCCACTCCCCGCTTTGTCAGAATATATTTAAATTCCCCACTACTATCTTCTATTTTTTCTCTGAGTCTTCTAACAGTAACATCTACAGTTCTAATATCTCCATAATATTCATATCCCCATACCTCTTCTAACAATTGCTCCCTTGAAAACACTTGATTTGAACTAGATGCTAGAAATTTAAGAAGTTCATACTCTCTTAGAGTCAACTCTACAATAGTCCCATCTTTTTTAACCTCATATTTGTTTAAATCTAAAGTTAATCCATTTGAGGCAATCATTGTAGCTGAATCATCTAAATTAGAAGTACTAGAAAAATCTACTCTCCTTAGGTTTGCCTTTACCCTGGCAACTAATTCTCTCATGCTAAATGGTTTTGTTATATAATCATCAGCACCAAGCTCTAATCCTAATACCTTATCTACTTCTTCCTCTTTAGCAGTAAGCATTATTACTGGGATATTACAGTTTGTCCTAATTTCTTTTAAAACTTGAAATCCATCTTTTTTTGGCATCATAACATCTAATATAACTAACTCAGGCATATATTTATTAACGGCTTTTATTCCTTCTTCTCCATCATGTGCTGTTTCTACTTTATATCCTTCTTTTTCAAGATTAAATTTTATTATATCAACTATAGCCTTCTCATCATCAATGACTAATATCTTATTTTCCATACTCTATCACCTCAATTATTATTTTACTAGATTATCCCCCTCTTTGATTATCTAACAAAGGTTTTCCCTTGTCAAATATTTATTGAATTTATCTATTGAATTTTAAATAGCTTTATTATATAATGATATAAATCAAAGGGGAGTAGCTTAAAAGCAGTTAGTCGTCATCACGGATATCCCGGCTAACTACCTATCCATTTTAGGAAGCAAGACCTTTATTTATTTCATTAGAGATAAATAAAGGTCTTTTTTGTGATTTATTTTCTCTTATGGTGGTATAATAACCAATAATATCTAGAAAGAAGGGGATAATTTTGAAGGAATGGTATAAGCAAAGCAAAGAAGAATTGCTATCTGGCTTGGATACCAATATGGATACTGGACTAACAAATGATGAAGTCCAGAAGAGATTGGAGAAATATGGTACAAATGAATTAAAGGAAGAAAGTAGAAAAAGTTTTGTTTCTAAAATAATAGCTCAATTTTCAGACTTTCTAATTTTAATATTAATCGGTGCGGCAGCTATATCTATTGCTGTTGGTGAAACAAAGGATGCTATAGTAATATTAGCCATAGTTGTTGTAAATGCTCTTTTAGGAATATATCAAGAAGGAAAAGCGGAAAAAGCTTTGGAAGCGCTTAAAAAAATGGCGTCTCCTAACGCTAAAGTTATTAGAAATGGACATATAGAAGTAGTGCCAGCTAGTACTTTAGTTCCTGGGGATATTGTATCCTTAGACGCTGGGGATATTATTCCTTCAGATTTGAGGCTTGTTGAAAGCTCTAACTTAAAGATTGAAGAAGCTTCCCTAACAGGTGAGTCAGTACCTGTTGAAAAGGATAGTAACAAAAACTTTTCAGATGATATGTCCTTAGGTGATAGGATCAATATGGCATATATGAGCACTTCTATTACTTATGGTAGAGGTAAAGGAGTAGTTGTTGAAACAGGGCATGGTACAGAAATTGGAAAAATTGCAACTTTAATTCAATCCTATGAAGATGAATTGACTCCACTTCAAAAACAGTTGAATCAATTAGGTAAGTTCCTTGGTTTAACTACTATAGTAGTATGTATTGCAGTTTTCGTAATGGGTTTATTACAAGATAGAGATGTTTTGGAAATGTTCATGGTTGCAATCAGTTTAGCTGTAGCTGCTATTCCTGAAGGCCTACCTGCTATTGTAACTATTGTTTTATCTATTGGTATGAGCAAGATGGTCAAAAGAAATGCAATCGTAAAAAAATTATTAGCAGTTGAAACTCTTGGTTCTACAACAGTTATTTGCTCTGATAAAACTGGTACATTAACACAAAATGAGATGACTGTAGTTAAAGTCTTTACGGATGGGAAAATCTTAGATGTAACAGGAACTGGATATGATCCTGTTGGAGACTTTAAATTAGAAGGAAATAAAATATCAATTAATGATATTGGTGATTTGCAAACTTTACTATCTATAGCTACCCTTACAAATGACGCTGATTTAGATAAAACACAAGAAGGTTATAAGGTTATAGGGGACCCTACTGAAGGTGCTTTAATTACCTTAGCTGGCAAAGGAAGTATTACAAGAAAAGATCTAAACTTGGAATATCCAAGAATAGAAGAAATACCTTTTGATTCAGGCAGAAAGATGATGACCACCTTCCATGAAAACTATATCCCTAATAAGGTAGTTTCATTTACAAAGGGTGCTCCAGATATTATTATTGATAAATGTAGCCATATTAGTATCGATGGCAAGGTAAAAGAATTTGATGATAATTTGAAAAAAGAAGTATTAAATGTGAATAGCTTATTCTCTAGGGATGCATTAAGAGTATTAGCCTTTTCATATAAGGAGTACAATAATTTACCTACAGATATTTCTCCTGATTCAAATGAAGTAAATATGACCTTTGTAGGATTAGTAGGAATGATAGACCCTGCTAGACCTGAAGCAAAAGATGCTATAGCCAAATGTAAAGAAGCAGGTATTAAAACTGTAATGATTACAGGAGACTATAAAGAAACTGCTTTTGCTATAGCTAAAGAACTAGGCATGGCCGAATCAATTGATCAAGCCATGATGGGTGCAGAATTAAATGATATGTCTGATGAAAAATTACAAGAAGTGGTAAAAGATGTAAAAGTATATGCTAGAGTATCACCAGAGCATAAGGTTCGAATAGTAAGTGCTCTAAAAGCAAATGGTGAAATCGCTGCAATGACAGGTGATGGTGTAAATGATGCCTTAGCATTGAAAAAAGCTGATATTGGTGTTTCAATGGGTATCACTGGTACTGATGTAGCTAAGAATACTGCAGAAATGATACTTACTGATGATAACTTTGCTTCCATCGTATCCGCAGTTGAAGAAGGTAGAATAATATTTAGTAATATTAAGAAATTTGTATATTTCTTATTATCATGTAATATTGGTGAAATACTTCTTGTATTTACAAGTATATTATTGGGATGGAATGTACCTTTACTACCTATTCAACTTCTATGGTTAAATTTAGTTACTGATAGTTTCCCTGCTTTAGCTCTTGGGGTTGAAAAAGGTGAACCTGATATAATGCAACAACAGCCTAGAGACTCTAAAGAATCTATAATCAATGGTAGAATGATGTTTAGCATAATATTACAAAGTATTGCTGTAGCAGGTGGTTCATTACTTGCATATTATTGGGGAATGCAACACTATCCACTTGAATATGATGCATTAGGAAAAGTTATTGAGTCTAGTTTAATTCCTTCGAGAACTATTACTTTTGCCACTTTAATAACAGCAGAGCTATTAAGAGCATATTCTAGTAGATCACAAAAACATACTTTGTTTAAAATAGGTTTCTTTACAAATAGAAGCATGGTATACTCAACACTATTTGCCTTCTTATTGCTTATATTTGTTCTATATGTACCATTTATGCAAGGTATATTCTATACATTCCCACTAGGTTTACTTGACTGGGAAATAGTATTATCATTTGCTTTCATACCTTTAGTAGTTGGGGAAGTAAGTAAAATGATCTTTAAAAACAAAAAATAAAAAAGCCTTAGGGCTTTTTTTAGTTTTTGACACATTTTATTTTTTCAAAGCATACAATAGACCAAGGAAGGTGGTTATATTGAAAAAAATAATGAATGCCAAACTCTGTCCAATTTTAAGTGCGAAAATAATGTCTCAATCACGGGAAGAAGTTCCTGTTATTTTGCAATTTAATAGTAATGCTTTAAGTCTTAAGAATAATATAAATAGTTTATCTCCTAAAATCAAATCTAATTTACCCATTATAGATGGATTTGCTGGATATATGTCTACTGAAGCAATATATAAAATAGCCAATAGCCCTGAAATAGATTATATAAGTTTTGATTCCAAAGTATATGCATTATTAGATATTGCCGCTCCAACTATGGAAGTACAATTCCCCCATGATAAAGGATTTGAGGGAGAAGGTATAACAGTTGCTGTAATAGATACAGGTGTTGCTCCACATGATGACTTAACTAGGCCTAAAAATCGTATTATTGCTTTTAAAGATTTTATTAATAATAGAGATCTTCCATATGATGATAATGGTCATGGTACTCATGTCGCTGGGATTATAGCAGGAAATGGATTTGCTTCTAAGGGTAAGTATATTGGAGTAGCTCCCAAGGCTAATATATTAGGTATTAAAGCTTTAGATTCCAGTGGCGGGGGTAGTACTTCAGATATAATTGCTGCAATATCTTATATAGTAGAAACTAAGGACAAGTATAATACGAAAATAATCAACATTTCTTTAGGTACCCCTGCAAATAATTCCTGTGATAAGGATCCTTTATGTAAAGCAGTGGAGATGGCTGTTAAAGCAGGACTTATAGTCATTTCAGCAGCAGGTAATAGTGGCCCAAAAGAAGGTACTATACTATCTCCAGGTATTAGTCAAAATGTTATAACAGTTGGAGCTGTTGATGATAAAAGAACCATAGATCCATCTGATGATATTATCGCACCTTTTTCTAGTCGCGGTCCAACTATTGAAGGTTTGATGAAACCTGATATAGTAGCTCCTGGAGTAAATATAAAGTCTCTATCTAATGCAAAATTAGATAGCTATTCTTCTTTAAGTGGTACCTCCATGGCTACACCTTTAGTTTCAGGCTCTGTGGCACTTCTTTTAAATAAATACAAAGATCTTTCACCACAAGAAACAAAAAGTAAACTAACTTCTTCTTGTATAGACTTAAAACAATCTAAGGAAAATCAAGGCGCAGGAATGTTGAACTTAAAAGAACTTTTTGAGGATAATACAAATGGAGTAGAAGATAAAAAACCTATGGGTAATTCAGGGTTTCTTGATAATGATATGCTTGAAAGTTTATTAATGATATTAATAGTAATTTTTTTATTAGATTCTAGAATTTAAATAGAGGAAGCATAAGCTTCCTCTATTTTATAGTTATTTTACATAATTTGCTGGATTTTGGCTTTTCCCATTCTTTAAAACTTCAAAATGCAGATGTGACCCTGTGGACCTACCAGTATTTCCTACGTTTGCAATATGTTGACCTTTATATACTTTTGTACCAACTTTCACTACTATCTTGCTGCAATGGGCATATCTAGTCTTAAAACCATTACCATGATCAATTTCTACCATATTTCCATAGGCACCATTATATCCCGAAAATACCACTTTTCCCCCATCAGCTGCATTTATAACTGTACCTTTTTTAGCAGCAATATCAAGACCTTTATGCATTCTTCCATTTCTCATTCCATATCTAGAAGATATCCTTCCCCTAGTAGGCATCAAAAATGCGCCAGTAGCCGCAGTCTTTGGAACCTCTTTGGTCCCCTTGATTATTATTTCAGTTACTGGCTTCTCAAGTACTTCCTCTGATACTATTTCTCTTTCTACTAAAATTCCATTATGTTTTATCTCATTGGCAACTACTTTTGATAAACCACTAGCCCCAGCTACCTTAGTCTTCTTCTCGTTTTTATACATTTTATCATTGTATTCATATTCGGTTTCGTATTTCACATTCTCAGTGTACTCAACCTCAGCAACTGTAGCTACAGTAAGAACAGGTTTAGGTACTACTAGTTTTATTTCATCACCAATTTGTAATTTGTCTGGATTTTTATCTTGATTAGCTTCAATTAATTCATCAACTGACATACCATATATCTTACCTATAGTCCATAGACTTTCCCCTACTTCTACTGTATGGATTTTTATCTCCTCTGAGCTAGTAAGTAAGTGATTATATAGTTCTTCCCCATCCCCTATTTTGAATAAAGGTATATCTTGCTTCACTATTTCTACTTTTTCTACTATCTTGATTTCCTTTACATTTGAACCTTCTAGAAGCATCTCTTTATATGGTTGTTCTATTCTTGCAATAATATTATCAAGCTCTTCCTTAGTCTTTAAAGCTCCTACTTCAACGCCATCTACCTTAAGTACATATCCTTGTACTAAAAAGCTAGTCTTAGCATTAACTTCATATTTTAACTCATCATTTGAAGAAATAAATTCATCCTTTACCTTTATCTCCTCAAACCTTAAACTTTCTCTAAATACAATATCCATATCATATGTATTTGATAGCTCTATTTCCAACTCATTCATTATATTAACAACATCTTCTTGTTGTCTAACAGTACCAATCTTATATTCTCCAAGGTATACATCAAAAGCTTTTAAACTAGCTTGGTAAGATTTATATCCTGTAATGCTTAAAGCTACTATTGAAGATATCATCACTAATATTAAAGCTGATCTAAGTATCAATTTATTTGAATCTTTCTTTATGTCAATTTTCTTAAATTTTATTTTCTTAAGATGGATTTTTTCTAATTTAATTTTTTTACCATAGTTTTTTACCTTACTAATTTGTTTCTTTAGGTCATCTAGGCCTATCCCGGTGGGTTTAGGGCTTTCAATCATAATGTTTCCTCCTAGTTTGAGACTATTTAAACACAATTGTAATATATTTGTAATCATTCTGTAATAATTATACCACACATAAAAATTAATTCAACCTTACAATAAGACTGTCTGTCCTTAGTATATTACAATTCCGATATTTTATTCATTGCCTATATTTCACCATTTCATCCTATTGATAATTTTTTGTCTATTGAATTAGTTGTAATTTTTTGAATTGTTACAAATATTTAATATATTGTAATTTCAAAATTTAAAAGTATTTATACTCTTTCTTTAGGTAATACTTCTATTATCTTCTTTGATTTAATACATATGAATAATAGGATATTATAGGAGGATTACAATGAACTTATTTCCAAAGAGCAACTATATTAATTCTTCATCACCATTTGCTTTATCCAAGTTTTCTAATTTAGTCACTACATATTTATCAGAACACTCTTTAGAGAACAAGGATTTAGTAATTTTTTGTATTGGTACTGATAGATCCACTGGGGATTCTTTGGGTCCTTTAGTAGGTCATAAACTACTGCCCCTAATAAAAAATTACAAAAATGTTAATATAGTAGGAACTTTAGAACATCCTATCCATGCACAAAACTTAGAATCTACTATACTTAGTGTCAATAAAGATTATAGAGACCCCCTTATTCTTGCAATAGATTCATCCTTAGGCAAGCAGGACCGTATAGGTTATCTATCAATTAAAAACTCTCCCTTAAAGCCAGGAGCTGGTGTAAATAAGACATTATCTCCCGTTGGAGATATTTCTATTACAGGAATTGTAAATATTGGTGGAATGATGGAATACATGGTATTACAAAATACCAGATTGTCAATTGTAATGAACATGGCGGATATAATAACTAAAAGCATATATTTATCTGTTTCTAGACTATGTCGTGAGGAATTCCAGGAATTAATTTTAAAAAAGTAGCTTAAGCTACTTTTTTAGCATATAATATTCAATTTTTTATCTTCAATAGTAAATATCATTTCTTTATCTCTAAAATTCACATCTCCATCGATATTTAAATATATTCCATCTTCTACATTTATTTTAACAGTTTTTGCTTTAAATAATCTTACATATTTATGATATTTTATATGATTTCCTTTAAATATTGATGGAAATAGAAATAAGGCTTTTATCTTACTTATACCTAATACTATACATATATCAAAATATCCATCATTAATATTAGCCTCAGGTAATATTTTCATTCCACCACCATAATATTTACCATTTCCTACTGCTAAGAGCATTATCTCTTCATCTAGTATTCTATCATCTATATTTATTTTAATTCTTTTCATTTTAAAGTTAAGTAGTGTATATACCACACTTATAGCATAGGAAAAACTACTTTTAATTTTCTTTTTTATTTCCACATTGTTTATCACTACTTCTGCATCAAAACCAACGCTTGATATGTTTAGAAAGTTTAACCCATTTACATTTCCAATATCAATATCTCTTTTTACACCTCTGCATAATATTTCTAGGGCCTCTCTTGGGTCTAATGATATATCCAATGATTTTGCTAAGTCATTACCTGTACCTCCAGGTATAATTCCAAGTGTACCATTTCCTCTATTAATTAAACCACTAGATACTTCATTTACTGTACCATCTCCGCCTACTGCCACAACTATATCATAATCATGGCTGTTTTCTGCAATATTTATAGCTTCTTCTGGCCTTGTTGTTAATTTCAAAGTATATTCACGGTTATACTTGTCCATTATTTCCTTGATTAAAGATTTTAGCTCTTTAGCCTTTCCGCTACCAGCTACAGGATTTAAAATAAATAGTATCCGCTCCATTGCAACTTATCCTCCTACGAAAGAGTTTTCTCCTTATATTCACCGACTATTGCTCTATCTATGGCTTGTATTTCTTCTACAGATAATGGATATATAGATTTGCCAAATTTAATTGGTTTTGCATAGCTGGTAGTATGTTCCCTACCATAAATACTTGTGAGTACAAAACCATTCTGAAACTTGTCTAAAAGGGCAATAGAAAAACTCAAATCAGATCCCATCTCAGAAAAGGCATTGTATCTTACAAATCCAACCCTTTGAATAGCAAAAGCTAATTTTGTTTCTATACCTTCTATATTTTGTTGCATGATATTCATATCTATACGGATATCATGCAACTCATCACCAGTTTTAATTAAGAGTTCTTCTATATTTACACCCTTAACTCCTCTAACTAACTCGTTATACTTTCCCTTTGTCTTTGATATTCTTATTTCAGCTATTATATATAAGATGAATAATACAATGAATGATGCGATTAGTCCCATAATAATTTCTATACTATAAGCTGCAATAATTTCTCTTAGCTGAACCATAAGATTTCCCCTCTCTATACTTCATTAGCAATATCTTTTAAAGCTTTTATAGCAAAGTCTATCTCTTCATGAGTATTTTCATATCCAAAACTAAACCTTACTACACCCTGTTCAAATGTACCAATTGTTTTATGTGCCAAAGGAGCACAATGCAGTCCAGGTCTTACTGCAATATTATATTCCTCATCTAATATATAGCTTACCTCAGAAGAATCAGCTTCTTTCATATTTAAAGCTACAACTGGTGCATGACTTCCCATTTCAAGAGTACCATAAAGTTTTATACCATCTATTTTTTTTGCTTCTTCAATAAAATGTTTCGTAAGCTCTTTTTCCTTTTCTCTAATATTAGATATTCCTATTTTCAATATATGCTTGATACCTGCGCCAAGACCAACAATACCAGGAGCATTTGGTGTACCTGATTCAAATTTATCAGGCATAATATCTGGCTGTTCTAATGAGTGTGAAATACTACCCGTACCACCTTGGAAAGTTTCTATTATTTCAATTCCTTCTCTAACATATAGTCCACCAGTACCTTGAGGTCCTAGTAATCCTTTGTGTCCAGGAAAAGCAAGCATATCAATATTCATTTTCTCTACATCAATATCATAAACCCCAGCTGACTGAGCTCCGTCCACTAGATATATAATTCCATTTGATCTTGCAATTTCCCCTATAGCCTCTATATCCATTATTGTTCCTGTTAAGTTTGAAGTATGGGTAGTTACAATTAATTTTGTATTTGGTCTAATGTTTTTTCTAATATCTTCAGGATTAACTCTTCCCATATAGTCACCTTGGATAATGGTATTTTGAATCCCTAATCTTTCTAAGAAATAAATGGGTCTTAAAACTGAATTATGTTCCATAGATGTAGTTATTACATGGTCTCCAGCCCTCAGTACTCCCTTTATAGCCATATTTAAGCTTTCTGTACAATTAAATGTAAGAACTACATTCATAGGATTTTTAATATTGAACAGTTTTGATATACTTTCTCTAGTACTAAATACTCCTCTGCTTGCCTGTAATGCCAGTTTATGTCCTGATCTTCCAGGGTTAGCACCATAATTTGTCATAGCATTCATTATTTCATCATATACCGCCTTTGGCTTTGGAAAAGATGTAGCTGCATTATCGAAATATATCATTTTATCACTCCTTACTTTAAAGATTATACCATATTATTTTTCACTATACACTTTTATAAATTTAAATTTTTCTACATCAAATAATCCCATATCTGTAAGTTTAATTTTTGGAATAACAGGTAATGCCATAAATGCTAATGTCATAAAAGGGTCTATATTCTTATTTATATTAAACTTATCGTGAGATATTTTTATCATCTCTTTTAATATGGTATTAGTTTCCTCAATTGGTTTAGAAGTCATTATTCCACCTATCTCTAGAGGTAAACTTCTAATAACTTTACCATTACTAACCATAGAAATTCCTCCGCCTATTCTCTTTAACTCTTCTATGGCTAATAAAATATCTTGATCATTATCTCCTATGACTATTATATTATGTGAATCATGGGCAACTGTTGACCCTATTGCACCATTCTTCATCTCAAAATTTTCTATAAGCCCTACACCTATATTTCCAGTTGCATGATGCCTTTCAACTACCACAAGTTTTAGAATATCATTCTTAGAGTAGTTAAATTCCCCATCTACTACATCTACTTCTTTAACCACTAGCTCCGTTGTAAGGCTACCATTTATTACACTAATTACATTGGCTTTACTAGTTTCCATTTGAATTTGAATATCTTCTATATTTATATCCTTTATATTTACAGAGTTTATAATATTTCCCATATCATTAATATGGGGTTGGAATAATGCCTTGTTATTTTCTGCAACTAAATTTCCATTTTTAAATACTTGCATAATATTAAAGTCTTCTAAATTGTCTAGTACTACTAAATCTGCAACATATCCTGGTGCTATGGCTCCTTTTTTCTGCAATCCATAGCATTCAGCAGCATTTAGTGTAGCTATTTTAATTGCATCTACTGGGTCTAAGCCCGCCTCTATTGCAAGTTTTATGTTAAAATCTATCGTTCCTTCATTAATTAAATCTTCAGGATGTCTATCATCAGTACAAAATAAAAATCTTCTTACATTATCCTTGTTTACAGCACCAATTATGTTTCTCAAATCCTTTGCAGCAGATCCTTCCCTAATGAGTACATACATTCCTAATCTTAAACGATTCTGTACTTCTTCCAATGTAGAACACTCGTGTTCAGTTTTTATACCTGCAGCCAAATAAGCATTTAGATCATAATCCTTGATCATAGGTCCATGTCCATCTACTATTATATCTTTCTTTAATACTAATTTATCTAATATCTTATCATCTGCAGCTATAACTCCAGGATAATTCATCATTTCCCCAAGACCAATTACACTATCTTCATATAACAACTCTTTTAAATCTTCCGCCTCAAGAATGGCCCCTGCATTTTCAAAATCCGTAGATGGAACACAGCTAGGAAGCATTATATATACATCTAGTGGGGTATTTTTGCTTTCTTCAATTATATACCTTATACCATCCAAACCACTTACATTTCCAATCTCATGAGGATCAGCTACTATACTAGTCACCCCTCTAGGGACTATGACCCTAGCAAATTGTGATGGTGATGACATAGAAGACTCTATATGCACATGACTATCAATAAAACCAGGTGATAAATACTTTCCTGATAAATCTATTTCTTCTTCTCCCTTATACTCACCAATACCTACTATTCTACCATTGTCTATAGCTACATTACCCCTAATTATTTCTCCAGTAAAAACATTAATTACATTTGCATTTTTCAATACTAATTGTGATTTTTCAATACCTTTTGCTTTTATAATAAGATTTTTTAGTTCAGCCTTAGACATTTTCTTACCTCCTAAAATTTATGTAAACAAGTTGTACTAACTATTTTATAAATATCTATGTTAATAGTTAAAGAAAAGAGAAGGTTTCCCTTCTCTTACCCTAATCTTTCGTATACAACCTCTATTATTTGCTCTTTTAATTTTTTACCTTCACTTAAGATACTATCTACCTTAGCAGAAATCTCTTTCTTATATTCTTCATTTTTTATACTGCCTAAATTAATAGTTACATTAAACAAAGCTCCCTCTAACCCTGAATAAGCTAGTAATGTACCTACTCCAATGTCCGTAATAGCATTTACATTGCCATATCTTGCAAAAACACTTTGTAGAGTTAGTACTCTCAGGCATTTCTCTGCACATCTAAGAGGCACTTCTAAAGCAATTTTATATCCTTCTTGAATTGCATTTGTTCTAGCTAATTTTTCTTCATCAGTTTCCTTAGGTAGTTTAAAAGCAACCATAACTTTGTCAAAAGCTTTTGTATCCTCATCTACTATATTATTTAAAACCTCTACAATCTCTTCAACTTCCTTATTACTTGCAGCCATTTGATTTTTTATCTCATCTGACAATTCTTCATAAGCTTTTTTACCTACTGATAGATTACTTACCATATTAGTAAGTGCCCCTCCCAAACTACCAACTAGGGCTGAAACACTACCTCCACCTGGAGTAGGCTCATTACTAGCCACATCTGCTATATACTGCCTTAAACTTTTTTCAATAAACATTTACCCAACACCTCCTAATAGTATCTTACTATAAATGCAAAAAAAATGAAACAGTATTGTACCTTTATATCTAGTAATTTGTTAAACATATACAAACAAATTCTATATTTTAGATAAACATTATACCACTAATTATTATTTTTGCCTCTCCCCCTACCTTAACAGTATATTTACCTTCTTTTTCTTCTATATTACAATATATATGGCTAATCCTGTTCATAGATTCACCTTGGTAAGATACTATATTGTTTCCATCAATAAGATTTTTTATTTTTAAAAAGTAAATTAAAGCACCATTAGATGTCCCTGTTGCAGCCTCTTCGTCAATACCAACTAGGGGAGCAAAGTTTCTTGTATATACTATAGGTGAATTTATTTCTGGTAAATGGAATGCATGAACTCCTGTAACACCTAATACTTCAGAAATCTTTGATAGGGCAATCATATCAACATCCAGATTATCTAATACTTCCTTGGTCTTTACAGGTAGTATAATATCTGGAAGTCCTGTGGAAATAATCTCTGGATACACAGTTTGGTTTAATACTCCTAAGTCTTCCATTTTCATTCCCATTGCTTTTAACAGATCTTTTGCATCGGTTATATTACCTAATATTTTAGGGGTAGCTTGCTCCATATAAATTTTATCTACTTCTCCATCTTTATATGAAATATCAACAGCTAGTTTCCCTGCTTTAGTTTTTTGATAAATAGTCTTAGTCCCATTTCCAATAGGTTTTATATACCCCATCTTTCCCAAAGTATAAAATGTAGCAATTGTAGCATGTCCACACAAATCTACTTCACAAGCCGGCGTAAAAAATCTTACATTATAAAGATCCTTGTCTAATAATGTGGCAAAGGCAGTTTCAGATAGATTCATTTCCTTAGCTATATTTTGCATAATTTCTTCTGAGAGATACCTTGCATCAGGTACTACTCCTGCTGGGTTCCCGCCAAATGGCTTATTAGAAAAGGCATCTACTTGATATATGGTTAATTCCATTACGTTTTCTCCCTTCTTAACAAATTAATGTTCCACGTGGAACATTAATTTGTTAAAATATCTATAAGTCTTTCTAAATCTTCATTTCCGTAATATTCAATCTCTATTTTTCCTTTTTTATTTCCTTGAACTAATTTTACTTTTGTACCCAATGCCTTCATTAAGCTATCTTCCAAATCATTTGAATAGGAATCTTTTTTCCTTTTATCTTGAGATTTTTTTATTGGATTAACGTTCCCTCTCACCACATCTTCTGTTTCTCGTACATTTAAATTGTTATTTATTATTTTCTTTGCAGTTGCTAATTGCTGATTCTTTTCCTTGATACCTAAAAGAACCTTTCCATGACCAGCTGTCAACTCACCACTCGCGATATAGTCAATTATTACTTTATCTAATTTTAGAAGTCTAATTGTATTTGCAATATAGGATCTAGACTTTCCAACTTGGGATGCCACTTCGTCTTGAGTTAAATTAAAGTCTGACATCAACTTTTTATAAGCCACTGCTTCTTCGATTGGACTTAAATCCTCTCGTTGCACATTCTCTATTAGTGCATATTTGGCTGCTACATCCTCTGTTACATCCTTTAATATACATGGCATTTCTTTTAAACCTACAGCTTTACAAGCTCTCCATCTTCTTTCTCCTGCAATTATTTCGTATTTGTCTTTGATTTTTCTAACTATAATAGGTTGAATTAAGCCATTCAACTCTATAGAATTAGCTAATTCAGACAGGGTCTCTTTATCAAATTCTTTCCTTGGCTGATTTTCATTAGGTAATATTAGATCAATATCTATACTTCTAATAGATTCCTTATGAGTCTTACTATCTTCCATTACTACTTCATCTGAAATCAAGGCTGATAGACCTTTTCCTAAACCACGCTTCTTAGTACTCATATAAATCACTCCTCTACCAATTCTAGAAATTCTTCCGCTAATTCCATATACGCCTCTGATCCTTTTGATTTACTATCATAGTCCATAATAGACATACCATAACTTGGTGCTTCTGCTAATCTTACATTTCTTGGAATAAGACTAACATATACTTTTCCTTTAAAAAAGTTCTTTACTTCTTCCACTACTTGAATGGATAGGTTTGTCCTACCATCAAACATACTAAGAACTACTCCTTCTATTTCCAAATCTGGGTTTAATCCTTTTCTAACAAGTTTTATAGTCTCAAATAGTTGGCTGACCCCCTCAAGTGCATAATACTCACATTGAATAGGTATTATTACACTATCTGATGCTACTAGTCCAAGTATTGAAAGTATTCCCAGTGAAGGAGGACAATCTATAAAAATATAATCAAAATCATTCTTAATTATTAACAATCTGTCTCTTAAGATATTTTCCCAATTACCCTCTCTAGCCAACTCTATTTCTAATCCAGCTAGCTCATTGTTGGATCCAATAATGCTAACATTTTCTGCTGAACTCTGCCTAATAGCATCCTTTGGATCTGTTTCATTTACCAATACATCATATATGATTGGATTTCCATCAGATTTGTCTACACCTAAACCTGATGTAGCGTTACCTTGAGGATCAATATCTACTAAAAGAACTTTTTTTCCTAATTTTCCTACACCTGCACAAAGATTTATTGTGGTAGTAGTCTTTCCAACTCCACCTTTTTGATTAAATACTGAAATAATCTTACCCAAAAAACCACCACCTCGTATTTCTTCTTTATTATATGATATCAGATTATATGTATTTTTTAAAGAAGTCTTTATGTTCCACGTGGAACATTATTTAAATATTTATCTCTTTTTTCAAGAACTCTTCTGATAAACTTGCATTAATAAGTTATATGAGCATTATCAGCTAAGCTTTTAATTCTTTAACTGACACTCAATAAGAAGATTGTATCGCAAAAAATGTACTTACGGTTTTATATAAGCATATCCCTCACTTTGTTTTTCTACAAGTTCAAGGACGCCAACAGGTATGATATCAACAAAATTAATAATGCTATGTTTTTCAATGTGGTTAGCCATCAATGCATTGTTACAGGCAATAAACTTTATCCCTCTATTATTCAATACTTTCATAGTATTAATGTCCGCATCTAAATCTTGAGTAGTATCATAATATTTAACTGCTTCTGCATTAGCCAAAACCTCAATATGAAATTTCTTATTATCTATAGCATTTAATAAATTACTAACATTTGATAACAAAAGTTTCCACTTACTAAGCTCATCAATATGAAATAAAACCTTATATTCCGGCACCGAGTATCCCTACTTTCTATGATTTATAATTTTTTCTCCATTTTATCACAGGTTAGGTATTTTACTACTACAACGGGAAATCTATAATTTGCCCATCAGCCTAGTTTATCACCTTTTTTTACAGACTGTTCAGGTTGAATTAATATTACTCCTTGTGTGGCATAAATTCCTAATACTAAAACCTCTGATTTAAAGTCAGCAATTTGCCTTGGTGGAAAGTTTACCACTCCTAAAACTTGCTTACCAATAAGGTCTTCTTTTTTATAGCAATCAGTAATTTGAGCACTAGATTTCTTTATACCTATTTCATCACCAAAATCAACCCATAGTTTATAAGCAGGTTTTTTAGCTTTTTCAAAAAACTCTACTTCCATAACTTCTCCAACCCTGATATCTAGTTTCATAAAATCTTCAAAAGTAACCATAATATAAATTCTCCTGTGTTTTATTTTTACTTCACCTTAATATGCCTCTATGATGTAAAGTATAAAGAATACATCATTAAACAATATTATTCTATTCGCTCTCCATAAATAACAACTCTGCCTTCATCTGGACAAGAAATATTAAACTTTGGAGCTTTTGTATTTCCGTAATCCAAAGTTCCACCATTTTGCAATGTGTAAACAAATGGATACATACAGTTCCATAACTCATGACATATTGAAGGGCAAATATCTTCAACTATAAATTCATCCCCAGATTTCAAATAACCCTCTCTACATTTACTTTCTTTGACTACAATTTTTACTTTTGACATAAAAAGCCTCCTAGAACAGAAAATATCTTTAGTTCACATAAATATTACTGATGTACAATATATAAATAATGTGTCTCTTTCATCTAGGCATGTTCGAATAACTTTTTAAAACGAGTCTCCAATTCCAGATTTGAAGAAGTATGTCCACACATAAAAAATTAGAGCTACAAACTCGCTACGCTCAAACAGTGTAGCTCTTTCAATTTTTTTACTTAGTGAATACTTCTATTCAAATTTTCCAATGTCGAGTCTTATTTAAAAAATTATTCCTATCTGGTAGTAGCTTTTTTTAATTACCAAAAGATATAACCTTTCACAAGACATATTTATAAAGATAAGCACTGACTTATGAAAGATTCTGTAAAGTATCCGACTAAGGGAAAAAATCGGGTGGTTTGCACTGTTTGAGCGTAGCGAGTTTGCAAACCTATTTTTTACCGTGTCGTGATACTTAAGAATCTTGAATGGAAGTAGCGTTCTTTGTAAATATGGCTGTACCAACAAGCTTATATTACGACACAAAATTCCATTAATATTCATTAATAAGTAAATTCCTAGGAATAACTAGTCTATTGTCTTAGTCATTAAAATAATTATTATCCTTCAAGCTTTCAGAAGTCAAATTTACGTTTTCCATATCCACCTTTTGTCTTTATATACTTATTGACAATATATCACCTTTTTCATCCAAAAACCTTAGGTCTTCTGGAAGTCTAGGGAGCAGCCAATCATACAGTCCACTAACCTTATCTATTAATATTATATTAGTTTCAGAATTGCATTCAAAAATTGGCTCGCTTAATATATCTGTAAACATGAATACCTTCTAGTAAAATAGATGATAATATCAATTGTTATACAATAAAAAATTGATATGTCTTTACCCTGTAAGCAGACAGTTATTGGCATGAAATCATCATTTGTCTTATTTTATATGCTTATAGATTCTAATAGATTGTTTGCTTCCTCAAAATCAGCTTCGGATACCATAATATCAGTATTGAATGGTGATGCTCCAGTTATTATCCTCATGTGTCCTCCAGAACCATAATCCTTTACAATATATGGTATATTGTTATCACTTAATATTGCCTTAATCATACCTAATACCATTTCATTTGAAATACTTCTGAGTTTTATTATATTAATATTATCCGCATTCTTTCTCATATCTTTCTCCTTTCATAATATTATTTAGATGAAAACAAATTATCCTAAGTCAATAAAATGTTCCACGTGGAACATTGTTATTTTAATTTTACTTTCTTAACCTAGAATTTTTAAAAAGTAAAATTTATTATCTATTATTAAACTTCTCCATCTTCTTATGCTTGATAAAACGACTAATAAAAACAAAAATAACTACTCCTAATACTTTGACTTTCCAAAGATGAAAAAAGTTTTTAATAAAATAATCTAGAGAAGCTAAAAATTTAGATGTTTCTATTGGAGAAAAATATTTAATCTGAGCTCCAGGAAAAAATCCAAATAACACATAAATTATAATAAGTCCTAATAATAAAGATTTAATATTATCTTTCAAACATTCCACCTCACTTTATCATTATTTCTAATTAGTTTAATAATATCACAAGATAGAAGATTATAGTCATATTTTGAATATTTTGTAACCATAATGTAATAATGTAATACGGTAAAGTAATATTTCTCTTATAATATGTTACTTTAGTAAAATTTTATAAAATATTTTTTTACAATCTCAATCAGTCAACCAGAGGTTGTTTAAGGGCGTTTTAAGGGTTTTTCTGTTTAATTGTACTTTTGTATGGACAAGCTTGTAAAAAGCCCTTAAATTTCATTATAGAGTCCCGTTTTTTTATGGTTATATGGATTTTTTGTTAGTTCTTAAAGTTTTTATTTAATTAAAATCTATATGTAATGAACACTTTTTATTGTTTTAATTCAAATTTAAGTTTTTTCTATTATTAATATGTACTT
Source organism: uncultured Tissierellaceae bacterium (assembly GCA_964539425.1). Lineage (GTDB taxonomy): Bacteria > Bacillota > Clostridia > Tissierellales > Tissierellaceae > JAVKTS01. The sequence continues at coordinate 9,819 of CAZIII010000005.1, read as the reverse complement.
GCTTATATGAATATATATCTTATATGGATTAATTTAAATTAAAGACAAGGAGAATAATGAATGGGAAAATTAATTAAAGATCTAAATAAAATATTAAATATTTATATAATAATAATGATATTAACTATAATGATTGTAAAATCTTATAATCCTGATGCTGTATATACTTATTCAAATGTTTCTGCAACAATTGTCACAAAAGGATTATCTACAGAAAAAATAATTGCATTAAGCTTTGATGATGGACCTCATCCTAAATATACTAATGATATATTAGATTTACTTAAAGAACATGGTATTCCTGGAACTTTCTTTGTACTAGGGAAAAATGCAGAATTATATCCTGAAATTATTGAAAGACAAGTCTCCGAAGGACACGAAGTGGGAAATCATTCATATTCACATGTAAATATGAGAAATGCCTCAAAAGAGGTAATAAAGAGAGAATTTGAAAAAACTCAAGAAATTATTTATTCCATAAGTAAAACTAAACCTAAAGTTTTTAGACCACCTTATGGCAATTACGACAAAGAAGTAATTAAACTTATAAGTAGTAATGAATCAGCTTTAGTACTTTGGACTTTTTATCAAGATTCAAAAGATTGGTCAAATCCTGGAGTAGATGTAATAGTGAATACTACTTTATCTAATATTCAAAATGGGGATATAATTTTATTCCATGATTATGTTTATAAGACTGAGAGCAATACAGTAGAAGCACTAAAAGTTATAATACCTAAATTAATTAAAGAAGGATACAATTTTGTTACGATTTCTGAGTTAATCAGTATATCTCAAGAGAAACAAGTACTAAATGATTGTAATTAATATAGGAAATGTTTCACATGGAACAAAATAAAGTCGAGGATTTTTCCTCGACTTTATTTTGGTATTCTAACTGTAACTTCTACATGATCACCTTTATCTACCTCTTTATAATCTGCCTTTATACCTGTGTTTTTGATGGCAGAAAAAGCATTCTTAATTGTATTTAAATAAATCCTAATATTTATCATACTTTTTATATTTTGCTTAGCTTCATTGGTCTCCGTCTTGGTCAAATCATTTAGTATATCTTCAACTAAAGCTTCAGTCTTATTGACGTTTAATTCATTTTTTATTACTCTCTCTAATACTTTCCTTTTTAAGTCATCATCTGAGAGTTTCAGTAAAGCCCGTCCATGTCTTTCTGTAAGATTAGACTCTAGTAGGCTCTTTTTTATATCATCAGGTAGCTTTAAAAGCCTTAATTTATTAGCTACAGTAGATTGGTTTTTCCCCATTTTTTCTGCTATTTCTTGTTGAGTAAATCCATGATCTACTATGAGATTATTATAACCTTCTGCTTCCTCTATAAAGTTCAAATCTTCTCTTTGTAAATTTTCCATCAATGCAATAA
>CAZIII010000005.1:0-8410 GCA_964539425.1 uncultured Tissierellaceae bacterium | reverse complement strand
TTGCAGATTCCTTATCCCGATAGTCAACAACAATAGCTGGTATCTCCAAGAGTTCAGCTAATTCTGAGGCTCTAAGTCTTCTTTCTCCAGCTATAAGCTCATATGAATCCGTTTTTAATTTCCTTACACTAATTGGTTGGATTATTCCATATGCTTTTATAGATTGACTTAATTCTTCTAAAGATTTTTGATTAAAATCCTTCCTAGGTTGATATGGATTTGGCTTAATAATTGAAATAGGAATATACTTAACCTCTGGTTGTGTCTCTTTCATAACATCCCTCTTTTCCTTTGACTTTAGTATATATTTCTATATTGAATTCAATATTTCCTTCTTTATTACCCAAGTATTTTCCTACAAATTCTTTTATATTATAATGGATTTTTCTTAGGTTTTCCACCAGCTCTAGGATATTTTGTCGAGGTTTCTTTAATTTTCTCAATTATTATCAAAGAATGTTCAATGTCAGATTTTGGAAGTATGACTATTTCCTTCTTAACTATTTTTCCACCTAGTATTTTAATACCATTTTCAGATTCATTAAGTTCTTCTTCTACATTTGGTCCCTTCATAGAAATGAAATATCCTCCAACTTTTACGAAAGGCATGCAATATTCTGCCAAAGTATTAAGTGAAGCTACTGCTCTAGATACGCATATATCATATTTCTCTCTATACACTATACTTCTTCCAAGTTCTTCAGCTCTACCATGTACAGCTTCTATACCTGAAAGTTTCAATTCTTCTATAACCTTGTTTAGAAAAACAATCCTTTTATTCAAACTGTCTAGTAATGTAATATCTAAATCATTGTTGAATATTTTTAAGGGTAATCCTGGAAACCCTCCGCCTGTTCCTACATCAATTACCTTCTTATTTCCATCAAAGTACTTTAAGGGTGTTAGACTATCCAAAAAATGTTTAATATCAATCTCTTTATCATCAGTAATTGCAGTTATATTAATTTTTTCATTCCATTCTTTTAGCAAATCTTTATATTTACTAAATTGTTCCTTTTGTTTTTCACTTAATTCTATTCCAAAATCTACTAGCCCTTCTAACAAGGTATTAATATTAGTCATCTTTCCCTACCCTTTCTTCCCTTCTTTTTTGTTCCAAATAGATTAAAAGCATATTTATATCAGAAGGTGAAACTCCTGATATCCTTGATGCTTGCCCGACTGAATCGGGTTTTATCATATTTAATTTTTGCTTTGCTTCACTACTTAGATTCTTTACTTCATTATAATCTAGTTCTTGGCTTAAGCTTTTATTCTCTAATTTTTTGAACTGTTCAATCTGTATCATTTGTTTCTTTATATATCCCTCATATTTTATTTGAGTCTCTACTTGAAGTCTGATCTCTCTTAACAAATCAGGCCTGTCTGTATCTAATTCACATAAAATATCATAACCTAATTCTGGTCTCTTAATTAAATCATAAAGACTTATTGGATTATTTAAAGCTGCTGTTTTTAAATTCTCTAATATTTGGTTATTCTCTTTGTTTGGATTAATTTGTATCTTCTTTAGTCTTTCCAATTCTTTTTCTATAGAATCTTTTTTTTCTAATGTTTTTCTATATCTCTCTTCTGTTGCTAATCCTATTTTATATCCCCGCTCTGTAAGCCTTAGATCAGCATTATCTTGCCTTAAGGTAAGTCTATATTCAGCTCTAGATGTCATCATTCTATATGGCTCTTCTGTGCCCTTAGTAACCAAGTCATCAATTAACACTCCAATATATGCTTCTGACCTATCTAATACAAAAGGTTCCTCCTCTTTTATATTTAATACAGCGTTAATTCCTGCTATTAATCCTTGAGCTGCTGCTTCTTCATATCCTGAAGATCCATTTACTTGCCCTGCAAAAAACAGATTATTTATTTCTTTATGCTCCAAAGTTCTTTTTAAAATCATAGGATCTATTGAATCATATTCAATCGCATATGCAGATCTCATAAATTGTACATTTTCTAATCCTTTGATTTTTTTATACATTTCTAATTGTACTTCTTCTGGCAAAGTAGAACTAGCTCCCTGTACATACATTTCTTTAGTGGATAATCCCTCTGGTTCTATAAATATTTGATGTTTGTTTTTTTCTGCAAATCTGACTACCTTGTCCTCAATAGAAGGACAATATCTAGGCCCTACTCCATCAATATCTCCTGAATACATAGGTGAACGGTATAAATTATTTCTTATTATATCGTGCATATCTTCTGTAGTATATGTCAAATAACATGGTAATTGCTCTATATCAAATTTTTTCTCCATATTTAAGAATGAAAAAGGTATAATTTCTTCATCCCCAGGTTGGATCTCCATTTTCGAATAATCTATACTATCCTTATGGACCCTAGCTGGTGTACCTGTCTTAAGTCTTCTTAAATCAAATCCCTTTTCTACTAAAGCCTGGGATAAAAGTATAGATGGAAACATTCCATCAGGCCCTGATTCGTAGTTAACTTCTCCCATATAAATTCTTCCCTTTAGATAAGTTCCCGTAGCTAAAACTATAGATTTACAATTAAATATGGCTCCTGATCTTGTCAAAATCCCACATGTAGTATTTCCTTCCAATAATATATCTACCACTTCTCCCTGTCTTAGGGTTAAGTTTGGTTCATCTTCTAGTACTTTTTTCATCTCAACATGATATGCTTTTTTATCAGCTTGTACTCTAAGTGAGTGGACAGCTGGACCTTTTGAAGTATTTAACATCTTAGATTGTATAAATGACTTATCTATATTTATAGCCATTTCACCACCTAAGGCATCAATTTCTCTAACTAAATGACCTTTACCTGTTCCACCAATATTTGGATTACAAGATAGGGCCACAATAGAATCTAAACTCATAGTCATTATCATAGTTTTCATGCCCATTCTACTACTTGCCAATGCTGCTTCTACTCCAGCATGACCAGCACCAACTATAATAACATCATATTCTCCTGCTACATAATGTTTTAATTCTCTCATAATTTTCACCTTTCTAAAATTCAACTAATAGCTATCTTTCTACTTACCTATACAAAACTCAGAGAATATTTTATCTAAAATATCTTCTCCTATGGTATCACCAGATATTTCACCTAAGTTCTCCCAACAATTCTTTAAATCCACTTCTATACAATCAATAGGAACATTCTCATTTAAGTCTTCAATTCCTTGAACTATGTTTTCTAATGCTCTGATTAATTGGTTTTTATGTCTCATATTTGTAATTATTGCATCTGATTTAATTTCAATATCTCCAGCAAAAAATAAAGATTTTATGCTATCTTCAAGGCTATCAATACCTATACCAGATGTAATGGATGTTGTTATAATCTCCTTATTATCTAGGAGTGATTTTAAATGATCCATATCATATTTAGGCATTAAATCAGTTTTATTTAGAAGAATTATACTCTTTTTCCCTTTGATTAGTTTAATAATCTGGTAATCTTCTTCTGATAACTCCCTAGATGCATCAAAAACTGCTATTATTAAATCAGCTTTTTCTACTGTTTCCTTTGCCTTATCTACTCCAATTTGTTCTACTAAATCCTCAGTATTTCTAATTCCAGCAGTATCTATTATTTTAAGAGGAATTCCGTCAATATTTACATATTCCTCTATAATATCCCTTGTGGTTCCAGGTATATCTGTTACTATAGCCCGGTTCTCCCCAAGAATTGTGTTTAATAAAGATGATTTTCCAACATTAGGTTTTCCAAGTATTACTGTGTTCAAACCATCACGAAGTATCTTGCCTCTATCTGCAGTTAAAAGAAGTTTCTCTATTTCCTCTTTAACAATATTTCCATTTTTCTTTAAGTCATCATAGGTCATTTCCTCTACATCTTCATCAGGAAAATCTATGGATACTTCAATATGAGCAATCATTTCTAATAGTATATTTCTTATTTCTTTAATCTTTCTTGATAATGTTCCTTCTAGTTGACCTAATGATGCCTCAAAACTTTTATCAGTTTTTGCCTTAATCAAATCTATAACAGCCTCAGCTTGAGTTAAATCCAATCTCCCATTTAAGAAAGCTCTTTTAGTAAATTCTCCTGGCTCTGCTAATCTAGCACCATTATTTAATATTAACTCTAAAACCTTTCTAACTGATATAATACCACCATGACAGTAGATTTCTACCATATCTTCTCTAGTATAAGTTTTAGGTCCCTTCATAAATGCTATTAAAACCTCATCTATTAAATTGTTTTCTTTCCTATCTATTATATGTCCATATATTAATTTTCTATTATTTTCATCATTAAATTCTTCTATTTTATTACCCTTGAATATTGCCTTTCCAATATCCAATGCTTTTTTTCCACTAATCCTTACTATACCAATCCCTGCCTCACCAACAGCAGTAGAAATAGCAGCAATAGTCATAGTATCCCTTCTTTCTTCATCTATATTATAAGAGAAACCCAGTATTATACTGGGTTTTTGACTTTATTTTGTTTGAATGACTACTCTTCTATAAGGTTCGTCACCTTCACTATAAGTAGTTATGCCATTAATATTTTGTAATGCAGAATGTATAATTCTTCTTTCATAAGGGTTCATTGGCTCAAGTTTTATTGGGCGTCTACCATATTTAGCCTTTTCAGCCATCTTATTTGCTAACCTAATTAATGTTTCTTCTCGTTTTGCTCTATATCCTTCTGTATCAACGATTACTTTTATATAATCGTCTTTCTTTTTATTAATAACCAAACTTAATAAATATTGAACGGAATCAAGAGTATTACCTCTCTTACCTATTAATATACCCATGTCTGTAGAGCTAATATCAGTTATATCTACATGTAAATTGTTTCCATTTTTCTTGATTATATTTACTGCCTTTATATTCATAGAATTTAATAGTTTAGATAAAAAATTATCTGCTATCTCTATAGGGTCATTTACTACAGAAACCCTTACCTTGGCATCTCTCGTGCCAATTAAACCAAATAAACCTTTACTTGGTTCTTCGATAATTTCAATTTCTGCATCACTTTCATTTATATCCAACTCTATTAAAGCCTCTTTTATAGCCTCATCAACGGTTTTTGATACCTTAATAACGGACCTCATGACTTTAATTCTCCTCCTTAATCTTACCTAAAGATCTATTTGAAATTAATTGTTGAATAATGGAGAAAACATTACCTACTACCCAATATATTGCAAGTCCTGCTGAAAAACCTTTAGCTGCCATAAATATCATTACAGGTAAGAATATATTCATCATTTTTGTAGTTGACTGTGCCTGAGGATCAGTACTTGCTGCGGTCATAGTCAAACTCTGTAAATATGTTGTAACTGCAGCTAATAATGGTAAACCCCATAAAAAAGGATCTGGATTCTCTAAATTCTTAATCCAAAAAAATGTTTTATTCATTGCCTCATAAGCAACTGGGTCTTTAAATGCATAAACTAATGGTTCACGCATTACTTTAAAAAAAGCTAAGATTATAGGAAGTTGAATTAAAAGTGGTAAACATCCAGCAGCTGGATTATATTTTTCTTCTTTATATACTTCCTGCATCTTTGCTTGCATTGTCTGAGGATCATTTTTATATTTAGTCTGAATTTCCTTAATCTTTGGTTGAATTTCACTCATCTTCCTAGAAGATTTGCTTTGATGTAAACTAATTGGTAAAAGTATCATCTTAAATATAATTGTTGTTACGATTACAGCCATTGCATAAAAAGAAAAGTCGGCTGGTTCAGTGCCAATCATTGAAACTGTATCATAAACAAATTTTAATAGTGCTCCTAGTATATTACCTAGAAAAGCCGTCATTCACTAACCCCCTATCATTTAAGCGGATCATATCCACCTTCATTGAATGGATTACATCTTAATATTCTACTAATAGTTAAATAAGACCCTTTAAAAAAGCCATACTTTCTATAAGCTTGTATTGAGTACTCCGAACAAGTAGGATAAAATCTGCAGTTCTTCCTAGTTAGAATATATTTAGATATAACATTCTGATAAATTTTTATTAAAAAAATAGCCAATTTAGCCATTTTTATCACTCTGTCCTTTTAAAAGGCCTGCAATTTTTAAAATATGAAGCATTGCACTTTCTAATTCTTTATACGAAATATCTACAATATTCTTTTTCGGTATGAAAATTAAATCATAATTACCATTTATTCTATTAAAACTAATCCTATTAATTTCCTTCATACGTCTTCTTACATTATTTCTAATAACAGCATTACCAATTTTTTTTGTTATGGAATAGCCGATTCTAGGATAATCTAAATTGTTTTTTTTTACATAAAGTATTAAATTCCTATTCCAATAACTTTTTCCACCACTATAGACTTTTTTAAACTCCATATTAGATCTCAATCTGTAAATTTTATCCATTAAATTTTGCTCCCTTTAAATAATAGTAGCCTATAGTTATAAAAAGGCCACCTTATTAGCGGCCTTATGCTGTCAGTTTTTTTCTACCTCTTTTTCTTCTACCTTTTATTATCTCTCTACCTGCTCTAGTTTTCATTCTCTTTCTAAAACCGTGTTCTCTACTTCTTTGTCTTTTTTTCGGTTGATAAGTCCTTTTCACTAAAAACACCTCCTTCGATTTATACCTTCAGAAATATATAAATAATATAGAGTTTTCTAATTTAAGAAAACATACACACTACTAATGATTATATTTATTTGAAGCAAATATGTCAAGAAATTTCAACAAAATCATCAATAATAAAAAGTTATAAACATTTTTTCAAACTTGTGGATAATGTTGTTGAATATATTCTATATTTTTGATATTATTAAATAACATGTGGATATCATATTTTAAGTAATCAACAAGCAATAGTTATTCACAATTTGTGGATAGTTTGTGAATAACTCCGTGATTTAACTTGATTATTTTTCAAATACTGAATATAGCTTATTCTTTATCCACATTTTTTAATTATTATTTTCTGTTGATAAGTTAATATTTTTAACTTACTAAATGATAAACCACATTTTATTAATAGTTTATCCACAAATATTTTTTCCAAACTTAATTGTTTTTAATATATAAATTTATTTTTATTGTGTTGATAACCATGTTTATAACTAATAAAAAAATTTTTTCTTTTTTATTTAATAAACTTGTTATAATCCAAATGATTTTAAAGAAAAGTTATGTCTATTTTTTGATATATAAGCTTTTCATATATATTTTGCAATTAGTTTATTTTTTTTTATATTGGCAATAATTTTAAGAATAGGAGGTAAAATAATGGCTTCAAGTTTAGATAATATTTGGAATGAGGTTCTAAATCTAATAAAAGTTGAATTAACAGAAGTTAGTTTTAATACTTGGTTAAAAACAATTGAACCTATTAGTATTTCATCTAATAAAGTTGTACTAGCTGCTCCCAATGAATTTACAAAGGGCATTCTAGTAGGTAGATATTTAAATCTTATAAAGAGCGCTTTAACTCAGGTAACCGAAGAAGATTTTAATATTCAATTTATAATACCTGGGGAAGAACAAACTCTAAATATTGGACAATCATTAGTACAAGAAAACAATGATAATAGTCAAAAATCACAATTAAATCCAAAATATACATTTGATACATTTGTAATAGGAAATAGTAATCGTTTTGCCCATGCTGCTTCATTGGCAGTTGCAGAAGCTCCTGCTCAAGCCTATAATCCTTTATTTATATATGGAGGGGTAGGTCTTGGAAAGACGCATTTAATGCATGCTATTGGCCACTACATACTAAGCCAAAATCCTAATTCAAAAGTAGTTTATGTCTCATCGGAAAAGTTTACAAACGAACTTATTAACTCTATTAGAGAATATAGAAATGAAGAGTTTAGAAACAAATACAGAAATATAGATGTCTTATTAGTAGATGATATCCAATTTATTGCAGGTAAAGAAGGTACTCAAGAAGAATTTTTCCATACATTTAATGCACTATATGAAGCAAATAAGCAAATTATTATATCAAGTGATAGACCACCTAAAGAAATTCCTACATTAGAAGATCGACTTAGATCAAGATTTGAGTGGGGTCTTATTGCCGATATTCAACCACCAGATTTAGAAACTAGAATTGCAATACTAAGAAAAAAGGCTAATGTTGAAAATATAGTTGTTAACGATAACGTAATGCTATATATAGCTTCAAAAATTCAATCTAATATTAGAGAGTTAGAAGGTGCACTTATTAGGGTCGTTGCATATTCTTCTCTAACTAATAGTGAAGTAACTGAAGAATTAGCTGGTGAAGCTTTAAAAGATATATTATCAAATAATAAATCAGTAGAGATAACAGTTGATTTAATAAAAGAAACTATATCTAAGAATTTTAGAATAAAAATAGATGATTTTAATTCTAAAAAGAGAACTCGAGCTATTGCATATCCAAGACAAATTG
>CAZIII010000004.1:0-53244 GCA_964539425.1 uncultured Tissierellaceae bacterium | reverse complement strand
TCAACATTACACACAGTAGGTTCTGCAAAGACTATTGATAGAGTAATAGATGTGTTTCCACCACATCAGCAACAACAAGTTAGGGTTCAATTTGCATCTGTAATACAAGCCATAGTATCTCAGCAACTTTTACCAAAGGCTGATGAGTCTGGAAGAATAGCAGCATTTGAGGTGATGGTGTCAACACCAGCTATTAGAAATTTAATTAGAGAAGAGAAGACTCATCAGATAGATACAGCAATTCAAACTGGAGCAAAATATAAGATGCAGACTATGGATAATTCACTATTAGAATTATATAAAAATGGACTAATATCCAAAGAAACTACATTGATGCAGGCAATAAATCAAGATAATATAAAAAAATATATTATGTAGGATGTGAACCTATGATTTATAAATATAAAGCAATATCTAGTAATGGTGAAAGGATAGAAGGATATTTTGAAGGACAGGATGAACATGATGTTTTAACTATGTTAAAGGGAAATAATTATTTTCCTATTACTGTAGAGAATGACATTTACACTGAAGCACAAATAGACTTATTTTCTCCCAAGATAAAGAAAAAGGATCTTGCAGTATTTTGTAGACAATTTTATACAATGCTAAATGCAGGTATAAGTATTATAAATTGCTTGGAGATTTTAGAAAAACAATCTGAAAATAAGACATTAATTAAAGCATTAAGTATGTTATGTGAAAATGTTCAAAAGGGATTTACATTATCCCAAGGGATGAAAAAGCACTCAAAGGTATTTCCAGCTTTACTTATAAATATGGTGGAAGCAGGAGAGATAAGTGGTAACTTGGATACCATAATGGAAAGAATGTCAGTACATTTTGAGAAGGAAAACAAACTAGAAAACAAGATAAAATCTGCTTTAATATACCCGATGGCTTTGTCAGTAGTGTCAATCGCAGTAGTTATATTTATGTTGGTAGCTGTAATGCCAACATTTGTAGCTATGTTTGAAAGTAGTGGACAGGCACTACCAAATCCGACTCAAATATTACTTAATTTAAGTAATTCACTAACAGAAATCTGGTATATATATTTTATATTAGTAATGGGGATAATCCTAGGATTTACTTATTTTCAAAGGACATATACTGGGAAAGTTTTCTTTGATACATTGAAACTGAAGATACCTGTGATAAAAGATACAAATGTAAAAATAATCACTGCTAGATTTTCAAGAACAATGTCAACCTTATTGTCTAGTGGGATACCATTACTACAAGGGATAGATGTAGTAGGTAAAGTAGTGGGAAATAAGGTCATACAAGATAAATTGATGATTGCAGTGGAGGATGTAAGAAAAGGAGTTTCTCTGTCTATGGCAATTAGTGAAGTGAATGTATTCCCTCCTATGGTAGATTCTATGATAAAAGTAGGAGAAGAATCTGGAGCTTTAGATGAAATTTTATATAAAACAGCTGATTTTTATGAGGATGAAGTAGAAGCAGCTCTCCAAAAAATGACTAGTTTAATGGAACCTATTATGCTGATTATTATGGCAGTAGCAATAGGCTTTATAGTTATAGCAATGGCATTGCCAATGTTTGATATAGTTAATACTATATGAAAAGCAGTGAGTAAATACTTTTATTATAAAATGATAATATGAGAAAAATGAAGAAAATTAGCATAAAATGAATATTGCCTGGGCAAAGTTAGGGAAATCCAATGTTGTGAAGTCAGATTATGAAATTTGTATCAGTAGATAATAATTTATGAAAGCGTGGTGGTAGAGAAAGGGGTAATTGGTGTATTTAGTGAATTGTAGTAATACTTGAATAGAAGGGGGATAAAAGATGTTAAATGGGATCAAGAAGAAGATAAACAAAAAAGGATTTACATTAGTGGAAATAGTTGTAGTTATTGCTATATTGGGAATTATAGCAGCTATAGCTATACCCAAAATGAGCTCGTCACTAAACAGTGCAAAGGTTGTAACTCATAATGCAAATATAAATATTTTAAAAGGTGTTGCTACAATGTATCTTGTAGATTACCCTGATGCACATGATTCTAGTAATGATACAGTACTAACGGCTGGAACTCATGAAACAAAATTTAAAACATATTTTGATGGTGGTAAAATACCTAAAGCATATAATGGAACAGAGTTTACAGTTAAAATTTTGATGACGGGAGACATAGAAATATCACCAAGTGAAGTACATGTAGAAAACGGTGAAATTAAAGTAATAGGATTAGTAACCCCATAAACAAATAAGCTATTGTGTGTTCTTCTTCTGCAAAAATTTCAAAATAAAGGAGGAAACTAATGAAACTACTTATTTGCTTATATGGATTATTAATAGGATCATTTTTAAATGTATGTATATATAGGATACCAAGGGAGGAAAGTATAGTTTTGCCGTCCTCCCATTGTCCTAGTTGTGGTATAAGTCTTAAATGGTATGACTTAATACCTGTGTTTAGCTTTATAGTCCAAGGGGGAAAATGTAGATATTGTGAGGAGAAAATCTCCCTACAGTATCCAATTATTGAACTATTAAATGCTACTATATATTTTATCATCTATTCACAATTTGGATTTTCATTAGAGTTCTTTTTTTACGCAATTATATTTAGTATCCTTATTATCATTACAATTATAGATTTACAAAGCATGTTTATTCCAGATATATTAGTTATTAAAATTTTATCGATTACAACTATTTTCAAAGTAGCATCTTACCTATTATATAGTAAATCACCCGAGTTATTAAATAGTATAGGAGGACTAATTTTGTCGTCTTTATTATTTATTATAATTATAGTAACTTCCAAAGGTGGAATGGGTGGTGGCGATGTGACTTTAATAGGATCATTAGGATTCATATTAGGTATCAAGGAGATATTTCTTACAATATTTTTATCTTTTATTTTAGGTGCGATTATTTCTGTACTTTTATTAGTTATGAAAATAAAAGGAAGAAGGGATCCTATACCATTTGGACCATTTATTATATTAGGATTTTTTATTACTGTATTTTGGGGAGAAGATTTAATTTGGTGGTATTTTAATATGTTATTTTAGTAAAATCAATAAAACTTAAATTAGTTATAGTCGACTTATTATATTTTTAAATTTTTCAAGTACTAATCCATAAAGTATAATTATTGATTGTAAATCAAAAGTAATAGAGGAATTTATAATATTTAGACATTTATTTATCCTTAATTAAGAATAGATTATTTTGAACAAACATAAAGGAGATAGGACTTATGAAATTGCCATCAATCAACCGGAAAGTTTTATCCATTGATTTTGGTTCATCAGAAATAAAAGTAGTTGAAGGAAAAATCTCAAAAAAAGGGATTAATATAACTCAAACTTTAACTATAAAAACACCTCAAGGCACATATGAGGATGGAGAAATACTTGACCAATCTGTAATAGCTAATATAATAAAGAACACTTTAAAAGTGAAAAAGGTTTCTACAAATATAGCATACGGGATAATAAATAGTTCTAGTATTATTACTAGAGAGATAATAATTCCAAAGGTCTCAGAAAAAGAAATATCATCAGTTATTAGTTATCAATTAAATGATTATCTACCAGTTGATCCAAATGACTATGTTATTAATCATATTGTATTAGGAACCAATAATGAAGGAAATCTAGAAAAATTTATAATATTACTAGTTGGGGTACCAAAAAATATGGTACTTGGACATCTGAATTTAATGAAGGCTGCTGGGCTAAAGCCTCAGGTATTGGATTTTCAAGGGAACGCAATGGCTAAATTATTCTGTATTAACACTTTAGTAAACAATCAATATAATACTAGAGATGTAGCCATTGCTTCAGTGGATATAGGATATATAAATTCTAAACTTACAATAATAAGGAACGGGACTATTGAAGTATCGCGAATTATAGATATGGGAGCAAAAGTATTATATGAAAGTATAGGACTATTATTTGATTGTTCCCTAGAAGATATTGAGCAAAAGACATTTGATATTAGAGATTTAAATACTATACAGGAAGAGTTTACTGATTATCAAAGATTAGTGAATATTACTAGAACTACTATTCAAAATCTTTTGGAGAACATAGAGATAGTATTTAACTATTACACTAGCAGGGAAGATGAAAATGAGATTAATTATATTTTACTTCAAGGCGGTCTATCAAACTTGAATGGAATAGATAATATGTTTTCTAATTATTTCAATATACCATCTATTCAAATAAATAATTTAGATAAAATTAAATGGAATGGTGATCTATCTAAATATTCAAATGCGATTGGTGGATTTATAAGAATAGAAGAGGTGAAAAAGTGAAAGATATAAACTTTTTTAAGCCTTATATAGATAAAAAAGATTTAAAATTTGATAGAAGGATTATATATATCACCTTATCTACTCTTGGCATTTTAACAATTATTGCTTATACAGTTCACAATGCAATAATAATTAAACAAGAGTATGAAAAAGTTGAAAGGTTAAGAAAAGTTGTTGAAAACTCAAAGAATATAGATAAAGTAGAATCTATCAAAATAAAAGAAACTGAGTTGAATGTATTAAGAAATACTATAGAGAAGATTAGAGAATTAAATAGCTTTATAGAGAAGAAAGATTTTATAGAAGAAAGTTTATTAGATATGATTACTTCAAAAGTGCCCAAGGATTTATTTCTTAATTCCATAAGCATACAGGATGGAGATATTCATTTAGTAGGTATATCAAAAGATAAATGGTCGATTGCTGATTTTCAAAGAGGGTTAGGAGACTTAAAGGATATTGAAGAAAATTTTGTGACCAATATTTCCTTAGTAGAAAGCCATTATAATTTTAATATCAATATTACTTTAAAGGGTGTGAACATAGATGGAGAAGTTTCTGCTGAGAAAGGAGAAAATTAAGACTAGAAAATTGACAAGAAATGAAAAAATTCTTTTGTCACTATTAGCTTTAATTCTATTTTATTGGTTATTATATAGATTTGTTTTAACACCTCAATCTCAAAAAATTCAATATTTAGCTATACAAAGATTAGAGTATCAACAAAAAGTTGATGAAATTAAAGATGTTCTTTACAGAGAAGAGCAAATTGATAAAGAATGGAAAACTCTAAATAAAGAAAAAGAAAAAATTGTGTCAAGATATTTTCCAAAATTAGATCAAGCGCAGATTATTTATTTGGTTAATGGATTGATTGAAAATGAAAATATTTCTGTGGAGGATATAAATTTTAATAGACCTGGATATGAAGATATTGGAGGTCTTCAAGTGAAGAATATGAATATTTCAATACCATATGTAGGAAATTATTCTGGTGTTTTGAATTTACTAAATTCAATAAAGAGAAGTCCAAGAAAGATACTAGTAGATCATATTTCAATGGATATGGATACATTTGGGAAGTTAGATGGAAGTGTGACATTAAAAGTATATAGTTTAGACGGAATTGCTGAAGCCGATAGCAATGTTGTATATATTGATGTGAAAAGGGAAGAAGAAAAGATCACTCCTTTTGTTCCTTATGATGAGTTTGTTTCTAATGAAACACAAGTTATAGAAGAAACAAAAAAAACAGTAGAGTTAAGACCTTATGTAGAAGAGACTTTGTTTGACTTTGAAAATGAAAAGTTCTATTTCTTACCTTCTCAAGAGTTTGTAAAGGGTTCTGTTAGTCATTCGACTAAAGCAAAGTCAAAAAAATATTCCTTGAGAGTTGAATATGATATTTTAGCTGTAGAGGAAGAAAACCGTGGATTTATAGATATTTCTAAAAATAATATTCAAATCAAATATCCACCAAATACTATTGGACTTTGGGTGTATTCCTATGATTATTCTCCTGCTACTCTTGGGATCTCATTTCGAGGGCAAATGGGAGAGGAAATCAATATACCACTCATAGAAGGTATAGGATGGACTGGATGGAAGTATATTGAGACTAACCCTCCAAAAGAACTATGGATTTATCCACTTAATATAGAAAAACTATATATTGAAATTCCAAAGGATAGGGATAATTTCGGTGTGTTGTTAATGGACAAGCTAGAAGCAGTTTATACTAGAAATATTGATGCAGATGGAAAAGATATGAGTGTAGGAGACTATATGTTCCATATAGTTAAGCAAGGGGACACTATTGAAACAATAAGCATGAAATATTACAAAACTAAGAGTTATAAAAATGAGATTTTGAAATTAAATGAGATAAGTGATTTGGATATAATTCCAGTTGGCAAAGTTCTTATACTTAAAAAAAGATAAGAAGGTGAAAAAGTGAGGAGATATAATATATTATCAATTTTAATATTAGCAGTAATCATTTTTACTAGTACTTCCGTATTTGCAAATATAACTAGCTCTGAATCTACCCTAGGTAAAGCTGATGGTAAAATAGCTGGATTATCTGAAGGTGAAACTGTAGGCAAAGAAGATGCTACTAATAAAACTAATACTAAAAGTGTTGAATTGATGAAAAGAACAATTGAATGGGAACAAAAACTAGGTTCTATAAAAAAAGACACGGATTATGTTAATGGATTTAAGCAAGGATTTAAGAATGGATTTAACCAAGGATATACAATTGGATATAATTCAATAACTAATGAGGATGAAAAGGAAAGCTTAACTATAACAATATATGGTGCAGAGGACTTTGGAACTGTTATGGGTAGAATAGAAGGTTATATTGCATATAAATCTGGAGATAAAAACAACTGGGAAAAGTATGTTTCGAGTGATACAAAGTTAAATGATATGTTTGAATTAAGCAAAGAGTTTAGAGAATATAGAGATGGTTTTATAGATGAGTTTAGGAAAGCATATAAAGCATCATTTGAAGCTGCATTCCAAGTGGCAAAATTAGGGGAAAAGAATTATTCCTATGAACAAGGTTTGATAGACGGAGATGATTACGCAAGAGATCTAGCTACTTTACATGGAAGAAAGGATTATTTACTAGGATTTAGTAATGAATATAGAAGAAATATTCCTTCAGAGCGAGAAATAATTGATATGTTCAATTTAGACAATGAATTAAATGAATATGAAGTTGCTTTTTTAGCAGCTTTTGAACTTGGACAAAGTACCTCTGGTGGAAAAACTGAAGGTGGCTATATGTTTTACTATAATGAGGCATATAGAAAGTCCAACAAAGACACTATAGAAACACCTGATTTAAATGGGGAAGAAGGTGGAAGAACTATAGGTAAAATGAAGGGTGAATATGCAGCTATTATAGATATTACTATGGAAAAAGCAAATTCGTGGACAAGTCATAAGGTAGATGATGAAATAATTATTAATGATTTTGGACTTAAATTCCAATCTACGAACTATAGAATTGCTTTTATAACAGGTTATTGGGATGAGTTTATGAAATCCTATAACCAAAATTATAAGAAGCTACAACAGGATAATAACAGAGTAAAGACTCATACTGAGAAGATTTCAATTGATGGCAGTCAAAATATTGGCATATCTGAAGATGATAAGTTCCTAGTAGATATTGAGGCAGGAACATATTACAATGATGTAGTTGTAACTATTGATAGTATTCCTACTTCCTATTTAAATCTTAATTCTAAAAGGTATACACAAGCTTCAGGGCTTTATGGGTTAAAGATATTAAATTTAGCAGGTACATTTGATAAGAATAAGAGGATTACTATTAAGTTTAAATCCTTTGGTAAGGATGTTAAATATGGTATATATAAATATAATTATAATAAATGGATTTATATACCTTCTAGGCAAGAGGGAGACTATTTGATTTCGGATTTAAATATAAATAATATAAATCTTTTAGGTAACATTTATGCTGTAAGAGTTGATAATGAATTACCATCTTTTCATGATTCTAGGGGTAATTGGGCTAAAGATGAAATAAATACTTATGTGAAGAGAGAAATAATTTATGGGTATCCTGATAGTTCTTTTAAGCCAAACAAAGAGATATCAAGAGGTGAATTTGTAACTATATTAAGTAGGTTATTTGATTGGTACCCTCCGTTTGATTCTTCAAATATTACTTCTTTCAAAGATTATAATGAGTTCGGATATGCAGAAAAAGCTATATCTTATGCTACTCATTATAAAATTGTAAATGGATATCCTGATGGCACTTTTAGACCTCATGATACTATTACTTATAAAGAAGTTGAATTTATTATGTCAAAAGCACTAAATGATAAAAGTTTTAATTGGAGTTTTTTTGCTGATAAGATGATGTATGAAAAATCCATAAGATCAGAAAGTTGGGATAGTATGAATAAAAAAATTACTAGGGCTGAACTGGTTTATATGCTCTACTTACTTAACGAATGGCAATATTAAATTTCAGAAACAGAAAATACGGTTACACTTTACTAGAATTATTAGTAGTATTAGCCTTAATTGCTATTGTTTTATCAGCTGCAATACCTAGTTTAAATATTATATTTAATACAAGGGAAAAGAAAGAACTTTTGGAGTTTAAGAGAGATATTATCTTTGCTAGGAATAGTGCTGTTGTTGAAAATGCCATTTACGGAGTTTATATAGATATAAAGAATAATAGTTATAAGATTGTAAAGGGAAAAGAGCAACCAACTATCATTAAGGATAAGCAATTTTCACATGGTATATTAATAATAAATAACAACTTTAAAAATGCTATTAATTTCTTTCCTACTGGAACGCCAGATCGTGCAGGAACAATTCTAGTCACAAATAGAAAAAAGCAAGACATACAAATTACTATTACTCCTGCTACTGGGAAAGTTAATCTTTATATCATAGAAAAATGAATCGAGGTAATTTTATTATGAAAAGAGGTTTTACTTTAGTAGAAACAATTTTGGGTTTATGCCTATTAGGATTGATTACTGTAACTGTATTGCCAATTATAAACTCATCCTTAAATAGGATAAGGAATCATAATACAAAAATTGAGATGATTTACTTAGGTGAAATGGTAATCGAAAAAATAAAAGCTTTTGATATAGAAAAAGGTGTGGACATGTTTATATATGATACCAAGGTAGTTGACATAATAGAGTTATTTAAAACCGAAAGTAAGATTGAATTAACACTACCACAAAACAAAACCGAAGAGAAATTTATTATTAAACTAACTAAAAAAGAAAAATCTGAAAGATTATGGGAGTTAACAGTTTTTGTTTATGAAGATAAAGAAGGGAGCAATGTTAGTAATGTTAAGTATACGGCATATTTACCTTCCAAATAAAGGTTTTACTTTAATAGAGGTCTTATTAGCCTTAGGAATAAGTTCAATTATTATCTTATCACTCTTTAGTATACTTGATTTTTCCATAGACGTTTGCACTTTAGGTGAAGAAAAGGATGATCTAATTTTAAATGGTAGGTATGCAATTGAATTTATTAAAGATGATATTAAATCAGCAGATAAAATTATATCTTCAGATAAGATTATTGGTTTAAAAACTAAATTTCCTACTAATATAGGATTTGTTATAATGATAGATGAAGAAAATGGAAGCTATAGATATATTACCTATCATTTAAAGAATGATAAACTAGTCAGGTTGGCTTGCACTAGAGCGAACAAAACTTACCCTACTTCCTATTATTTCGATGGACATAATGAACTATGTGAGTATGTAGATAGTATATCAAACACGAAATTGGAAAATGAGTTTAATATGGTTAACTTGGATTTTAATTTTAATAAAAACAAATCAGAATTAAATATAAAAGCTAGTATTTTAATTAGATGTCCCATTGATTACTAACTGGAGGCGTTTTTAGAATGAGAAAAGGCTATATTTCTGTTATTTCATTAATTATTATGTCTGTATTGATGATTATGGCATTATATTTAGGTTATATTACCGTATTGGAGTACTTCATTTTAGACTCAACTAGTAATAATACTCAAGCTTTTTATTATTCTGAGGGAAAAATACATATGTCTCTTTTGGAAGAAAAATATTATTCTAACCAATTATATCCTATGTTAGAAGATCATTTTAGATCATTACCTTTTCCTACATTTCCAAAAGATATAATTATTGACAATGAGGATTTAGGACAAGGTGATGATATAAATAAAGTAAAGGTTATAATTACTGATAAAGATGGTAGAAAGATGTTAAAGTTAACTTCAGTGAGTAACCATAAAGGCGTAAAATCAGAAGTTATTTCAAGCATATCTCTTTTTAATGAACTTGTTGAAAATGGGAAACCTATTCTTGAGCCAAATTCTGTCCTAGATTTAAATAAAAATGATTATGATTTATTGCTCAATAAGATTACTAAAGATATTAGTATTAGTAATTGTAATGTACCTAGTGAAATCTATGGGATGGAATCAACTATGTACAGTGGAATTCAATTATCCAAAGAAGGTAGTGATTTTGTAATATCAGCATCCAGAGACAACATGCAAGATCCATATATTGAAAAGTTTGCGAAAAAAGAAGTATTCTTAGTGGCAAAAAAATATAACGATTCTTCTATTAATTTTTATATTGGTGATACTAATAATCAAAACATAGAGATAGGTCTTTCTGGTATATTATTTATTGAAGGAAATTTAATTATAACTAGTAAATTCAAATTTAATGGTATAATAGTAGTAGTGAATGGGAACATAATAATTGATACTTTAGAAAGGCCTAATATTAAGGGTATTATAATTTTGGATAGATTGGTAGATTATAAAGCATTTAGTGAAAAAGCCGATATAGTATATGATAGGTTTAGCATTTACAAATATGGAACTTTGGTACCAGGTTTTCTTGAACCAAAGATTATTTTAATGAAGAGTAATTAGCTTAAGGGGGAAAAATATTTTTGGAGATACATAATTTAATAGAAGATGAAGTGTTAAATGTACTAAATAGTGTTTTATTTCAAATTAATGGGCAATGTACTTGTAAAAGATGTCAAATGGATATTATTGCAATAGCATTAAACAATCTAGCTCCAAATTATGTAGTAACTGAAGAAGGATATGCATATGCAAAAGCAAACAATATGAATCTACAATTTAATACTAATGTTGTAACTGCTATTACAAAGGCTATAGAAATTGTAGGGAAGAACCCTCATCATGATGAATAGGTGATTTATATGAAGAATATTGTATTAATCGGGATGAGTGGTACTGGAAAAACTACTGTAGGAATGGAATTATCTAGGGTATTGGATAGGGTTTTTCTAGATACTGATCATATCATTGAAAAAGAGGTAAGCTCCAGTATAGAAGAAGTTTTTAAAACTTATGGGGAAACTTATTTTAGAGAATTAGAGTCTAAAGTGATTGATAACTTATTCAAATACGAAAATGCTATAATATCTACAGGGGGCGGAGTTGTATTAGATAGTAACAATATTACAAAACTAAAAACTAAAGGCATTATAGTGCTTTTGGAATCTTCCATAGATAATATAGTAAACAATATAAAGAGCTCGCAGATTAACAGACCTTTATTAGAAAATGGAGAAGATATTTTTGTAAAGGTAAATTCTATGTATAATTTTAGAAAAAAACTTTATACAGTTTCTTCAGATTACATAATTTTAGTAGATGGGAAATCAATTCAAGAAATTGTCTATGAAATTTTGGAAAGATGTGTTAAAATAAACTCTTGAGATAAATAATAGAGACTGATATAATAAATTGGAAAGGTAAGGGCATTTGCTAATGAAGATACTTGTAATTCATGGTCCAAACTTAAATCTTTTAGAAAAAAGAGACCAATCTGTATATGGAGAAAAGTCTCTAAAAGAGATTAATGAGCAATTAAAGACTAAAGCTACTCAATTAAATATTGATATCGAGATTTTTCAATCAAATCATGAAGGACAGATTGTGGACAAAATTCAGGAATCTATAGATTTGAATTATTCTGGGTTGATAATAAACCCTGCTGCATTTACACATTATAGTATTGCTATTAGGGACGCTATTGAAATTCTTCATATACCAACAATTGAAGTTCATTTATCAAATATTTATGGAAGGGAAGATTTTAGGACGAAATCTGTTATATCTCCTGTTTGCACAGGACAAATATGTGGTTTAGGTTCAAATGGCTATTTAATTGCTATGGAAGCCATAAAATTACTGAATAAGTAAAGTCTAGGAGGGTAATAATATGATATCTGCTAATGAGTTTAGAAAAGGTTTGACATTTGAAATGGATGGTGATGTATATGTAGTAATCGACTTTCAACATGTAAAACCTGGAAAAGGAGCAGCTTTTGTTAGAACGAAGATTAAATCAGTTATGTCTGGTGGTACTAAGGATATTACATTTAATCCAAGTGAAAAGTTTGAAAAGGCTGTTATTGAAACAAGAGAAATGCAGTACTTATACAATGATGGAGAATTATTTTACTTTATGGATCCAGAATCCTATGAACAACTTCCACTAGATAAATCTTCAGTAGAAGAAGCTATAGTCTATTTGAAGGAAAATGATAGTGCTACTATTAAATTTTATCGTGGTAAGGCTTTTGAAGTACTGCCTCCTAATTTTGTTGAACTAGAGGTTACAGCTACTGAACCAGGAATAAAAGGAGATACATCTTCAGGCGCTACTAAACCAGCAACAGTAGAAACAGGAGCAACATTAAATGTTCCTTTGTTTGTAAATATGGGAGATGTAATTAGGATTGACACAAGAACTGGGGAATACATGTCAAGAGTATAGGTAATAATGTTTTAAAATATAAATTTGGAGGGATAATAATGGAATATTTAATGCAAAAAGTATCTTATTTAAAAGGTTTGGCTGATGGTCTAGGCGTTGATGAGAACACTAAGGAAGGCAAATTACTTCTTCATATAGTAGACATATTAGAAGAATTTGCTGATGTAATGGATGAAACTATTGACAATCAAGTGGAATTAGAAGAGTATGTAAACTTCATCGATGAAGATTTAGCTGATGTTGAAGATGAGCTATATGGTTCTGACGATGATTATGATGAAGATGATTTTGACTTTGACGATTTTGATGATTGCGATGATTATTGTGATGATGAAGATTGTTGTTGCCATTGTGGAGACGACGAAGAAGAATAAACTATAAAGAAAAACATAAAAAATCCTAATGCTTTAAGCATTAGGATTTTTTATGTTTTTGGAATAAACTCATAGTAATATCATAGAATTAATGTAAGGGAGGGACATGTTGTGGTAAGAGATTCAAAAATATTTGATTTACTAATAGAAAACATATCAGAAGAATTAAGGAGAATAATGATTCGGATACCTCATAGCTACAAAGAAAAATCTGAAGAAATTAGACTTCGTAATGGAAAACCCTTATCTATTTCCTGTGAAGGCAAAGATTATTTTGTTACAAAAGATGGAAGGGTAAGATTTGATTCTTCAGAAGCAATCATTATTAATGAGGAACATATTAAATCTACATTTCAAATAATCAGCAACTATTCTGTATATGCATATATGGAGGAAATCAGAAATGGATATATTACGATAAAAGGTGGTCATAGAGTAGGAATAGGTGGCAAAGTAGTTTATGGACCAAATGGAATTGAAACAATAAAAAACATTTCATCTTTAAATATTAGAATTGGTAGAGAAAAAAAAGGAATATCTGACTATATTACTCCATATCTACTAGAAGGTTCGGAATTTGTTCATAGTACTTTAATAATATCTCCTCCCCAGTGTGGAAAGACGACTTTACTACGAGATATTATAAGAAATTTAAGTGATGGAAATAGATCATTAAATAGAAAAGGATTTAAGATTAGTGTAGTAGATGAAAGATCAGAGATAGGAGGAGTATACAATAATATACCACAAAATGAAGTAGGAATAAGGACAGATATTTTAGATGGTTGCTTAAAATCTGATGGTATTATGATGGCTATTAGGGCTATGTCACCTGATATCATTGCAGTTGATGAAATTGGAGGGAAAAAGGATATTGAAGCCATTAATGAGGCTTTAAGAGCTGGAATTAAGCTTATTGCAACTGTTCATGGTAGTAGTTTAAAAGAGATAATGGGAAAAAAGAGTATGGAAGAGTTATTTAAGGAAAGTGTATTTGGAAGATTCATCATACTTGATAGGTCAAGAGGTGTAGGTACAATAAAAGAATTAATAGATGGTTATAGTTTTGAGTCTATAGACTTTAGAAAGGGAGATTGAGATGACTCTATTCAAATTACTTTTGATTTCATCAATATTCTCTACATGTACCATCATTGGCTATACTTATAGTAAAAAATTCTCGTTCAGATTAGAAAATTTAATGTATCTAGAGCAATGTATCAAAATCTTAGAAACTGAAATTGTTTTTGGAGCAACACCTTTACCAGAGGCGCTATCAAATGTATGCAATAAAGGAAATCCTAGGGTTGCATTTATATTTAATAAAATAAAAGAAGATTTATTAACTAATAAAAGAAGTCAAGTCTTTAATAGTTTTTTATCTATAGAAGAAATTCTATATAATGATCTTTATTTAAGGAAGGATGATGTTGAAACATTTCTATCATTAGGTAGAGTTTTAGGCACATCGGATCGAATTGATCAGGAGAAAAACTTTTTATTAATCTACAATCAAATAACAGCCCATATTTTAGAAGCAAAAATGGAAAGGAATAAGGATGAGAAATTATATAAGAGTTTAGGAGTCATAACAGGGATAGGCCTAATAATTATATTGATATAGGAGAGGAATCATATGGAAATAGACTTAATATTTAAGATAGCTGGCTTAGGAATGCTTGTAGCAGTCATACATACTTTGCTAGATAAGTCTGGGAAAGAAGAATATGGATTTATTGTAACTTTAGTTGGCCTGGTTATTGCTTTTGGAGTTGTAATTACATTAGTCAGTAAGCTATTTGAGAATATAAAAGTTCTATTTAGACTTTAAAAAGGAGAATAGCCTATGGAAATCATAAAAATAGTTGGTATCGGCATGGTGGCTACTGTCCTTAGTGTTATTCTAAAGAGGACAAGGCCTGAATTTACCTTATTTATTAGCATAATAACTGGAGTAATTATTTTCACCATGATTCTGGGAGAACTATCCTATATAATTGAGACATTAAATAATCTTTCTAGACGAGTTAACATTGAATTTACATATTTTTCTACGATTCTCAAAATAATTGGAATAGCGTACTTAATAGAATTTGGTGCTCAGATCTCAAGGGATGCTGGTGAAGATAGTATAGCAATGAAAATTGAGCTAGGTGGTAAAGTTATTATTATGGTACTAGCTATTCCTATTTTATTGGCTCTTATGGATTTGATAATAAAAATACTTCCTTAAAGGTGAAATTATGAAAAAAGTATACATCATTATAATAGTATATATGCTAATATCTGGTAGCTTTGTTTACGGAGAAGATGAAAGTTTATCTATAATAGAAAACCAAATGAATACACTAAACATCAATGAGATAGAGAAAATATTAGATGATACTATCAAAGAAAGTGAAATATTGCCTAAAGTAGATACAAAAAATCTAATATTAAGATTGATTAAAGGTGAGATTTCATTAAGCCTTAGTGATATTGCTAAGTCCATTAGTATGATGTTTTTCAGAGAATTAAGGATGTCATTAGGATTATTAGCAAAGATTCTCGTGATTACGCTGATATCATCGCTATTGACAAATTTACAGTCAACTTTTGAAAATGGGTCTATTGCAGAGTTAGGTAATTATATATCTTTTGTATTAATTGCAATATTAGTTATAAGTAGCTTTAATCAGACTATGGAATTGGCCAAAGGGGCTATAGATAAAATGGTTGGATTTATGCAAGCAGTTCTTCCAATTTTACTCACATTACTCACAGCAGCATCTGGACCAAATACTAGAATGTTATTTCACCCTATGATAATTATGACTGTAAATTTAATTGGATCTTTAGTAAAAACCATAATTATACCATTAATATTTTTCTCTTTTATAATCAGTATTGTATCAAATATTTCTAATAGAATAGAGTTTAGCAAACTATCGGAGTTAGGTAGACAATTAATTACTTTCATAATAACAGGGTCCTTAACATTGTTTATTGGAATAATTACTATATATGGGTTAGGTTCAAAAATTGACGGCTTAACTATTAGAACTGCAAAGTTTGCTGTAGATAAATTTATACCCATCGTAGGAGGTTTCCTTGCTGATGCAGTAGAGGCTGTAGTAGGGTGCTCTGCAATATTGAAGAATGGCCTTGGATTTATAGGACTCTTAGTTCTTTTATTCATTTGCATTTTACCTGTTATAAAGATTCTAGTTGTGCTCTTATTATATAAGATAATTGCAGTTGTAATACAGCCAATTGGGTCAAGTAATTTAGTGGAGTTTTTTAACCAAGTTGGGAAATCTCTACTACTTATACTTATTAGTCTTATTTCAACAGCGACAATGTTCTTTATTACAATAACCATAATTGTGGAAGCAGGAAATAATTTACTAATGTTAAGGTAGGTGAGTTTATGTTGGTTATAAACTTTATTAGTTCATTGCTAAAAGATATTGTAGTATTATTTATACTAATTTCGATTGTTGAACTTGTCATGCCAAATGGAAACATGAAAAGATATATAAATCTTGTAATTGGATTGTTGATTATTTATACCATAATAAATCCCTTTGCAAAACTGATGAAATTGGATTTTAATCTGGATCAGGAAGTATTCAAGTATTATACACCAAATGAAGTTGCAAGTAATAAACAATTTCATACCCAACAAGAAGAGATAATAGAGAACTTATACAAAGATAAAATTATCAAAGAAATAATCGACCTGGTTGATTACAGTACAAATTATAAAATTATAGATATTTCTGTAGGAATAATAAATAATAAGGAAAAGTATGGAGAAATTGACTATCTTGATCTTCTAGTTGATGAGAATGAAAATAATAATAAAAAAGGAAAAAAAATCTCTGTAAGTAAGGTAGTACCTGTAGATGTACAAATCAATCCCAGAATAGAAGACAAAGTAGAAAGTAATGAATTTAATGAATTGAAAGACCTAATATCAAGCACGTATTCCATTGAAAAAGAAAAAATTGTTATAAGTAAGTATGAAAAGAAGAGTGGTGATAAAAATGAATGAACTACTTGAAAAATTAAAAAAATATCTTGATAAAGTAAATAATAAAAAATTTATCAACAATTTACTCATAATACTTATGGTATCAATCATACTTTTAATTGTAGCTAATAAATTTATGATACCTGACATTGAAAGTGAAAAAGATAATAGCGGTGTCTATAAAACAGAATATGGTTATAATATGGAATTGGATTATAGTAGTTATTTAGAGAACAAATTAGAAGAAATTCTAGAAAAATTAGATGGTGTAAGCAATGTAAGTGTCATGATAACTTTAGAAAACAGTGCAGAGAAAGTGATGGCCAACAATACTACAAAGACTACTGAGAATACAATTGAAAATGATTCTGAAGGAGGTACTAGAGAGACTATTAGAGAAGATTTAACTATTCAAGTGTTGACCAAGGGCAATGATGAAGAACTTATGGTATTGAAAGAGATTAAGCCAAAAGTACAAGGAGTTATAGTTGTTGCATCAGGAGCAGATGATCCTCAAATAAAAGAAACATTATATGAAGCAGTTAAGACTGTATTGGGAATAAAGGGAAACAAGGTTCAAGTATATTCAAGTAAATAAGGGGGAATAATCATGTTTAAAATTAAGAGGCCAGCAATTATTGGTATACTAGTAGTACTATTGGTATTTACGGGATATTTACAACATCAATTGACACAACAAGCCCAACTTAAATCATCAAAGGACTATCAAAATCATGAGATGTTAGAGTTGGTGAATAAGGACAATAATAATGATGATTTAGTAGAAGATAATTTAGTAGAAGATAGTAAAGAAAAAAGTGATTTAGCTGTTGATTCAAATGAAGAAGTTGATATAATTGATTCTGCAAAATCTGATGAGAATCAAGCCCTAGAAGCTATGTATACTGAAGCAAGTATAAGTGCAAAAAATTACTTTGTGGAATATAGATTATCAAGAGATAAACTAAGAGCATCTTTAGTAGATAGGTTAGATGAAATCATAAATAATGCAAACACTACAGAGATAATTAGGTCAGATGCTCAAAAAGAAATAATGGAAATTGGAAGCAATTCTGAAATAGAACTTCAAATAGAAGGTTTGATAAAAGCTAAGGGATATGATGACGCAATAGTATTTCTAACGAATAAAGATATAAAAATTGTTGTGTCTGCAGTAGAACTTGAGGAACAGGATATGGTTAAGATTCTTGATATTGTTAAATCAGAAACAGAATATGAAACAAATAATATTAAAATAATGAAAAAAAAGTAGAAATGTTTGTAAATGATATTAGGCTTTGATATAATAGCTTTAAGAACTTACTGATGTATGGAGGTGTTTAGTATGGATGATATAATAAATAATGAAGATATGGAAAATGGAACAGTAAAGATTTCTAATGATGTAGTTGCCATAATTGCAGGAGTTGCTGCTACTGAAATAACTGGTGTTACTAGTATGAGTGGTGGAATTACAGGCGGCATTACAGAGAAACTGGGCATGAAAAACCTATCAAAAGGTGTTAAGGTAGAGCTTCAAGACAATGAAGTAACCATAGATTTATTTATTATTGTTGAATACGGTACAAAGATTTCACAATTAGGTGAAGAAATTCAGAAAAATGTTAAAAACACTATTGAAACTATGACAGGTTTAAATGTAGTTGGAGTTAATGTTAATATCCAAGGAGTTAGTATTCAAAAGGAAAGCAAAATAGATACAGAAACAAGAGCAAAGTAAAAGTTTTACCCTCTGAGAATCAGAGGGTAATTTTAAATATTATGAAAGGGGATATACCTGTGAAGATAATTAAAAGACTAATTTTAGCTTTGTTTTCCTTGTTTTTAGCAATAATTTCTTTATTTATAGCATTAATTCCCTTTGATTTTATTGGGATTTTTTCTCTTGATAATGCTATTAATTTAGTTGAGAATATGGAAAGCAATTATTATTACACTATTATGGGAATAATTATTTTTACAGCTAGTATTATTTTGTTATTTCATAGCATAACTGGCAGTAGAAATAACGTTGATAGATCCTTTTTAGCCATGAAAAATGAATATGGAGAGGTAGTTATTTATTCTCATACTATTGTTGGAATTGTTCAAAATGTAGTAGAAAAATTTTCAGGTATAAGTAATATTAAGACCACTGTGAATTTGATCCAGGGAAAAATTGAGGTTGAAATGAAAGGTGATGTTTCAGCAGATACCAATATTCCAGAGATCTCTAAGGAATTACAAGCTTTAGTAAAAAATCATATTGAAAAGGCCACTGGAGCTACTGTTAAGGAATTAAATATAAATATACATAATGTCATTTCTAGTGGACTATTAAGGAGAGAATAAATTACTCTATTAAATAGTATTATAGTGATGCTTTAAACTTTTGGGGAGGAAGAAATGGGAAGAAAACAAGCAAGAGAAGGAACGATGAAATTACTTTATCAAATGGAAGTTACTGAGGATTATTCAGAGGAAGCTTTAGTTACTTATTTAGAAAACTTTTCCTTTGAGGATATGGAAAAGGAATATTTGTTGGATGCATTATCTAAAATTAAAGGTAATCTTATCGAAATTGATAATCATATAGAAGCGAATTTAGAAGGCTGGAATGTAAATAGACTAGCGAAAGTTGATTTATCTGTTTTACGTATTGCAATATATGAAATACTATTCCGTGAGGATATTCCACTTGAAGTATCAATCAATGAAGCTATAGAAATTGTTAAAAAGTATAGTTCGGAGGATTCTTTTAAATTCATCAATGGTGTATTAGGAGGATTCGTTAGATCTCTTAATAACTTATAGATGTATTAAGGAGGTAACCTATGGAAATTAGAGCCTTGAAGGTTAGTGAACTAAATAATTATATAAAAAGAGTATTTTTAACTGACATGATTCTATCAAATATCAGTGTAGAAGGCGAGGTATCTAACTTTAAAAACCATTATAGTGGGCATATGTACTTTAATTTAAAGGACGAAAAAGGTAAGATTAAAGCTGTTATGTTTAAAGGAGATGCCGAATCTTTAAAATTTTCTATGGAAGATGGAAAGAAAGTTATAGCTACAGGATATGTTTCTGTATATGAAAAAGAAGGAGATTATCAACTTTATGTTAGAAGTTTAAAGGAAAGTGGTGTAGGAGATTTATATAAGGCATTTGAGCAATTAAAGAATAAGCTAGAAAAAGAAGGCCTATTTCATGAATCTATCAAAAAACCAATACCTTATATGCCAAAAAAGATAGGGGTTGTAACATCTTCGACTGGTGCTGCAATCAGAGACATAATTACAGTTTTACATAGAAGATTTCCTATTTGTAATATACTCATATATCCATCTTTAGTACAAGGAGAGCAAGCACCTAAAGAAATTTGCCAAGGACTGAGATATCTTGATAGCAGAGAAGATATAGATTTGATAATAGTTGGTAGAGGTGGTGGTTCTATTGAGGAACTATTTTCTTTCAATGATGAAGATGTTGCTAGGACAATATATAAATTGGAAACCCCTGTAATTTCAGCAATAGGCCATGAAACAGATTTTACTATATCAGATTTTGTTTCTGATCTTAGGGCACCAACGCCATCAGCAGCTGCAGAACTTGCTGTACCTGATATTAACCATCTATATTATGAAACTGAAAACAAGTATATTAGATTGATTAAATTAGTTAATAAAAACATGAAGGATAATGAGATAAGACTTAAATACTTAAGTTCCAATCTCAAATTTTATAATCCAATAAATCAAATTAGGGATAAAAAACAAGAGATGGATTCAATGTTAAAGGAATTAAATTACTCAATGGAAAGGTATTTAAGTGATAATAAATCTAGATTAATGATATTGAAGAACAAGTTAAATTTATTAAATCCATTAATTGGGTTAGACAAGGGACATTGTATAATAATAAGTGGTGAAGGAAATATTATTAAGTCAATTAATGATGTAAAATTAGGTGAAGAGATAGGTTTGTTGCTAGCTGATGGAAAGATAGTATCTTCAATCAATAAAATTGAGAAAGGGGAAGTTATAAGTGAAGACTAATAGTTTGACCTATGAGGAAGCAGTTTTAAAACTTGAAGGTATTTTAAAAGAATTAGAATCCGGTGACTGTTCAATTAATGATACTATGGAAAAGTTTAAAATGGGTGTTGAGTTATATAATTACTGTAATGATCTCCTAGGTAAGGCAGAAGGTGAAATAAAAGTATTGTTAAAGGATGATGGTGGAATAATGAAGGAAGTAGTATTCCCCACAGGAGGATAGATATGGATTTTAAAAGTGAATTAAGTTCTTTGGGAATTGAAATTGACAAGGAATTAAAACAGTTATTTAGTAACAAAAATAATTTTCAAACTAGAGTTTTTGAAGCAATTGATTATAGCCTATTCACAGGAGGTAAGAGGCTTAGACCAATAATGGCTTTGAAATCTTGTGAGTTGTTTAACGGTAGCTACAAGGAAGCTATTCCTTGTGCAATTGGTATTGAAATGATACACACATATTCTCTTATACATGATGACCTTCCAGCTATGGATGATGATGATCTAAGAAGAGGAAAACCAACTAATCATAAGGTATTTGGTGAGGCTATGGCGATTCTTTCTGGTGATGGATTATTGAATCATGCTTTTGAAACTATTATTAAAGATATAGTAGAAAACTCTAATACAATTAGTGATTATAAAAGAAAAACTAGGGCTTTTCAAGAAATTAGCAATTATTCTGGTATATATGGAATGATAGGTGGTCAGGTAGTCGATTTGTTTTCTAATCATGACACGATGTCAGAAGAAAAGCTTTTATTTATGTATAAGACTAAAACTGCTGCTTTAATCCAGGCTTCTTTAGTTACAGGCGCAATAATAGGAGGAGCTAGTGATATAGAAATTGAGACAATGAGGAAATTTGGTTTAAACCTTGGTCTTGCATATCAGATTAGGGATGATATATTGGACATGAAAGAAGATAATGGTATCAAGAAATTGACATATTTAACATTTCATGATATCGAAAAAGCAAAGAATGATCTAATTGAATATAGTGTTAATGCGAAAGAATCACTTAAACTCCTGAGGGGAAGAGAAATTGACTTCTTTATATGGCTTACTGATAAACTAATAGAGCGTGAAAATTAGGTGTTTACATTATAAAAATATAGATAATAGTTAATGGAGAGATGAAAGTGAAAAAAAGAGCAGATGTGATTTTGTTTGAAAGAGGGTTGGTAGATTCACGGGAGAAAGGGAAGAGGGTAATAATGGAGGGTTCCGTTTTCATTGGGAATCTTCGAGTAGATAAGCCAGGAGATAAATTAGATGAAGATGTTGATATTGTAATTAAGGAAAATCCTAATATTTATGTAAGTAGAGGTGGTCTGAAATTAGAAAAAGCTATTAATTTCTTCGATTTATCATTAAAAGATAAAACAAGTATGGATATAGGCGCTTCTACAGGTGGTTTTACAGACTGTATGTTAAAAAATGGGGCTATTAAGGTTTTTGCTGTAGATGTTGGTTATGGTCAATTAGATTGGAAATTAAGAAATGATCCAAGAGTAATTGTTATGGAAAGAACTAATATTAGAAATGTAAGTCTTGATGATATAGGTGAAAAAATGGATTTTATATCTATAGATGTATCCTTTATATCATTAAAATTAGTTTTACCAGTTGCAAAAAAACTTTTATCTGAAAATGGAGAAATACTCGCTTTAATTAAACCACAGTTTGAAGCCGGTAAAAATAAGGTAGGTAAAAAAGGAATTGTTAGGGAAAAGAATATTCATTTTGAAGTGATTAGAAATATATCTGATTTTTGTAATGAATTAGGTGTAGGAATTTGTGGTATTACTTATTCACCTATAACAGGAGCTACAGGAAATATAGAATTTTTAATTTGTTTAAAAAACAATAATATGGATGCTATTAATGATGAGTCCATTAATGAAATTATTGAAGAAGCTCATAGCACTCTTAGTTAAATTTAATTACTATTCTGGGGGGTTAATATGCTTGTTGAGTTAAATATTAAAAACTTTGCAATTATTGAGGATTTAAAGATGAATTTTACTAGTGGATTAAATATTATTACAGGGGAAACAGGGGCTGGAAAGTCCATTTTAATTGAAGCAATTGGCATAATTTTAGGATCTAGGTCTAATAAAGATTTTATCCAAACTGGGCATGAAAAAGCTTATTTAGAAGGGATCTTTTACATAGAAGATCTCAAAACTATAGTACCCTTATTAGAGGAACATTTCATTGAATTAGACAATGATAATATACTAATAATTAGTAAGGAAATATTTTCAAGTGGTCCAAGCTTATCTAAAATTAATGGGAAAAGCGTTACATTAAATATGCTAAAAGATATAACAAAAAAATTGGTAGATATATTTGGACAACATGAGCATCAATCATTATTAGATTCATCAAATCATCAGATAATAATAGATTCCTTTGGAGATAATGAATTAATTGAGTTAAAAGCTAGTATAAAAGCTGATTATGAAGAATTAATTGAAGAAAAGAAAGTTTTGAGAAAACTATCTTTGGACAACAAAGATAGGGATAGAGAAATAGATTTACTCAGATTTCGTGTTCAAGAAATTGATGATGCAAGACTTATTGATAAGGATGAAAATGAGAATGAAAATGAGTATAATAGACTTTCAAATATTAACAGTATATCAAATTGTATTATAGAGTCATTAGGGTATATCAATAATGATAACTTTGATTCTTCAAGTATTATAGATTTAGTTGATAAGAGTATTTCGCTTCTAAATAATGCTAAAAAGTACGATGAGAATCTATTAGGGATTTATAATAGGTTTGAAAGTCTAGCATACGAATTAAAGGACTTAAATAGAGATTTATTGAATTATCTAGACAATATTGAAATGGATGAAGAAAGATTAAACTTTCTTAATGAGAGAATTAATTTAGTTAACAAACTAAAAAAGAAATATGGAAATACCATAATTATGGTAAATAGTTATAGAGATGAAGCAAAAAATAGGCTAAATGAACTAGCTAATATTGAAAAACAACTAATGAATGCAAATAAAAAAATAATAGAGTTAGAGGAAAGTCTAAATAAAAAATCTAAATTATTGACCATTAAAAGAAAAAAGATTTCAAAGTCTATTGAAGAAAAAATGAAAACTGAACTAATGGATTTAAATATGCTTCATGTAGATTTTAATGTAAGTTTTAAAGAAAGTATGGAGTTTACTGCTGAAGGGAAGGATAAAATTGAATTTCTTATATCAACAAATTATGGTGAAGATTTGAAACCACTTTCTAAAATAGCTTCTGGTGGTGAAATGTCCAGAATTATGCTGGCATTTAAGAGCATTTTAGCTTTTTTTGACCAAATTCCAACCATGATCTTCGATGAAATTGATACAGGAATATCAGGGAGAACAGCACAAATAGTAGGAGAAAAAATACTTCAGATTTCAGGAGAACACCAAGTCATTTGCATTTCTCATTTGCCTCAAATTGCAGCTTTAGGAGATAGTCATTATGCAATCAGTAAAATTGTTTCTGATAATAGAACAAAGACAATTGTTTCTAGATTATCTGACAATGAAAGAGTAGAAGAGCTAGCTCGGCTTCTTGGAGGTGTAGATTTAACTAAGACAACTTTGAGCCATGCTGCTGAAATGATTGAAATGTCCCAAAAATTAAAAACTAATATTTAGATGATGTAAGTGTTTTGATTTATCAAAACACTTTTTTTGTTGGAAAAACTTAATTATATTTACAATTTAATTATTTTTTATATAGAATAATTAAATCATAATAAGGCTAAATTATATATGAATTCTTATTAGGAGGTGAGTATGAAAAAGATAATTAGGAGAGTGATAATAATTGGGTAAATTAAAATTTAGTGGCAAAGTTTTAATTTTATTGTCAATATTAATTGTATTAAGTTTATCTTTAGTTACCAATAAAATTTTATTTTATCCTTCTAGTATCAATATTGTAAAAGGAGAGAATAAGAATCTAGATATATCTTTTCCATTTTTCTTGGATGTAAACGAAAAAGAGAATGTAATAGAAGCAAGTTATAACAATGAGATCAATTCAAGATTTAAAAAATCTTATAACTTGTCTGGAATAGATGCAGGAGAGTCAGAAATACAACTAAAATTATTAGGTTTTATTCCTATTAAAAACTATAATGTAAATGTAATAAATAGACCAGAATTGATTCCCGGAGGAAATGCCATAGGTGTAAAATTAAACACAAAGGGTGTTTTAGTTGTAGCGGTAACAGATGTAATAGATATTAATGGACAGAGATCTAGTCCTGCCAAAGAAGCTGGGTTAAAAGTAGGAGATAGTATAATTGAAATAAATGGAATCAAAGTCTTAGATGCAGTACATGTTGTGAATATCTTAAATGAGATTAAGGAAAGTAATATTAAAATAGTAGTTCAAAGGAATAAAGCAGAATTTACAACAGAAGCTATTCCTGTAAAGAGTATTCAAGATAATTATTATAGACTTGGAATTTGGGTTAGAGATAAAACATCAGGTATAGGAACACTAACTTATGTAGACCACATTAACAGCAGATTTGGAGCCTTAGGACATGGAATTGTTGATGTAGATACTGGAGAATTGTTAAACGTAGAAAAAGGCAAGATAATGCATGCTAAGGTTTCAAAGGTAGAACAAGGTAAAAAAGGTTCTCCTGGTGAGATAAGAGGAGTATTTTATGAAACTAATAATATATTAGGAGATATAGAATTTAACAGCTCCTATGGTATTTATGGAAGTATTAGTATGGATGGTATTAATCATTTAAATACTAAACCTATACCAATTGGCTTTAAAGAAGAAGTAAAAGAAGGGAAAGCATATATTTTAACAACAATAGAAGATAATAAGGTAGAAAAATTTGAAATTGAGATAATAAAAGTTCAGCAACAACTTAAGTCAGATCAAAAAAGCATGGTAATAAGTGTCACTGATAAAAAATTATTAGATAAAACTGGTGGAATAGTACAAGGGATGAGTGGTAGCCCAATAATACAAGATAATAAGCTAATTGGTGCCATAACACATGTTTTCGTAAACGATCCGACCAAGGGTTATGGTATATATATAGAATGGATGCTAAATCAAAAAAGATAAGTCTTCGGACTTATCTTTTAAAATATTTTAAAAAAAGAAGGAGTTTTTATTTATTTGTCGAATTTATATGTATATGGAAGTAAATACCAAAATTTAACAAAACAGGGGGATATCTGATGAAAAAAACAAGGGTAGTTATTGCAGATGATAATCGAGAGTTTTGTGATATTTTATCTCGATTTATCATATCTTATGACGAGTTTGAAATTGTAGGAATTGCAAGAGATGGCATTGAGGCATTAGAAATCGTAGAGAGAGAAAAACCGGATATACTTATACTTGATATTATTATGCCTCATTTAGATGGGCTAGAAGTATTGGAGAGACTAAACAATTTAGATGAACAACTTTTAACAAAAATAATTATTTTATCAGCAGTTGGACAAGATGGAGTTACACAAAGGGCCATTGAATTAGGTGCTCATTATTTTGTGCTTAAACCTTTTGATTTTCAAGTTTTCATGAAAAGATTACAGCAAATAAGTGGAATCAGCGTAGTTACTACTAGGGCAAGAGAACAATCTGAAGTATATACAGTAAATAAAATAAGTTCTAATGAGAAAGATTTAGAATCAAAAATCACAAAGATAATTCATGAAATAGGAATTCCTGCACACATAAAAGGTTATTTATATTTAAGAGAAGGAATTACACTAGTTATTCAAGATATGGATTTTTTAGGTGCAATTACAAAGGAATTATACCCCCATATAGCAGTTAAATTTAATACAACTCCTAGTAGGGTAGAAAGAGCCATAAGACATGCTATAGAAGTTGCTTGGACTAGAGGTAAAGTTGATACTATAAATCAATTATTTGGATATACTGTAAATAACAATAAAGGAAAGCCAACAAATAGTGAATTTATTGCTCTTATAGCTGATAGATTAAGATTGGAACAGAAGGGGCTAGTAGCAAATAATTCATAAGAAATCTCCTCCCTTTGTATTGGGAGGAGATTTAATTTCAAATCATATAAATTCTAAGAGAATTATATGATATAATATATAATATTTAGTCAATAATAGAAATATATAAGGCGGAGATAATTTGTGTATATTAAGGGTGTAGTTAAGAAAGATAAGAAAACAAAAAATTTGATAAATAGATTAGAACAGAAAGATATAGCAATTATTTCACATAAAGATTTAGATGAAATTGCAGCGAGATCGTTGGTTGAAAAAAAGGTTGCATGTGTCATTAATACTGAATACACTATAAGTGGTAGATATCCTAATTTAGGTCCATCTATATTAATGGAAAACAATATACCTATTTTTGAAGTGAGAGACATTTATAAACTTGATATTCTTAGTGATGGAAATGTTATAGAAGTAATGGATACTAGTATAATGCTTGAGGGAAAAAAAATAGCTGATTGTATTCATGTTGATAAGAGTATGATTGAAGAATTGTTAAAATTAGGTTATGATAATATAGATAAACAGTTAGATATATTTATTGAGAACACATTGGAATATGCAAAAAAAGAGAAGGGATTAGTTACAGGGAAAGTTTCTATACCAACTATTGATACTGAGATTTCAGGAAAGCATGTACTTGTTGTAGTTCGAGGCAGTGACTATAAAAGAGATTTGATGACTATTAAATCATATATTGATGAAGTGAAGCCAATACTAATTGGAGTAGATGGTGGTGGTGATGCCTTGTTGGAATTTGGATATATACCAGATATTGTAATTGGCGATATGGATAGTGTTTCGGATGATTGTCTAACAAAATCAAAGGAAGTAATAGTCCATGCTTATTCTGATGGTAGAGCACCAGGGCTAGAGAAGGTTAGCAATTTAGGTATAAAAGCCAAAATCTTTCCATCACCTGGCACTAGCGAGGATATAGCATTTTTATTAGCATTTGAAAAAGATGCAGATTTAATTGTGGCAGTTGGCAGTCATTCAAATATGATTGATTTCTTGGAAAAAGGTAGAGCAGGCATGTCTAGTACTTTTTTAGTTAGATTAAAGGTCGGGAGCAAGCTTGTAGATGCCAAGGGGGTAAATAAGCTTTATGGTTCTTCCTTCAAGCCTAAATATTTGGGAATAATTCTGGCTGCAGCTCTTATTCCCATTGCTATTTTAGTTATTATTAACCCACTTACAAAAAGCTTTTTAACATTAATAAAAATAAAGATTAGACTACTATTTGGATTTTAAGGAGAAAAACTATGTTACCTAGTATGAAATTTTACATAATTTCAATTGTTTCGATTTTTGCGGCTTTAGGGATTGGAATATTTATCGGATTTACCCTAAATACTCAGAGTTTTATTATTAATCAAAACGATAGTATCACTGGTGTTTTTGAATCACAGTTCGAGGTTATCATGGAAGAAAATAAAAACTTACGAGCAAATGAAAAGTTATTAGAGTTAGAAAATAGTATTAAAGATGAATATATTGAGTCTAGTTATAATTTTATTATAAATAATAGATTAGATGGATTAAATGTTGGAATTATTGAAACTACAGATGATTATATTACATCTGGTATAGGTAGAGACCTAGAGTTGGCAGGTGCTAAAGTTGTCAATGTAACGACATTGAATAGTTCTATAATAAGTGAAACAGGATTAGAAGAATTATATAAAAATCAAGAGATGAGCATTCCTTCGGATATTGTAGAGAATACTGTTGTTAGTGTTACTAAATCAATACTAACTGGGATATCGGAGCCCCTACTAGAGGAATTATATAAAAATGAAATCATTGAAACTTCGGGAAATTACAATGAGAGTATTGATTATTTGATTATATGTGGAGGAAGCTTCAATGAATCATCAAAAAGGATTAATGAAGTGGATAAACCTATTGTCGAGGTAGCTAAAGAACATAATATACCTATATTAGGCGTTGAAAAATCTAGTGTTAACTATTCTTATATACCAATGTATAAAGATTTAGATATTTCTACTGTAGATAACATTGATATGATAATAGGAAAAGTATCAATGATATTAGCTATGGAAGGTATTCCAGGAAATTATGGAATTAAAAAGAGTGCAGATGATGTAATACCTAATTTTAAAGGAATTGTTGTAGAATAGATTGGGAGAGATAATATGGAAAGTTTAAAGAAAATTGTATGTGTTGTGCCAGCTTATAATGAAGCTAGTACAATTGTGGATACAATAGAAAATCTGAAAAAAATAAAGGAAATAGATGAAATTGTAGTAGTGAACGATGGTTCAATAGATAATACTCTAGATATAGTGAATAGACTAGATGTGAAAGTAATAGACTTAGGTAAAAATTATGGAAAAGGATTTGCAATAAAAACAGCTATAAATAATTTAGATTATGATATTATTATGTTTATTGATGGGGATTTAGGAGATACTAGTGTTCAAGCCGAAAGTTTATTAGCGCCTATAGTAAAGGGTGATGCTGATGTATCCATTGGGAAGTTTTCAAAGAGAAGTAATATGACAGATACAAAGGGTGGATTTGGAATGGTAACGGAATTCTCTAAGAGAGGAGTTTATTTCTTCACCAAACAAAAAATTGATAGTTCCTTATCAGGTCAAAGAGTATATAAAAAAGAAGTAATTGATAAAATAAAGTATATACCTGATAAATTTGGGATTGAAGTTGCTATGACTATTCAAACACTGAATAATGGATTTTCAATTATTGAAGTACCTGTTAGTATGAAGCATAGATACAGTGAGAGAAATTTGAAAGGATGGATACATAGAGGAAAGCAATTTATTGATATATTAAAGACTTTTGTGATTATGTATTTTAAAAGGTGAAATTATGGAC
Source organism: uncultured Tissierellaceae bacterium (assembly GCA_964539425.1). Lineage (GTDB taxonomy): Bacteria > Bacillota > Clostridia > Tissierellales > Tissierellaceae > JAVKTS01. The sequence continues at coordinate 23,234 of CAZIII010000004.1, read as the reverse complement.
TATATAGGACTGATATGTTTTTTAATATCTTTAGTACTATCATATATAGCATTACCTATGGTAAAGGAAATGCTATTAAAATCTAATATTGTTTGTGAGAATTTTAGAAACGTTAAAATTGCCACATCTTTGGGCTTAGTATTTGTTTTTGTTCAAGTTGTAACTCTAGGAATAATTCAGATTTTTTTTAAGTTTGAAAATAACTATAATTTAATATATTTATTAGGTTTTTGCTTTATTGGGATGTTGGGAATACTTGATGACCTAATTGGTGAAAAGAACATTAAGGGATTGAGGGGACATGTTAAAGCGTTGTTTAGTGGAGTACTTACAACTGGAGGAATCAAGGCTATGTTTGGTCTATTTATATCAATAATACTTAGCAATTATATATCTATAAATTTTATAGACTTTATCATTAATTCTTTGATAATAGGATTATTTACAAATTTAATTAATATGTTTGATTTAAGGCCAGGAAGAGCTACTAAAGTTTTTGTAGTTTTTGCACTACTATTTATACTTAGTGGATTCATTAGAGAAAAATCTTATATAATATATTCCTTATTTGGAATATTAATTCCATATATAAGATTAGATCTAAAAGCAATGGCTATGATGGGAGATGTAGGTTCAAATGTACTAGGTTTTACTCTAGGTATATTAGCTGCAACAAGTTTTAGTTTTGTATTTAGAATTATTATTTTATTTTTATTAATTGTATTTCATTTATTAGCTGAAAAAGTTTCTTTTTCTAAGATTATTGATAATAATAAAGTATTAAGGTATTTTGATAGTTTAGGAAGGTAGGGGAATATATGATTAGTTATAGGATTGGAACTGTATCTTCAATAGTGAAAGAGACTGAACATATTACGTTGATAGAAGTTAGTATAGATGGACAAATTTCTAAAGCTATTAATTATAAGGACCTTTTAGGCAATGTACATTTAGATGATAAAGTAGTATTAAATACTACAGGAGTTGATTTAAGTTTAGGAACAGGTGGGCATCATTTTGTAATGTATAATTATTCTAGTGAATCGAAGAATATTGAAGGTCCAGGCCATATTATGAAATTAAGATATACTCCATATCAAATGAAATGTTTGGTAGCTGAGGAAGAGGTTAGTCCTCATCACAAAATATTCAATGAATTTGAATCGCTTGATGATCACATATTTATAGTAGCCACATTACATAGTATGATTGCACCAATTAGCGCTATGATTAAGTATTTAAATCCTGATATTAATATAAATTATATTATGACTGATGGTGGAGCCTTACCTTTACATTTTAGTAATACTGTATCAGAACTAAAACAAAAAGGAATTATAAACAGTACAATTACCATTGGGCATGCATTTGGCGGTGATTTAGAATGTATCAATGTTTATACAGGCTTAATTGCAGCTAAAGAAATCCTAAAGGGAGATGTAACCATAATATCAATGGGACCAGGAATAGTAGGTACAGGAACTAAATATGGCTTTACAGGTGTTGAGCAAGGAACTATAATTGATGCAATTAATAATCTAGGTGGTCGTGCAATTGCAGTGCCTAGAATTAGCTTTAAAGATAAAAGAGATAGGCATAAAGGTATTAGCCATCATACAATTACAATATTATCTGAGATAACAAATACAAAAGCTAATTGTGTTTTTCCATACTTAGAAGATACTAAATATAATTTTATGAAAAATCAAATTGAATCATCAAAGATAGGAGAAAAACATAATATTATATTTATTGATGGGGAAGAAATTTTAGATGCAATGAGTGAATTTAATTTAAAAACTACCTCTATGGGTAGGACCATAAAGGATGATATAGAATATTTTATTGCTTTAGGTGCAGTAGGAAAATTTGTAGTAAGTTTACTATAGAATGGAGGAGTATTAATGATATTTGAAGAAAAAACTATGAAATCTGATAAGCTATATGAGGGTAAGATACTTAATCTAAGAATTGATACAGTTGAGCTTCCAGATAAGAAATATTCTAAGAGGGAGATAATCGAGCATCCTGGAGGAGTTGGAGTTATACCTCTAACTGAAGATAACTGTATTATACTTGTTAAACAATATAGAAAAGCAGTAGAGCGATTTTTATTAGAGATACCTGCTGGTAAATTAGAATTAAATGAAGAACCAAGAGAAACTGGAATAAGAGAATTAAAGGAAGAAACTGGCTTTATTGCTGAGAAGATGGAATACTTATTAGAATTCTACACGTCCCCTGGTTTTTGTAATGAAAAGATATATTTATTTTTAGCTACTGGTTTAGTAGAGGGAGATGCATCACCAGATACTGGAGAATTTATTCAAAGTGAGAAGTATAATATAAATGATCTAATTAAAATGATAGAGCGTGGAGAAATTACTGATAGTAAGACTATTATAGGGATTAATATGGCAAAAAAATATTTAGATAAGAAAAATTAAGTGATAATATCCTCCTTTTTTGCATAGTATTTTTTATAGCTTGTTTACAAAGGGGGAAAAAAATTGGAATTTAGAAAACTAAGTAATGTAATTAAAAGGAATCTTCGTAATAATTTTTTATTATGTTTTATATTGGGTTTGTTATTTATTGCAGGAATAATAATTGGTTCAATCTTATCAAATAATTTAAATTTAGAAGATAGTATTAAGATTAGTAATAGGTTTAATTGGATATTTAGATATATGAAAGATGAAAATATGAAATTTGCTGATACTGTTTTGTCATCTTTATTACCTAATTTAAAAACAATATTTATTATTTGTATATTTGGGCTAATAAGTTTTGGTATTCCTATAATACCTTTACTTTTATGTTGGAAAGGCATTGGAGTTGGATTTACTGTTGGATTACTAGTTAAAATATTCGGATTAAAAGGCTTTACATTTTCTATATTAAGCTTGTTTCCTCATTATTTAATAGAGATTCCTTGTTATTTAGGGATAGCTGCTGTGGGAACATCGAATTCTATCAATATTTGGAGAAAAAGGAAAAGTAGGATAAACTACAATAGCAATAGTGATTATTTAATAATGATGTCCTTGTTATCTATATTAATTACTATAAGCTGTATATTTAATAGTATTTTAACATTCTATATTCTAAAAATCGCGGAATTAAATTTATGATATATTTAATTTATTACAAAGGAGAAGTATTATGACAATTATGGTGAAATACTTGGATTACATAAAAAATGAAAAAAAATTAACAGCAAATACCCTAGAAGCATATATACGGGATATAGAACAATTTAAAGAATATTTAATTGAGCATAAAATCAAAGACTACAATGATATGAATAAAACTATTGTTATTACATATTTAATGGATTTGCAGAGGAATGGCAAAGCAGCTTCAACTATTTCAAGAAACTTAGCATCTCTAAGATGCTTTTTTCAATATTTATTAAATAATAATCTTGTAAAAGAAGATCCAACGTTAAACTTGAAATCACCTAAATCAGAAAAAAAAATTCCTGAAGTTTTAACAGAGGATGAAGTAAATATTTTGTTATCTCAGCCATGTTCCAAAGATTTTAAAGGTTCACGTGACAAGGCCATGCTTGAATTATTATATGCAACTGGGCTAAAGGTTTCTGAAATAATATCTCTAGATATTGAAGCTATAGATTTAGATTTGGGTATACTTAAAGTAAAATCAAATGATAATAATTATAGAATTATACCTATCGGTGTAATGGCATTAGATGCTTTAACAAATTATATTGCTACATATAGGCCTGAGACAGATATAAAAGAGTCTCTTTTTATTAATTACAGCGGTACTAGATTAACTAGGCAGGGTTTTTGGAAGATAATTAAGCAATATACAAAGAAGTCTAATATTAGCAAGACAATAACCCCTCATACTCTAAGACATTCATTCGCTGTACATTTAATTGAAAATGGAGCAGATATGAAAACAGTTCAAGAAATGTTGGGACATTCTGATGTATCTACTACACAAATTTATTCATTTGCATCAAAAGATAAAGAGTTAAGAGATGTATATTTTAAATCGCATCCAAGAGCATAGGAGGAGAAAAAAATGAGTTATATTATAAAAATTAAAGAGGCAGTTGATTATATTGCATCTAGGACAAGTTATTTACCTAAAATTGGATTAATTTTAGGATCTGGACTAGGAAGCTTAGCTGAAAAAATCGAAGATCCCATTGTTATTAAATATGCTGATATACCAAGCTTCCCTAAATCAACAGTTGAAGGACATGCTGGACAATTAGTCATTGGTAAGTTGGGGGGTAAAATTGTTGTTGCAATGCAAGGGAGATTCCACTTTTATGAAGGTTATCCATTAAAAGATGTAACTTTCCCTATTAGAGTTATGATTGGATTAGGTATAGAGAGCCTCATAGTAACTAATGCAGCTGGGGGAGCTAATACTGATTTTGTTCCTGGTGATTTAATGATTATATCTGATCATATTAATTTTACTGGTCAGAATCCTTTGATTGGGGAGAATTTAAATGAGCTAGGACCTAGGTTTGTAGATATGTCAAGAGCTTATGATGCGGATTATATTCGTGTGGCTAGAAAATCAGGAGAAACTTTAGGGTTAAACTTAAAAGAAGGAGTATATATGTGGCTAACGGGACCTACTTATGAAACTCCAGCTGAAGTAAGATTAGCTAGAGACCTAGGTGCTGATGCAGTAGGTATGTCTACAGTTCCAGAAGTAATAGTAGCCAATCATCAAGGTATTAAAGTATTAGGTATTTCTTGTATAACTAATATGGCATCAGGAATATTGGATCAACCTCTTAATCATGAGGAGGTAATTGAAACATCCTTGAGAGTAAAGGATGAGTTTGAAAAACTTATATTAGAAATATTATATAATATTTAATAGGGGTGTATGTTATGAGAATGTATGATATTATCAAGAAAAAAAGAGATGGATATTCGCTTACGTTTGAGGAAATCAACTATTTTATTGAGAATTATACAAATGGTAGCATTCCAGATTATCAAGCGTCAGCATTATTGATGGCAATCTACTTTAACAAAATGGACAAGGTAGAGACCTTAGAATTAACTAAAGCAATGATAAAATCAGGAGATCGTTTTAACTTGGATGGTATTAATGGTATGAAAGTAGATAAACATTCAACTGGTGGGGTAGGTGATAGCGTTACTTTGATTTTAGGACCAATGGTTGCTGCTTGTGGCGTACCTTTTGTTAAAATGTCAGGGAGAGGGTTAGGTCATACTGGAGGTACTTTGGATAAACTAGAGTCTATTAAGGGTCTTAGAGTTGAATTAAGCAATGATGAGTTTATTACAAATACAAATGATATAAATATTTGTATTTGTAGCCAAACAGGAAATATTACACCTGCAGATAAAAAGCTATATTCATTAAGGGATGTAACTGCTACAGTAGAAAATAGATCATTGATAGCTGGTAGTGTTATGAGCAAAAAACTTGCTATTGAGTCAGATGCCATAATTTTAGATGTAAAAGTAGGCTCAGGAGCCTTTATGAAAAATATTGATGATGCCATTGCTTTGGCTGAGGAAATGGTTACTATTGGTAATTCATATGGTAGGAAAACTATAGCGATTGTAACTAATATGGATGAACCTTTAGGAAATGCAATCGGAAATGCTTTAGAAGTCAAAGAAGCAATTGATACTTTAAAAGGCAGGGGACCAGATGATTTATTCGAATTATGCCTAGTACTTGGCTCTAAACTACTAGTACTAGCAAATAGAGTAAAATCTGAATTAGAAGCCAGGGAAATCCTACTTGAGGCTATTAATTCTGGAAAAGCATACGGAAAATTTGTGGAAATGGTAAAACATCAGGGCGGTGATATTTCCTATGTTGAAGATCCAGATCTTTTACCTAAATCAAAATATATTATTGAAGTAAAATCTATGGATAGTGGATATATAAAGTCCATTAATGCTGAAGAAGTAGGTAAAATAGCTCTAGCTTTAGGGGCTGGAAGAGAAACTATGGAATCGGTTTTAGACTTATCTGTTGGTATTGTTTTAAACCAAAAAGTAGATGATAAGGTTGAAAAAGATGAAATACTAGCATATATACATTCTAATGACATTGAGAAAGCAAAAATTGCAGAAAAAAACTTACTTCAAGTTTTTGAAATTGGTTCAAAGAATTTAACAAGGAAACAGTTAATCTATAAAGAAGTTAATTAGATATAACCAATTACTGTAAATTTATTTTAATTTGCATAACTAAGGAATTTGTGGAGAATATAAAAGCAAATAAATGAAATGGAGGTATTAAGTTGAAAAGAAGACTTTTATCCATTATGTTATTGCTTTTGATTATTTTTCCCATTTCAGGAGAGGTATCAGCTGTAGAAGATTTAAAAGTTAATGCTAAATCAGCATTACTAATGGATGTCAATACCGGTGAGATTATCTATAGTTTAAATGATAATGATAGACTGGCACCTGCAAGTATTACAAAAATAATGACATTATTATTAGCTATGGAGGCAGTGGATTCTGGTAGGATTACTTTAAATGATGAGGTAGCTGTTAGTAAGCATGCCTCAGGAATGGGAGGTTCTCAAGTATATCTGGAAGCTGGTGAGACCCAAGTTGTAGAAGAATTATTAAAGGCAATCTCTATTAGGTCTGCCAATGATGCTGCAGTAGCATTAGCAGAATATATAGCAGGGTCTGAAGAAATCTTTGTAAACAAGATGAATGATAGAGCAAAATCTTTAGGAATGGAGAACACATATTTTGCTAATGCAAGTGGGTTACCTAATGAAAACCACTATACATCAGCTTATGATGTAGCATTAATGTCTAGAGAACTTTTGAAGCATAATAAGATTCAGCAGTGGCTTACTATTTATATGTATGATATGACAGTTGGCAAAAATAAGACTGAGATTCAAACAATGGTGAATACCAACAGGATGATTAAAGAATATGAGGGTGCTACTGGTATAAAAACTGGTTCAACCAATGAGGCAGGATTTTGTTTATCTGCATCAGCTAAGCGTGGAAATTTAGAGCTAATATCAGTAGTAATGGGCGCAGACAATTCTAAGAATAGATTTAATGAAGCAAAGAAAATGTTAGATTATGGTTTTGCAAACTACGATTCTGTATATATTGGGAAAAAAGGAGATATTATAGCTAATCTACCAATAGAAAAAGGGAAATATCAGGAAGTAGAGATTGTATTAGAAAAAGATATTTTTGTTTTGTTACCAAAGGGTGAACAAGGAAATATAGAAAGAGAGATTGTATTACCAGATCTGCTTAACGCACCGATTTCAATAGATGATGAAGTAGGAACCATTATAATATCAATAAATGGCAAAGAAGTAGAAAGAGTAAAACTTATTTCTAATTCTACTATTGAGAAAGCAAATTTATTGAATATATTAGGTAGAACAATTAAAGGTTACTTGAATGGTAAATAAGTAAAATATAATCTAAACTTTGTTAATAACCTCGACTTTAATTTGTCGAGGTTGTATAATGTTATGTAAGGTTATTTAGAAAGAAGGTTAAGGGAAATGGATGTTGTTTATAGATTACCAGGACTTTTTATTGCTATTATTTTTCATGAAGTTGCCCATGGTTTTGTTGCATATCGATTAGGAGACAATACAGCCAAAGAAGCTGGAAGACTGACACTAAACCCATTAAAACATTTAGATTTGACGGGTTTTTTATTTCTACTCTTGTTTAAATTTGGATGGGCCAAGCCTGTTCCAATAAATTCTTTTAATTTTAAAAATAGAAGATTAGGAATGATTTTGGTTTCCCTAGCAGGACCTTTAACTAATTTTATTTTGGCTATAATTTTTGGAAGTGTTTTAGGTTCAAATATAATTACTAATGATATTTTTTTTAATATAATAATTATTGCAATGTGGTATAATGTTATGTTAGGGGTGTTTAATTTACTACCATTCCCACCATTAGATGGGTCTAAGATATTTGCATCTTTATTACCACACAAATTAGAATTTTATTTTTACAAATATGAAAAGTATTTATATTTTATTCTAATTATTCTTATAGCTACTAACTCAATAGATAAAATAATTGGACCAATTATAAGTGCTGTGTTAAATTTAATGATATTAATAATAGTATAGTTATGGGAGTTTTGTAAATGGACTATAAAATAATGTTAGATGCATTTGAAGGACCTATGGATTTGTTGCTACATTTAATTGACAAAGCAGAAATTGATATTTATGATATACCTATTAGTCATATAGCTGAACAGTTTCTAGATTATATTCGACATATGGAGGATATTAATTTAGGAGTAACGGCAGAATTTTTAGTAATGGCTGCTACTTTACTAGAAATTAAATCAAAAATGTTACTTCCAAATAAAAGTACTTCTGACAATATACAAATAGAAATGGAAGAAATAGACCCTAGGGCAGAGTTAGTTAGAAGATTAGTAGAATATAAAAAATATAAAAATGCTGCAGAAGAATTACGTTTATTTGAAATATTGCAATCTAAAGTTTACTATAAGCCTAAAGAGGATTTAATTGATTACGAGGATTATGAGATTGAATTAGAAGGATTAAATATGGAAATTTTACTTAAATCAATTAGTAAAATTATTATTAAACGATCAAAGAAAGATAAGGTTTTAGATATTAGTGAAATACAAAGAGAAGAATATACACTAGAGAAATGTATGGAAGATATTAAACGTGAAATAGAAATTAATGAGAGTATCAAATTTAGTGACTTGCTAGATGAAGAAAATACAAAAAAAGAGATAATTGCTTTTTTTCTTTCAATATTAGAATTGATTAGGCTTAAATATATTAAAGTTAAGCAAGAAAAAGATTTTTCTGATTTAATTATTATTAGAAGAATAAATGAGGAGAAATAGTTTATGGATATAAGAGAAATTAAATCTATTATTGAAGCTTTGCTATTTACATGGGGAGACCCCTTAGAAATTAAAGATATTGCATCAATTTTAGATATAAATGAAAAGGAAATAACAAAGATAATTCAAGAGATGATAGATGAGTTTGACTTTAATATGAGAGGTCTTAGAATAATTAAAGTTAAGGATTCCTATCAATTAGGGACAAGATCCGAACATTTTGAATGGATAAAAAAATTGGCAAATACTAAAGTTGCAAGAAATCTATCTAACGCAGCATTAGAAACATTATCCATTATTGCCTATAGGCAACCTATTATAAAATCAGACATAGAGGCAATAAGAGGTGTTAGATGTGACAAATCTATAGAGACATTAATAGACAGAGGTTTGATTTCAGAGCTTGGACGTATGGACAGAGTTGGTAGACCAATATTGTATGGAACTACGGATATGTTTTTAAGAGCATTTGGAATAGAGGACTTGGAAAAGTTACCACCCCTAAAAGATATAATTGAGGATATAGAAAAAGAAAATAAAGAGAAATAATACAAGTTATAGTATTATTTCTCTTTTTTATGGAAATATATAGATAATGGCATTTAGGGAGTGAGAAGATGATATATGTCTATATGTTTTTCCTAGTATTTCTAATCCTAGTATTTATACCTATCAAAGTTCAAATATGCTATGAATTCACCAAAACATCTAAGTATAAAATAACTATTACATATTTATTCGGATTGTTAAAAAAAGATTTTGAATCAACTAATAAGAAAATAGAAATAAATCAAAAAAAGGAAGATAATAAAAATAATTATCATAGAGAACATAAGATATATTTTATAGACTTTTCACAGTATTTAATTGATAAAGGCAATATAGAAAAATTATACTTGAAAACAAATATTGGGTTTAAGGATCCTAGTATACTTGGTGTTTCCATAGGAATTATTTGGTCTATAATAAATATAGTATTTGGTTTTTTTCTTAGGAACAATGATATAGATAAGATTAAGGAAAAAGATATTCAAGTAATACCATTATTTAATCAAGATGTTTTTGAATTATTTTTTTCATGCATAATAAATGTAAATTTGGTTTATATTATTAATGCATACATTAGGACTTTAAAGACAAGAAAAGGTGGTGATAGTATTGCCAGAACATCCAATAGAAGGATTAATGAAGACTACAATGAATAATTTAAAAGAAATGGTAGATGTAAATACTATTGTTGGTGACGCTGTTCATTCGACAGATGGATCTGTTATAATTCCAGTGTCCAAGATATCATTTGGGTTTGCATCAGGTGGTAGTGAATTTAATAAAGTTAGAGATAAAAAAGATGGATTGACTGAAGAAAAGCTTCCATTTGGTGGAGGTAGTGGAGCTGGTGTTTCCGTATCTCCTGTAGGTTTTATTGTAGTAGGTAACGATCAAATTAAGTTGTTAACAGTTGATGAAGGTAATAGCGCATTGACAAATTTATTTGGATTTGTGGAAAAGATGGCTGAAAATTTACAGCAATCATTTAGCAACAAAAATAACAATTCAAACGAGAATACAGATTATAATCAAATGCAATAGGATATTAAAAGTTAATATCAAGATGGAAGCAGGATATGAATCTTGCTTCTTTTAAATTAAGTATGGAGGTAGTTATGAAAATTAAAAAATATATAGTTATATTGCTTATAGGAATATTATTAAATTCAAGTATGGCTTATGGTGAAGATCTTAATTTATATGGTGAATCATATATTCTGTTAGACAGTAATACAGGTAGGGTTTTATATGAGAAAAATGCACATAAGAAAATGCCAATGGCAAGTACTACTAAAATCATGACTGCTTTAATAGCGCTGGAAAATGGCAATTTGGACGACAAAATAACAATTGGCAATGGATCAGTAGGAATAGAAGGCTCGAGCATTTATTTGCGTGAAGGTGAAGTTATTAGCCTAAGAGATATGTTATATGGATTAATGCTACGATCAGGTAATGATTCAGCAGTAGCCATTGCTTCTTATATAGGAAAATCTACAGAAGAATTTGTAAAACTAATGAATCAGAAAGCTATGTCAATTGGTGCTATAAACACAAACTTTACTAATCCCCACGGTTTGCACCATGAATTGCACTATTCCACTGCTTATGATATGGCTATAATTACAAAAGAAGCGTTTGAATATGATGAATTCGCAGATATAGTTGGCTCGAAGTCATATGTAGCAAATAGGGAAAGCAATAATTACTACTATAACAAAAACAAAACACTTTGGGAGTATGAGGGGGGAGATGGGGTAAAAACAGGATATACTATGAAATCTGGAAGATGTTTAGTTTCGTCTGCAAATAGAAGTGGGATGAGGCTCATTGCAATTTCATTAAATGCTAGAGACTGGTTTAATGATAATTATAAATTACTTGATTATGGGTATGAAAGTTATAGATCTACTCTTATATACGACGAAAATCAATTTATTAAAAAGATCAATGTTATCAATGGAGACAAAGAATATGTAAACTTAGTGGCAGAAAAAGCTTATTATTATCCTGTAAAAGAAAATGAAAGAGATAAGATAAAGATTAACTTAGAAATTCCTGAAGTTATTAAAGCGCCAATAGATAAAGGGACAAGAATAGGATATATATGCACTTATTTTAATGGACAATTAGTTGACAAAAGTAATTTAGTTGCTAAGAATTATATAAAAGAAACTAATATGATAGAAAGAATTTTATACAAATTAAGGAAAAATTAAGATATATTCACAATTCAATTTACATTCTTAAAAAAACAAGGTAATATAGTAATACAAGATGTGAAAGGGGATTTTATATGAGATTACAAAAATATATGGCATTATGTGGTGTGGCTTCTAGAAGAAAATCAGAAGAGTTAATTTTAGAAGGTATAGTAAAAGTTAATAACAAAGTTAGCCAAGAACTAGGAGTTATAATAGATCCAGATAAAGATATTGTAAAAGTAAATGATAAGCGAATTATGGCAGAAAATAGAAAAGTTTATATTATGTTAAACAAACCTATAGGATTTGTAACTACTTTGAAGGATGAAAAAGATAGAAGGATAGTAACTGATTTAATTGAAGGGGTAAAAGAGAGAATTTACCCTGCAGGAAGGTTAGACGCAGATACTACTGGTTTATTAATTTTGACCAACGATGGAGATTTGGCGTATAAACTTACTCATCCAAGTAAGGAAGTAATGAAAAGGTATATAGCTATTGTTGAAGGAGTACCAAATAAATGGGAGCTAGAAAAGTTTAGGCGTGGACTTATTATAGATGGAAAACCTACAGCTGAAGCTTTTATTAAGATTGCCAAAAGATTTGATGATGAATCAGTTCTTGATATTGCAATACATGAAGGTAGAAACAGACAGGTGAAAAAAATGTGCGAGTCTATAAATCATCCTGTTAAGAAATTAAAGAGGATATCAATTGGAGAATTAGAATTAGGTGGACTGAATTTAGGTAATTGGAGATATTTAGAGGAAGATGAAGTTAAGTATTTAAAAAAATTATAATTCATATGGAGGAAATAATGCTTATATTACATGAGTATAATGCTGGAGAATCTGAATCAATCAATCAGATATTGATAGAAGAAAACATTGAAGATTTAACTATGGAAGGCCTTGTATATGTTGTACTAGATAATGATAATTTATGTGGTATAGCTAAAGCAAAAATGATAGATGCTGATTGGAACCTAAAATACTTAATTATTAAAAAAGATAAAAGAGGAGAAAATCTAGGAGATGCACTGCTTAGAGCTTTATTAAGCAAACTAAGTAATCAAGGTATTAAAAAAATATTATATAAAGAAGAAAATTTTTATTTGAGAAAAATAGGATTTAAATTAAGTGAAAACAACCTTTTAGAGCTTGATATTTCAGCTTTTTTTAGTAAAGGTTGTAAAAGTTGTGGAGGGTGTAATGTATTATAACAATATAGTTAATACTATAAAAATATCTAGAGATATAATTAATAAATGTGTAAAAGAAGGACAAACTGTTTTAGACTGTACTGTGGGTAATGGTAATGATACCGTTATTTTAGCAAAATTAGTAGGCGAAACAGGAAAAGTATATGGTTTTGATATCCAAAAAGAGGCATTAGAAATAACTTGGAAAAGTTTAACTTGTGAAAATATAGACAATAGGGTAGAATTAATAGAGGATAGCCATGAAAATATAGATAAGTATATAAATGAAAAGCTAGATTTTATTATTTATAATCTTGGGTACCTGCCTAAGGGTAATAAGAATATTAGAACATCTAAAGAAAGTACTCTTAAAAGTTTACAAAAGGCTATTGGGCTTTTAAAAATTAATGGTATTATTCTAGTTTCATGTTATGTAGGCCATGATGGTGGCCTTGATGAAAAGAATGGGGTTGAAGAATTTTTTAAAAATTTAGATCAGAAGGAATTCAATGCAATTAAGTATGATTTTATTAATCAAAAAAATTGCCCGCCTATTTTATTTGGTGTAGAAAAATCTAAAACTAGGAGGTAGTATAATGACAGGCGTAAAGTTTACAGATACTATTTTGAGGGATGCTCATCAATCTTTGATAGCAACTAGAATGAAGCTAGAAGACATGCTTCCTATAGCAGAAAAGCTTGATAATGTTGGGTTTCATGCATTAGAAGTATGGGGAGGGGCTACCTTTGATTCTTGCTTAAGGTTTTTAAATGAAGACCCATGGGAAAGACTTAGGGCTCTTCGTAAAGTATTTAAAAAGACAAAGCTTCAAATGTTATTAAGAGGTCAAAATCTTTTAGGTTATAGGCATTATCCCGATGATGTGGTTGAAGAATTTGTTAAGAAATCAATTGAAAATGGGATAGATATAATTAGAGTATTTGATGCTTTAAATGATCTTAGAAATATTGAAAAATCTATATTGGCAACAAAGAAGTATGGTGGACATGCTCAAGCAGCTATATCATATACTACAAGTCCAATACATAATACTGAATATTTTGTTAATTTAGCTAAAGATATGGAAAAGATGGGTGCAGATTCAATATGTATAAAGGACATGTCAGGAATATTACTACCATACCCTGCTGAGGAATTAATAAGAGAAATGAAGAAGGTTATTTCTATTCCGATAGAAATACATTCACATTTTACAAGTGGTATTGCAAATCAAACATATATGAAATCAATAGAAGCTGGAGCAGATATTATTGATACTGCTATTTCTCCTTTGGGGAATGGTACTTCTCAACCAGCTACTGAACCAATGATAGCATCTCTTGAAGGGTCACCTTATTACCCATCGGATATTAATATGGAATTATTACTAGAGGTGTCAGATTATTTTAAGGGATTAAGGGATAGATATTTAGAAGAGGGATTACTAAATACTAAAGTGTTAAATGTAGATGTGAATACATTAATATATCAAGTGCCTGGAGGCATGCTTTCAAACTTAGTTTCTCAATTAAGTAGCCAAGGTGCAGAAGATAAATTTGAAGAAGTATTAAAAGAGGTACCTAGGGTAAGAGAAGATTTTGGATATCCACCTTTAGTAACTCCAATGAGTCAAATGGTTGGAACTCAAGCTGTGTTTAATGTTGTATTAGGAGAAAGATATAAAATGGTTCCAAATGAAGCAAAAAACTATGTAAAAGGATTATATGGAAAACCAACAATGCCGATATCTGATGAAATTAAAAAGAAAATTATTGGAGATGAAGAAGTGTTTGAAGGTAGACCAGCAGATTTAATGGAGCCTCAATTAAATCAATTTAAAGAAGAGATTAAGCAATATATAGAACAGGATGAAGATGTATTAACCTATGCTTTATTTCCTCAAATTGCATTAACTTTCTTTAAACAAAGACAGGCAGAAAAATATAAAATAGATAGTGAATTATATAATGAAGAATTTAAAACATATCCAGTTTAAAACAAGCCATTTTGGCTTGTTTTTATTTTAAAAATTATAATTGTTTTTGCATCCTTATGAAACAAAACTTGCAAAAAGTAAAATAACTATAAAAAAATGAAATAAAACTTGCAAATCATATATTACTTTGCTATTATTAAATTAACAAATAATGCATAAGGGGGAAATTGAATTGCCAACAAAGACAGAGAAATCTCTTACAGTAGATAAGAAATGGTGTAAAGGATGTGGAATCTGTGTTGCATTTTGTCCTAAAAATGTACTTGAACTAAAGGATGGAAAAGTTAATATTAAAGATTTTGATGCATGTATTCAATGTGGACAATGTGAACTTAGATGTCCTGATTTTGCAATTTATTTAGGGGGTAAATAAGATGTCTGAAAAAACAATTAGATTGATGCAAGGTAATGAGGCTTGTGTTGAAGGTGCACTTGCTGCAGGTATGAAGTTTTATGCAGGATATCCTATTACACCATCTACTGAAATTGCTGAAATCTCAGCAGAAAGATTACCAAAGATTGGTGGTAAGTTTATCCAAATGGAAGATGAAATTGCAGGTATTTCTGCAATAATTGGTGCTGCTTTGTCTGGAGAGAAGGCAATGACTGCTACTAGTGGACCAGGTTTTTCTCTTAAGCAAGAAGGAATTGGATACGCTATTATATCGGAAACACCATGTGTAATTGTAAATGTTCAGAGGGGTGGACCAAGTACTGGTTTACCAACAGCACCAGCTCAAGGTGAAATAATGCAGGCTAGGTGGGGAACTCATGGAGATCACTCAATAATTGCTTTGTATCCATGGTCAGTTAAAGAGATTTACAGTACAACAATTAGAGCTTTTAATTTGGCAGAAAAATATAGAACTCCTGTTATCCTTTTAATGGACGAAGTTATTGGACATATGAGAGAAAAAATTGATTTTTCTCAGGAATCTGAAATTGAAATTTACAATAGAAAGAAACCAACATGTACTCCGGAAGAATACAAACCTTATAAGGTACATGATGGAGATATAGTTCCAGAGATGGCTGGTTTTGGAGAAGGTTATAGATTTCATGTAACTGGACTTGTCCATGGTGAATCAGGATTCCCTACAGGGAATGAGAAAATTGCTGAAACATTAATAAATAGACTGATAGATAAAATTGAAGATAATGTAGATGATATAGTGGAAGTACAAGAATATTTATTAGATGATGCTGATGTTGCTATAGTAGCTTTTGGTTCGACAGCACGTTCTGCAAAATCTGCTGTTGATGCTTTAAGAGCAGAAGGAATTAAAGCTGGAATGTTTAGACCTATTACCATTTGGCCTCTTGCAGAAAAGGAGTTAACTAACTTATCTAATAAAGTTAAACGCATAGTGGTTGTGGAAATGAATATGGGACAATATTTTTTAGAGGTAGATAGAGTTGCAGGGAAAAATATTAAAGTAGAGAAATACAATCGTGTTAATGGAGAACTTATAACACCTGAAGAAATTATTTCTTTTATTAAGGAGGTTTAATATGCCTAGTCAATTAGTTAATGAATATTTCAGAACGGAAAATTTACCACATATTTGGTGCCCAGGATGCGGGAATGGTATTGTTACAAGGGCTATTGTAAAGGCAATTGATAATTTAGGATTAAATAAGGATGATTGTTGTATAGTATCTGGTATAGGGTGTTCCTCCAGGGCTTCAGGATATTTAGATTTTAACACATTACATACTACTCATGGTAGGGCTCTTGCTTTTGCAACTGGTGTCAAGCTAGCTAATCCAAAGTTAAATGTAATTGTAATAACTGGAGATGGTGACTGCTCTGCTATTGGAGGAAACCATTTAATTCATGCTGCTAGAAGGAATATAGACATTACAACTATAGTATTTAACAATAACACTTATGGAATGACAGGTGGTCAATATTCACCTACAACACCTACAGGTGATAAAGGAACTACTGCTCCATATGGTAATATTGACGCGAATTTTGATCTTTGTGAACTAGCAAAGGCTGCTGGTGCTACTTATGTAAGTAGAGGTACTATTTTTACTGCAAATATGTTAATAAAGCAAGTTGAAGATGGTATTAAAAACAAAGGATTCTCTTTCATTGAAGCTATGACAATATGTCCAACTTATTATGGAAGAAAGAATAAAAAAGGTGAAGCTGTGGACATGATGACTTATTTAAAAGAAAGTGCAATAAATGTGACAGCTTATGATAAATTAACTGATGAACAAAGATTAGGTAAATTTATTATTGGAGAGTTGTACAGTGATACTAGACCAGAATATACTGAAAAATACCAAAATATAATAGATTCTTTTTCAAAGGAGAGATAATATGGTACGCCAAGAATTGAGATTAACGGGTTCTGGAGGTCAAGGACTTATACTAGCGGGGATTATTTTAGCTGAAGCAGCATTATACGACGGATTGAATGTAGTTCAGTCTCAATCGTATGGTCCTGAAGCTAGAGGAGGAGCTAGTAAGGCAGAAGTAATTATAAGTAAAGATGAAATCAATTATCCAAAAGTTAATGACTGTGATATTATGCTAGCACTTACACAAGATGCGTGTGATAAATACATAAAGTCATTAAAGTCTGGTGGAACATTGATAGTTGATAAGTCTTTAAGTAAGAAACCTGAAAGAGACGATATTAAAATTTATGCTGTACCTATAATGGAAACGGCAATGGAGAAGTTAGGAAAACCTATGGTAGCTAATATTGTAGCTTTAGGAAGTATTTTTGAACTAACAAAAGTAGTTAGCAAAGAATCACTTGAAAAAGCAGTATGTGATAGAGTTCCAAGAGGTACTGAAGAACTTAATAAAAAAGCTTTAGAAGAAGGATTTTTATTAATAAAAAACCATAAGGAAGATTGTTATGGAGAGGTATGTTGATTTAATTAAAAACATTCAAAACAAATTTAATACATTAAGTAAAGGACAAAAACAAATTGCAGAATTTATTATAAATAATTATGATAAGGCTGCTTTTATGACAGCGTCTGTCCTTGGTCAAACAGTTGATGTTAGCGAATCTACAGTTGTTAGATTCGCTAATGCTTTAGGATATAATGGGTACAGAGACCTTCAAAAAGAGTTGCATGAACTAGTAAAAAACAAACTCACAACTGTGCAGAGACTGTCTATGTCCGGTGAATATTCTAATAAAGAAAATGCTTTAAAGAAGGCAATGAGAAAAGATGTAGAAAATATAGAAAAAACTATAAATGAAATTGACCTTAAAACTTTCCAAAATTCAATTAAATTAATTTTGGAAGCTGAAAATATATACATCTTAGGATTAAGGTCTTCTTCGTTTTTAGCAGGTTACTTAGGCTTTTATCTCAATTTCATAATAAAAAATGTAAAGGTCATTATTTCAGGTCCTAATGATGTATTCGAACAATTGTTTAGAGCTGATTCTAAAGATTTAATTATCGGAATATCTTATCCTAGGTATTCCAAGAGAACTTTAGAGGCACTAGACTTTTGTAGAGAAAAAGGCTGTAGAATTATTAGTATAACAGATAGTATAATATCACCAGCATCAAAGGATTCGGACATTTCTTTAATAGCTAGTAGTGATATGCTTTCCTTCGTGGATTCTTTAGTAGCCCCTATGAGTTTAATTAATGCTTTAATTATATCTATAGGAATGGAGAAGAAGGAAGAAATTACATCCTCATTTGAGGATCTTGAATATATTTGGAATAAATATAATGTCTATGATGTAAATTATAAATAAATGGATCAATAAATAAATCGATATTCTAAGGAATATCGATTTATTTATTGATCTGTTATCATATGAAATGTTATCATAAATGATATAAGTTTTTTATATAATATTTCTGTTATAATATAATTAAGTTAAAAAATACAACCTATTAGAAACTTAAATACTTATTGATAACAAGTATTTATTTACACTATATTGATGTATAATTTTCATGTTCATTATAAGGAAATAACTAAATGGGGGTATAAAAATTGACAAGAATATACTTAATTAGACACGGTCAATCTGAATGGAATAAATCAAATAAAATTCAAGGGCAACATGATACAAAGTTAACTGAGTTAGGTAAGAATCAAGCCATGCTTTTAGGTAATAGTCTTATCAATGAGAATATTGATATCATCTATACTAGTGATTTAACAAGGGCTTACGATACTGCTGAAATTATCTCTAATATTATTAATAAACCTTTAATTGCAAGTAATTTGATAAGGGAAATCAATTTTGGAGTCTGGGAAGGTTTAACCTCTAATGAAGTAAAAGAAAATTATAAAGATGAATACAATATTTGGTTAAAAGAGCCGGATAAATTGAATATTCAAGGACTTGAAAGATTAGAGGACTTACAAAAGAGAGCAATGACATTTATGAATAGGATAGTTCAAGAAAATAGTAATAAAAATATTGCTATTGTATCCCACGGTGCAATTTTAAAAACTATAATATTAGGATTATTAGATATTGAAATCTCTCATTATAAAAACATTTCATTGTCAAATGTTTCATTGAGCATAATAGAATATAGAGATTTTAATAAAGTGTTGAAATTACTAAATGATACGTCTCATTTAAAGGAGTTGTAATTATGGTGGAAAAAATATGTGTAATAGGTGCTGGACCATCTGGTATGATGGCAGCTGGTATAGCAGGATCCAGAGGTAAAGATATAACATTAATTGAAAAAAATGAGAGAATAGGGAAAAAGTTATTTATCACTGGTAAAGGAAGATGCAATATAACTAACAATGCACCAATTGAAGATTTTTTTGATAATGTTATGAGAAATAAGAATTTTCTATATAGTAGTTTTTATACTTTTAATAATGTAGATATTCTAAACCTACTTGCCTCTTATGGGTTAAAGACTAAGGTAGAGAGGGGAAACAGAGTGTTTCCTTATAGTGATAAATCCTCTGATGTTATTAAAGCTTTTGAAAAGTTTCTTTTTTCTAACAATGTAAAATTATTGTTGAATAATAATGTAGATTCAATAGATGTTAAAAAAGGAAAGTATATTATAAAAACAAAAGATGGTGAAATGATATTTGATAAAGTGATAATATCTACAGGTGGGAAATCATACCCTTCTACAGGATCTACTGGTGATGGGTACAAATTTGCTCAAAAAATGGGGCATAAAATAATTGAAACTAGGCCTTCATTAGTCCCTGTTGAAATAGAGGCGCCTTGGATTAAAGAACTGCAAGGACTTTCATTAAAAAACGTTTCATTATCAGCCTATTCTAAAAATAAGATGCTATATGAAGAGTTTGGAGAGATGATTTTTACCCATTATGGTATTTCAGGCCCCATAGTTCTTTCAATGAGCAAATATTTACATAGGAGCTCAAAGGAAAAGATAAACTTATTTATTGATTTAAAACCAGGATTAGATGATAATAAATTAGATAATAGAATATTAAGAGATTTTGAATTATATAATAACAAACAAATTAAGAATTCTTTGAAGGATTTATTACCGCAAAAATTGATACCTGTTGTAATAAATATATCTGAAATAGACCCAGATAAAGCAGTGAACCAGATTACGAAAGAGGAAAGAAATAGGTTATTAAATGCAATCAAGAGATTTCCTGTTGTTTTTAAATCTTTTAGGCCAATAGAGGAAGCTATAATTACATCTGGAGGAATTTGTACAAAGGATATTAATCCTTCAACAATGGAATCAAAAATACTACCAAATTTGTTTTTTACTGGTGAGATTATAGATGTGGACGCTTTGACGGGAGGATACAATTTACAAATAGCTTATTCTACAGGTTATTTAGCTGGTATTAGTGTTTAATAATTGATTGGAATTATTGATCATTATCCTAACAAAATAGCTTGTTTACTAAAAGATTATAATATATAATTAGTAAGGGAGTGTTATAATGAGTATTGTAAGCATAAGAGGAGCTATCACTGTTTCCGAAAATTCTATTTCTGCTATATTAGATAGTACTAAGGAATTATTAATTAGAGTTGAAGAATCAAATAAAATAAATAAAGATAAAGTTATCAGTATTATTTTTTCATGTACTTCAGATTTAGATAAAGCATACCCTGCTAAAGCTGCACGTGAACTAGGATATGTACATGCAGGATTGATGTGTTTTAATGAAATGGTTGTTGAAGGTAGTATTAATATGTGTATTAGAGTTATGGTGTATTATGAATCAAATGTTGAACAAAAGGATGTTGAGCATATATATTTAAGAGATGCAGTGGTATTAAGGCCAGATTTAACCCAAGGGCGCTTATAGTTATAATTTTTTATAAGAAACTGCTTTGTTAGGAGGAAAAAATATGGTTAATAAAAATATAGTGATAGCGATAGATGGGCCTGCAGGTGCAGGTAAGAGTACTATTGCAAAAAAAACAGCCGAAATACTATCACTGGAATATATAGACACTGGTGCGATGTATAGAGCATTAACACTGAAGATTTTACAAGTAGGTTTAGATCCTAAATCTGAAAAGGACGTTATTGAAATCATGGATAATACTACTATTGATTTTAAAAATAATCATATTTATCTAGATGAGATTCAAGTAGATAAGGAAATTAGGGATAATATCATAAATAAAAATGTTTCATACATTGCTAGGATTAAGGAAGTAAGAAGCAGTATGGTTGAAATGCAACGAAAATTATCATTAACAAAATCTGTGATTATGGATGGCAGAGACATAGCAACGGTTGTTCTTCCAAATGCTGATTATAAATTCTTTGTTACAGCAACAGTAGATGAAAGAGCAAACAGACGATATAAAGAATTGTTGGAAAAAGGCGAGAAACTAATAGATTTTGAACAAATTAAAGAAGAAATTCTAAATAGAGATAGAATTGATAGTACTAGAGAAGTTTCACCTTTAAGACAAAGCCTAGATGCATATGTATTAGATACTACTAACAAGACGATAGATGAATGTGTTAATGAAATAATTTCTATTGTTGATAGGAGGTAGTTTTATGTATTTATATTCTTTGGTAAAAGGAATAGCAAATATTTTATTTAGGTTAATCTATAAAATTGAAGTTTACGGTAAAGAGAATATGATAAAAGAGGGAAAAATAATACTGTGCTCTAATCATATAAATAATCTTGACCCTATTATTTTATCTATGATTTTCCCTAGACAAATATTTTGGATGGGAAAACGACAAATATTTAAATTTAAGATAATCGCTTATTTATTAAATAAGTTGGGGGTATTTCCTGTAGATAGGGAAGAGGCAGATTTATCTGCAATTAAAAATGCACTAAAGATTCTTAAAGATGAAAAAGTATTAGGAATTTTTCCTGAAGGAACAAGGGTAAAAGAAATAAACTTGGATAACGCAAAACCAGGAATTGCAATGATTGGTATTAAAGCTAAAGCTCCTATTTTACCTGTGTATATTGAAGGAAATTATAAGATTTTTAGTAAAATTAAGATTTATATAGGAGAAAGAATTGAATTTTCCCATATCTATGGCAAGAAATTAACTACAGAGGATTACAAATCATATAGCAAAGAGATATTGAAGTCCATATACTCTAATAAATATAAAGAGGAGGAAATTTAGTGAAAATAATTATAGCCAATAATGCTGGATTTTGTTTTGGCGTAAAAAGGGCTGTGGATATGACAACTAGTGAACTTTCAATCTCTAATACTGATGTTTATTCCCTGGGTCCTTTAATACATAATGCTCAAGTAGTAAAGAGATTTGAGGAGGAAGGTCTTAAAACAATAGAAGATATAGATGGGATTAAAGATGGAAGAATAATTATTAGGTCCCATGGAGTAACAAAATCTACTATCAATAGAATAAATGAGGATAAGTTAGATATAGTAGATACTACTTGTCCATATGTTAAATCAGTGCATAAGAGGGTTGAAGATTTTCACAATAGAGGATATAATATAGTAATAATCGGAGATGCTAATCATGCCGAAGTAATAGGTATAAATGGTTGGTGCAATGATAACGCATTTATTGTAAATTCTATTGATGAAGCAAGAAGCCTACCTAAAATGGATAAAATCTGTGTAGTTTCTCAAACTACTAATACTCAAGATAAGTTTGATGATTTATCAAGTATTATTAAAGACAAAGGTAGTCAGGTTGATATATTTAATACAATTTGCAATGCTACAAATCAACGTCAAGAGTCATGTAAAGAAGTAGCAAGCATTGTTGATGCAATGGTTGTAGTAGGCGGATTTCATAGTTCAAATACAATCAAACTAGTAGAAATTAGCAAAAGATATTGTAAAAATGTATTTCATATTGAAACTGCAAAAGAATTACCTTTACAAACAATATCAAAATTTAATACAATAGGAATAACCGCAGGTGCTTCTACACCTGATTGGA
>CAZIII010000003.1:38853-54732 GCA_964539425.1 uncultured Tissierellaceae bacterium | reverse complement strand
ATAAATCTTATACTTAAATCCAGCCAGGATATTTATCCTAGCTGGATTTTTTTATACTGTTTTATAGTGAATATAAGGTAATTAAGCCAATTAATATATTCATTATAATGCAGGTCATCTTTTTAAAAGATAAAATTAAACATAAAAAACTTCTTTATAGAAAAGCTAATGTATAGGAGGGTTTTTATTCCTAATAAATTCTAGGAGGTTTTTATATGTTGTATAACAATATTATAGAAAAGAGAACAGTAAATGGAGGTCAGCATAAGGCAGTTTTGGAGATTTCAGCCCAAGATTATAATCAGGTTTTTGATGAGTATAATAATGAAGTAGCAACAGAAATAATTAAACACCATCTAGTTAATAGAGGTGATGATGGTAGAGTAACAGATGTTCAAATTAAGCATGAAAATGATAGTGATATTATAAGGATTTATGCAAATATCAATTATTTGGGTAATGACCATACTGGATATGGAATACATTAGCAATAAAAAACAAAGGTACTCTGAAATTGAGTACCTTTGTTTTTAAAATAAAACATACCTTAAGAGTTTAAAATGATGTATAATAAATAGGATATATTGTTGGAGAGATTTCATATATTTACAATTACATAATGGAGGTCAGGGATGAAACAGTTTTTTAAGGACAAGGATTTTTTGAAGGATATGCTAAGGATAGCAATCCCAATTGCATTACAAAATCTAATAACTTCTTCACTAAATATGTTAGATACATTAATGATATCAGAACTAGGGAAATCAAGCATAGCTGCAGTTGGTCTCGCAAATCAACTATTCTTTTTCTATGCTTTAATAATATTTGGGATCAATAGTGGATCGTCAATTTTTATTTCACAATTTTGGGGAAAAAAAGATACAGCAAGTATTAAGAGGATATTAGGGTTAGCAGTAAGTTTAAGCGCATTAGTAGGATTAGTATTTACTGTAATAGGTTTTTTCTTTCCTGAAACAGTAATGAGGTTTTTTATTAAAGAAGCAGTGGTAGTTAGCATAGGTAGCGAATATTTAAGAGTTGTATCTTTATCCTATATAATAACTGGTATTGGTTTTGCATATAGTATAGCGGCTAGAAGCATAGGAAAAGCAAAAATGCCAATGATTGTATCTGCAATTTCTTTTGTAACCAATGGAGTTTTTAATTATTTACTTATATTCGGTAAGTTTGGGTTTCCAGAATTAGGTGTAAGAGGTGCTGCCTATGGGACATTAATAGCGAGAATAGTTGAGATTAGCTTTATTATGTATTTTGTATATAAAGACATAAAACCACTAGCAGCTAAATTTACAGAGTTAACTAATTGGTCAAAGGAGTTTATTGGTAGGTATCTTAAGACCACTTATCCGGTAATAATAAACGAAACATTATGGGCTCTTGGACAAATAATGTATTCAGTTGCTTATGCTAGGATAGGAGAAGAAGCAACGGCAGCAGTACAAATTTCAACTACAATTCAAAATGTTTTCTTTGTTTTTGTAAGGGGGCTTGCCAATGCTTGTACAGTTATGATTGGAAATAAAATTGGTGGTGATGATGAAGGAGAGGCTTATCATTACGCAATTAAATTTCTAACCATATCAACCATAATTGGAATAGTACTAGGTGCAGTTATATTATTAACCCCTGATATTACATTAAAATTGTTTAGTAGTCTAGAACCAGATGTATATAATTTATCTAAAAAATTATTAATAGTAGCTGGTGTATTTTGCTTTATAAGAACTTTCAATGCTACTTTAATTGTAGGAGTACTTAGAGGTGGAGGAGATACAACATTTTCCATGTATTTAGAGATGGGAGCTGTATGGTTAGTTGGGGTACCTTTAGCTTTTATGGGAGTATTGTATTTTGAATTTCCAGTCTATATTGTTTTTATATTAGTTTCTTTTGAAGAAGTGGTTAAGGCTATTATAGGATTACCAAGGATCAAATCTAAAAAATGGATAAAAAATGTAACATAAATCTTTAGTTGAAAGTAAGGAGTTGATGCCTTTATGAATAAATTTAGAAAATCTTTTGAAGTATCATTTTATGAGTCTGATAAAAATAGAAAAGCAACCCCATTATCCATATTAGCTTATCTAGGAGAAACTTCAGGTGCTCACACTGATACTATGGGATTTAATGTAGAGAATCTTCAAAGTAAGAATTTGGGATGGGTGTTAAATAGGTGGAAAGTAAGAATTGATAGGTACCCAGAGGTAAAAGAAAAAATTACTATTGAGACATGGACATCAGGTATAGATAAATTTTATGCTACTAGAGAGTTTGTTATTTATGATGACAAAGATATAGTATTAGGAAAGGCTTCTTCACTATGGATATTTATTGATATAGTCAAGAAAAAGCCAATGAGAATCCCACAGACCTTTTACCAGGCTGCAGATCCCATAGAAGAAAGAAATTTTGATGACTTTTTTGATTTTAAGGTAGATATAAATTCAACTAATTGGGTTGATTTCCATGTGAGAAGGTCTGACATAGATTATAACAATCATGTGAATAATACAAAGTACTTATCGTGGATGATAGAAAGTGTTCCAGATTTTATTTTTGATAATTATATGCTTAATGAATTTGAAATTCTATATAAAAAGGAAGCATTGTATGGGAGTACTATATTATCAGGGAGTAATGAGATAGCTGAATCAATAGAGGAGGTTCAATTTCTCCATGGTATTATAGAAAAAGCTAGTATAGATAAACATGCCATGGGTTTAACAAAATGGGTTAATAAAAAATAAGTTAGGTAATTTAATTTACCTAACTTATTTTTTATTAACCTTCGAAATCCGCTTTAATTACTTTTCCATTTTCATCAATTCTCATGGATGTTATTTTAGTTAATTTTGGCTCATCATTGATCTTTGCACATTCTAAAACTTGATAGATTTTAGATGTATCACCTGTTTGCTTATAAACACCTTTTAGCAGTTTTAGGATTGAGTAAGGATGCTCAGGTTCTTTTAATGTTACAAAAGAAGTGTTTGGTGTAGCCATTGCTTTCCCTATCAAATCTTCAAAATCCAAATTATCTAATCCTGGAATAAGAAAATACTCAACATCATTACTTAAATCATCAAATCCTTTTACTTGAACTGATTTGAAATTGCTTTTTGCTACTGCCATCAAAGTAGCCATCAAGGGCCTTATACCTGCAGATCTGTGACCTGAAATAATAACTGATTCTTTTCTCTTAATAGCTTCCTCAATGTAATTGCCCTCAGCCTCAGTCATAAAATTTTGATTTACATACTTTTGAATCATTGTATTCAATTTAAACTCTCCTTTATTTAAAATTTATTAACTTTATTAGTTGATTTTGTATTATAATGATATCACTATCAATGCTAAAATAAAAGGGTAGTTATATTTTATACAAAGTTCTAAAATTAATACAATTCACCTGATATAAATGATAGAATAAAGTTTGTTCATAGTGGGAATTAGAACTTAAGTATGATTTATATGAATTAGGAGGACGAGAAATTTGAAGATAAAGATGGAAAAACAAAAACGTATTGCTTTAATAGCTCATGACAAAAAAAAGGATGATTTGTTGGATTGGGTAAAGGAAAATAAGGGTATTTTGTCAAAACATTTTTTATGTGGAACTGGTACAACAGCTAAGGTAATATCAGAGGGAGTAGAATTGCCAGTGAGAGCATTTAAATCAGGTCCATTAGGTGGAGATCAACAAATAGGCGCACGGATTGTTGAAGGAAATATTGATATGATGGTATTTTTCTGGGACCCTTTAGAGGGACAGCCTCATGATCCAGATGTGAAAGCATTGCTGAGGATAGCAGTTTTATATGATATCCCTGTGGCAAATAATAGGGCAACTGCTGACTTTATACTATCTTCACATTTGATGGAATACGAGTATGAAAGAGAGATAGTAGATTCCTATAAAGTACAGAAATAGATTGAAAATAATCAGAGTATTTATATGATTTGTTAAATAATTCTAAAAAACTTTTAAAATATAGTTGCAATCTAGAATAAAGTATGATAATATATGGTTGTAGCTTTAATTCAGAAGTAAATAATCGATACACAATAATTTCTATAGGTTCAGAGGTTTATCTGCATATAGTGAAGAAATTTTATTGTTGGTATTTTTACAGAGAATTAAAGAAATAAAATTTCGGAGGTATATGCAATGAAAGGTACAGTAAAATGGTTTAACGCAGAAAAAGGATTTGGATTTATTACAACAGAAGAAGGAAACGATGTATTCGCTCACTTTTCACAAATTAACAAAGACGGATTCAAAACTTTAGAAGAAGGCCAAGAAGTTTCATTCAACGTTGTTGAAGGCGCTAAAGGTCTACAAGCTGAAAACATAGAAATTATCTAGTTAATGGATACTCAAACCTCTTGGAGATTAAATCTCTAAGAGGTTTTCTGTTATTGACAACAAAAAAACTATATGATACCTTATTATAAGCGGATATGAAAATTTAATTTAAGGGAGAGTACATATGAAAGAGAATAAAGTTTTAGCTGTAGTTAATGGTAAAGAAATATCAGAGGATACTGTTCTAAGATTTTTAAATGACTTAGGACCTCAGATGGCAATGCAATTTCAATCTCCAGAAGGAATAAAAAGAGTAGTAGATGAGTTGGTTAATCAAGAAATAATTTATTTAGATGCATTAGAAAATGGATTAGACAATGATGACACTTTCAAACAAGAGCTAGAAAGAGTTAAGGAAGGTTTAGTTAAACAATATGCATTAAACACCCTTTTAGCTAAAGTTAATGCTACTGAAGAAGAACTTGTAGACTTTTATAATCAAAACAAAGAGAAGTTCCAAAAGCCAGAATCAGCAGTTGCTTCACATATATTAGTTGAGACAGAAGAAAAAGCAAATGAAATAATTAAAGAAATCAATGAAGGACTTGCATTTGAAGAAGCTGCTAAAAAATATTCTTCTTGTCCATCAAAGGAACAAGGAGGAAATTTAGGTGAATTTTCTAGAGGTCAAATGGTACCAGAGTTTGAAGAAGCTACTTTTTCTATGGAAACAGAGACGATATCAAATCCAGTCAAAACTCAATTTGGATATCATATAATTAAATTAATAGCTAAAAATGAAGAAGCTCTTAGTACATTTGATGAGGTAAAAGATCAATTAACTCAGCAAGTAGTAGGAATGAAACAACAAGAAGTTTATTTAAATAAAACAAATGAATTAAAACAAAAATACGAAGTTGCAAGTTATATGTAAACCAAAAGAGATCTTAATGATCTCTTTTTTTATGATTGCTTTATAATCAAACTTGTTTAATTATATATTGCTAATTTTAGACTTATAAGTGTTACTTTTAGGATATTTTGGGCATATATCATATGTATAAGTATTTAATGAAATATGGAGGTGGTATTTTGTTCAAGGAGATTTTTTCCAAGTATTTTATGAAGCAAAAGATGATGCGAACTGTTATTGTTTCTTTAATTCCAATAATAATTGCATCAGTGTATTTTTTTGGATGGAGGGCTTTTGTACTTTTAGGGATTGTCACAGTTTTTGGTCTAGGAACAGAATGGGTTTTTGCAAAGAAATATAATAGGAAAATTTCTGAGGCAATATTTGTTAGTTGTATTTTATATACTTTGACCTTGCCTTCAACTACACCGTTTTGGATAGCTGTAGTAGGCATTGTTTTTGGTGTTTTTTTCGCTAAAGAAGTATTTGGCGGTTTTGGCAAGAATGTTTTTAATCCTGCTTTAGTTGCTAGGGCCTTCGTATATGTGTGTTTTCCGACACCACTTACAATAGAATGGTCAAAGGCTGCAATAGGTTTTCCAGGAGGATTTGGTACTTATATTACAGAAGGAATAGAAGCAGTTTCTCAAGCAACACCAATGCTATTATTTAGAGATACAGGTAAAATAACGTCACTAATGGATTTGCTTATAGGAAATGTATCAGGGTCCATAGGTGAGACAAGCACTATTTTAATAATCTTAGCAGGGATTTACTTAATTTATAAAAAGGTTGCTTCTTGGCAAATCATGGCAGGAGTATTAATAGGATTCACTGGGTTAAGTAGTATTTTGTACTTATTAGGTAATAGTCAGATCCCTACTCCTATTTTTGGGATTATTGCAGGAGGATTATTATTTGGAACTGTATTTATGGCCACTGATCCAATATCAGCTCCAAAAACAAAACCAGGTAAATGGATTTACGGAATTCTTATAGGTATTATAACAGTAATCATAAGAGGATATGCTTTATTCGCTGGAGGAATGATGTTTGCTATACTTATTGCTAATACATTCGCACCTATAATCGATGAGGGAGTAAACTATTTTAAGAAACGAAAAAAAGAAACTAAAGCTAAGAAAAAAGAGGTGTCAATATGAAGAAATCCTTTAGTTTTCCTATTATCTTTATGATTGTAATTACAGCTTTCTTTACTTTTATTTTAGCTTTTCTCAACTATAGCACAGCAGAAAAGATTGAATTTAATAAAGAAACAGAGCTTAGAAAAAAAATACTATCTGTTTTTAATATTGACGCACCTTTAGATGATTCAGAAGCAATTGAAAAGATTTTTAATGATAGAATCAGTGAGGAAATAATAGGAGAAGATGTTATTTATTCCATTAAAGAAAATGGAGAAGTAACAGGCTATGCTTTTCCAGTAAGTGGTCCTGGCCTTTGGGGTAGTATAGAAGGATATGCGGGAGTCACTGCAGATTATACTAAAATGATAGGACTTGATTTTGTTTTTCATAGTGAAACTCCAGGCTTAGGTGGAAGAATTTCTGAAGATAGCTTTAAAGATCAATTTAGAGGATTGGATATATCTAATGTAAAAGATGGTAATTATATTATTTATAGACCTACATCAGGAGGAAATGCTGATGCCATTACAGGGGCTACCTTAACTTCAAAATCTGTAAGCAACTTTGTAAATGAAGATATGCACAATTTCATTAATGAAAGAAAGGGGGAATAGTCGATGAAAGGCGATAGTCCTAAAAAGATTTTTATGATGGGGATTTGGAAGGACAACCCCGTTCTGGTTCAGATAATAGGTATTTGTTCTGCTCTTGCCGTAACTAATCTTATGTTAAACTCTTTGATAATGGGAGTAGGATTAATGTTTGTTACTGCACTTTCATCTTTTACAGTATCATTAATTAGAACTTTCACTCCAAAACACATTAGGATGATGGTTCAAGTACTTATTATAGCTGCTTATGTAATTATAGTTGATATTTTCTTGCAAGCCTATATGCCGGAAATGAGTAAAGCATTGGGACCTTATGTAGGACTTATAATTACCAATTGTATAATCATGGGTAGAGCAGAGGCTTATGCTCAGAAAAATCCACCAATAGCTTCTTTTTTAGATGGATTGGCTTCAGGATTAGGTTATACTATAGTTCTTTTAATTATTGCTTTCATTAGAGAACTAATGGGATTTGGATCTATTTTTGGGATTCAAGTATTAGGAGAATGGTGGACACCTTGGACGATTATGATAATGCCTCCAGCTGCCTTCTTCATATTAGCAGTAGTTATTTGGATAACTAAAACTATTCAGGATAAAGAGAATGATGAAAAGAAAGGCAAGGTGGTTAGCTCATGATAGAACTTAATCCTTTCGTAATATTCCTTGCAGCAATATTTACAAACAATATGATATTTAGCAATTTCTTAGGAATGTGTTCATTTATAGCTGTTTCTAGGGAGATACCTACTTCCCTTGGTCTTGGTCAAGCTGTTACATTTGTTTTAACATGTACTACCATAATAAATTATCTAATATATCATTATGTTTTATTACCTTTAGGTTTAGATTACTTAAGATTTATAGTTTTTATAGTTAGTATAGCTGCATTTGTACAACTTTTAGAGATGATAGTAGAAAGATACCTACCAAACCTATATTATGCACTTGGTATATTCTTACCTTTGATAACAGTTAACTGTGCTATTTTAGGAGTTTCATTATTTATGATAATTCGTAAATATGACTTACTTCAATCAATAGGTTTTAGTATTGGTTCTGGAATTGGATGGACATTAGCCATTGTAGCTCTAGCTGGTATTCGTCAGAAACTGAAAAGAGCATCTGTTCCTAAGGGTCTTGAAGGTCCAGGTATAACCTTAATCATTACTGGATTAATGGCATTAGCCTTCATAGGCTTTTCAGGCATAGTCCAAATCCAATAGGGGGGCGAAATATGAAAGAAATAATTATAACAACTATTGTAGTTACAGCAATTTCAGCAGTATTTGCTTTTTTGCTTACTCTTGCTGATAGGACTATCGGTGACTATGGGGAAGTAAAACTACTTATAAACAATGATAAAGAATTTACAGTTCGTGGTGGTAGTTCACTTTTATCCACTTTAATAGATGAGAAAATTTTTATTCCTTCAGCATGTGGGGGAAAGGGGACTTGTGGATACTGCAAGGTAAAGGTTCATTCAGGTGGAGGACCAGTTTTGCCTACAGAAACACCATTCCTTACAGAGGAAGAGTTAAAAAGTGATGTAAGACTTTCTTGTCAATGTAAGGTTAAGCAAGAAATAAGTATTGAAATTCCAGAAGAATTATTTAATGTTAAAGAGTATATTGCAATAGTTGAAGAGATAGAAGATATGACTAATGTAATAAAAAGATTGAAACTTAAACTACCTGAAGGTGAGGAAATTAGTTTTAAACCAGGACAATTCATACAACTAATGGCTCCTCTATATGATGGAAATGATGAAGAAGTATATAGGGCATATTCTATTGCATCATCAGCAGCGGACAAAACACATATAGAACTCTTCATAGGGTATGTACCTGGTGGAAAAGCAACTACTTATGTACACCAGCATCTAAAGGTAGGGGATAGGGTTAGACTAAATGGTCCTTATGGTGATTTCTATTATCAAGATGATAACGATAGGGAAATCATTTTAGTTGCAGTTGGTACAGGAATAGCACCTATTATATCAATACTTAATCATATGAAAGAAGAAAACATCCAGAGGAAAGCAGTATTCTATTTTGGAGCTAAAACCCCAAGTGATTTATTCTTGCTAGATTATTTCAAAGATTTGGAAGAAAGCTTATTTGATTTTAAGTTTATACCTACTCTATCCAGAGTAACTGAAGAGCATCAATGGGATGGGGAACAGGGAAGAGTCAACAATGCACTGGATAAATATTTAATTGATTCTGAGAATAAAGAGGCTTATCTTTGTGGAAATCCTCCTATGATTAAGTCTGTAATGGATTCTTTAAAGGCCAAAGGTCTTGACGAACAACTAATTTACTTTGATGAATTTTAGTAGTAAAGCACTGTGATATTTTATATATCATAGTGCTTTTTTTATAAAGTGATATTAGAATGAAATCCTAAGTATCTAGGATTTTTTGGACTATTCTTATATAATTTATGATATAATTATACGGGAACAAACTTACAAGAAATATAATATCCTTAGGGGGATGAAGAATGAAGCTTGAGTTATTTGACTTTATTGATGAAACTTTGGAACTCATAGAAGAAAGAAAAGAAAGTATAGAAAATGTAGCTGATTCTTTAGAGAAATTTTTTACTGATAGTTTTTTTATCAATGATCATTTTTTAAATGTAAATTATAGAATTAAATCTGCTGAGAGTTTAAGAGAAAAGATTTTGCGTCATAACTTTTATATTAAGTATAAAACACCTGAAAATTTATTACATAACCTTTCGGATTTAATTGGTTTTAGAATTGAATGCAGGTTTATTGAAGACGAAGAAAAAATCTATAGAGACATAGTAGAGTTGTTTAAAATAAAATGTGAAGATGGATTTTACTCTAACCCTTTGAATTCAAACATTATGCTACAGTTAGATGAAAAACAACCACAAAAACAAAAAAATGGTTTTCAAATATATAAAATTGATGGTAAGCATTGTAAGGATGGAGTATGTATTAATTTTGAATTACAGATAAAATCCCTTGTAAATGTATTTTGGGGAGAAATAGACCATAGGATTTTATATAAAAACTTTAACTATATGTTAACAGAAGATTTTTTTAGAGATATTATGTCTTCAATTAAGGATAATTTATCTATGATTGATAGGCAGCTTATGCTGGTATATAATCATTTAAATGGAATGGATGCTAGTAACTCTTTAACTAAAGAGATTCAACTCCAATCTCTTTTATCTAAGATCATTCATGATATTTATATAGTTAAGATAAGGCAAGAGATAGGTTTTGTTGTAGATTTTAAGAAATCAACAGATGTGATTGTAAACTATTTATTTATGAAAGGCGGCTCAGAAGAATCTGAGAATTATAGTGCTAATTTTTTAAGGGTATTAAATAGATTAAATGAAATAGCTAAAAATAGCATACCTTTTAATAATTATATTAATTTTGATAGAGAGATTTTCTTTAATGATGATTTTACAAGAAAAGTAGGAAGTAGCATTATAGAAATAATTAACAAGGATTTTAGATGGAATTTATTTTTTAGAATTATATTTGAAATAGAAAAAGGGGATAATGCAGAAGATTTTGAGGGATTTATGATTTTTATTAGATATAGATTCAACGAAAACATGACAAATATATTAAAACATAAAGAAATGGATGAAAGTGAAAAGGAAGAAATAATTTATTGTATAATGGATACTATAGCAATGGCTTTTTCTAAGGAAATTGAGGTAGATTTTTTAAGTGATTGTAGTATTAAATCATTAAATTATAATATTGAAAATCTATTTAAGGATATTGAGTCATTTGATGATTGGATAAACAGTAAAGAAGAGATAACTAACGTAATATTGAACCATGAATTATAAGTATTTGAGTAATATCAAATACTTTTTTTCCTTTTGGGTAAAAATATAGTAAGTAAAAATAGGGAGTTGAGATTATGAAGTTTTTAAACAGAATAAAATTAACCTTAATTAGTATAAAAGAAAGCATAAAAAGATTTCCAATTACAGTAATGATTTCTACTGTATTAGCTATATTTCTTATTTACATGAATGAAAGTTCTCTAATAGGACAAAGCAGAGAAACAATACAAAAGCTAAATTTGGTCATAGGACTTGGAATTCCACTGTCCCTTTGTATTGGACTCTTAGTAGAAAAGTTTTTTAATGGAGATAATAAAAAAATAATATTTGCATATGCATTAGGGGCTGTTTTTTTATTTATTTATTATAATTTCTTTTTAGATGACATTGGAATAATAGCTGGATCTAGATATATAGCTACAATGATAGCTTTGATCATAATATCATTTTATATACCTAGGTTTGGGGAAAAGGGTAGCTATGAATACTATGTAATGGATGTGTTTTCTGGATTTTCTTTAACATTTATATATTCATTTGTCTTATATTTTGGGCTGGCAGCAATATTTTTAACTATAGATCAATTGTTTGATGTTAATATAAAAAGTGAATTATATTATTATATGTTTCTGATAGTAACTTTTATATTTGCTGTATCTTTGTTTTTATCAAAACTGCCTAATGTTAATGAAAAATACGAAAATATAGAATATACAAAAGCTCTAAACATTCTCTTGATATATATTGTCATACCTTTAATAAGTATTTATACTGCAATACTCTATGTGTATTTTGCAAAGATACTTGTGACAAGAGAATGGCCTAGAGGGTTGGTATCCCATTTAGTTTTGTGGTACTCAACAATATCAGTAGGAGTTATATTTTTGATAACACCAATATTGGAAGAAAATAGAATAGCAAAATTATTTAAGAGATGGTTCCCCAAAATAGTATTGCCTGTTATATTTATGATGTTCTTGTCAATTTACCAAAGGGTAGACCAATATGGAATAACAGAAAATAGATACTATATTATAGTTCTGGGACTATGGGTACTTGGCATAATGCTGTATTTTTCAATAAAGAAACCACTTAAGAATATAATTATACCCATTAGCTTATCTATAGTAATATTAAATTCTGTTTTTGGTCCATTAAGTAGTTTTTCAATATCAAAATATAGCCAAAATATTAGATTTAAAGAATTATTAAATAAAAACAATATGATATCTAATGGAGAAATAATAAAGAATACTTCTATATCTTTAGAAGATAAAAATGAGATTAATAGTATACTGTTATATTTCAAGAATAAACATGAAATACAGGATATTAAAGTTCTTCCAGAGGACTTTGATTTAGAGAATATGGAGAATACAATAGGATTTAAATATGAGCCATATATATCTTTTCCATATGAGCAAAACAAGTATTTCTATTATGGTACGAATAATAATGAAAACGTTCTTGATATTAGTGGATATAATTATTTTTTAAATATTAGTTCCTGGAACAATAATAATATAGTTGTTGATGATTTAACTTTAAAATATAATGGAGAAAATAATATTTTCACCGTATCTAAAGATGGCCAAAATATATTAGAACAAGATTTAAAGGAATTTGTCAAAGCAATTTATGAAAAACAGGAAGAATCAAACATAAACTATGAGAAAGGTTTGCTTAGTTATGAAGATACAAGCTACGAATTATATAGCAAAAATGGAGTAGATGATTTTAAGTTTAAATTTATATTTACAGAAATTAATGGTCGTATAGATATTGATAATGAATTTAATATAGAATCTGTCAATTTTATATTTCTTATTAAGAGTGAGTAATAGTCTAATAAATGGGTAATTATTATTTGAAAATAAGGGGAGGGAATGACCAAATGTATAAGGAAGAACTAGATATAATCAGTCAAGCAATTTTAAATGAAATAGAAGGATATGAATTTTACAAAATGGCTGCAAATCAAGCAGGAACTAGGGGTAGTGAACAAGCGTTTTTAGAATTGGCTAATGAAGAATTAAAGCATGTAGAATATTTAAAAGCATTATTTAATAAAATCAAAAATAATGATGAAGATGATATAAGATTAGCATTAGAATCAACACCACCTTCACCCAATATATACAATTGGGAGAAGGTAGATAAAGAATATACTTCATTGGCCATGTCTGTATTTGGAATAGGTATACAAATGGAAAAATCATCTATAGAATTTTATGAAGATGCAAAATCTAAGATCAGTTTTGAAGAAGGCCGCAAATTATTTGATATATTAATTAAGTGGGAAAAGGTACATCTTGAGCAATTTACTAATCAATATAATATATATAAAAATGCTTGGTGGGTAGACCAGAGCTTTGCACCATTTTAGAAATTTAATTACAGGGGATACCCCCTGTTTTTTATGTATAAATAGTAGTATAATATTATTTACACATAAACATTATAGATAGATAATGTAAGGAGGAAAATCATAGATGAAGGAGATATATTTAGCAGGTGGCTGTTTCTGGGGAGTAGAAGCGTATATGTCAAGGATAAATGGAGTCATAGATACGGAAGTAGGATATGCAAATGGCAATACTGAGAACCCTACTTATGAAGAAGTATGTACTGGAATTACTGGTCATGCAGAGACTTTGTATGTGAAATTTGATGAAAGTATTATAGGATTGGATGAATTGTTAAATATTTTTTGGAAAATAATTGATCCAACTATGATGAATAGACAAGGACCTGATATTGGCAATCAATATAGAACTGGGATTTACTATATTGATAGTTCTGATATTGATATAATAAACAAAACCAAGGAAGAACAACAAACTAAATATGAACAGTCCATAGTCACTGAGATAATGGAATTAAAGTGTTTTTATAATGCAGAGGAATATCATCAAGATTATCTAAAGAAAAATCCAGGAGGTTATTGTCACATAAATTTAAACATATAAGAATCCCGTAAGGGGTTCTTTTAATGTATGGGAGTTGGAGATATGAAAAGATTTAAGAAAGTATATATAGAAATAACAAATATTTGTAATTTGGAATGTGAATTTTGCCCAAGGACATCAAGGGTTTCCAAGATGATGAATACTGAAGAATTTACACATATTTTAGATGAAGTAAAAGATTATACAGATTTTATATATTTTCATATAAAAGGAGAACCTTTATTACATCCAAGAGTTGGTGAATTTTTAGACATTGCCCATGAAAAAGGACTTATGGTGAATATTACAACTAATGGAACTTTAATTAAGGAAGTGAAGGATCAATTATTGGGAAAACCTTCCTTGAGACAAATAAATATTTCTTTGCATAGTTTTGATGGGAATAAGGGAAAAGAAGGTAAAGATGAATATTTGGATAATATTTTTAGCTTTATTAAGGAATCTAGGAATCCACAATTTATTATTAATGGAAGATTGTTAATTATAGCCTTAAGACTATGGAATTTATCAAGGGAAGATTTATCAAACATAGAAACAAATGATAATAAGGAAGTATTGGATAGGATTAAGTTTGAATATAATTTAGACTATGATATTAAAAGTAAAATCAATCTAGAAAGAGGGATTAGAATTGATGAAAAAATATACTTAAACCATGATTCGGAATTTGTTTGGCCTGATTTAAGTAATGATTTAATAGGAGACGAAGGATTTTGCTATGGGCTTAGGGATCAAATAGGAATATTAGTAGATGGAACAGTTATACCATGTTGTTTAGATGGAGAAGGAAAATTAAACTTAGGAAATATATTTGATTCGAGATTTTCAGAAATATTAGTAGGAGAAAGAACTAAAAATATCTATGAAGGATTTTCTAGAAGAATTATTGTAGAGGAAATGTGTAAAAGATGTGGTTATAGAACCAGAATTAAATAAAATCAAAAAGTCAAGTATTTAATTAAGATGAAGATTATTGACACTATATATTGAGGTTTGATAGAATGGGGTAACAATATGTAGCGTTATTTGCGCAAGGAGGCTAATTAATGATTACTAAAGTTAAGAAAAGGGATGGTAGGGAAGTACCCTTTAATATTGAGAAAATTTCTAATGCTATATTTAAAGCTGCACAAGCTGCTGGAGGACAAGATTATAAAATATCAGTAGCACTAGCAGAAAAAGTAATAATACTTGCTGATGAAAAATTTCATGGCAAGGTACCAGATGTAGAGGATTTACAAGATACAGTTGAGAAAGTTCTTATAGAATCAGGACATGCTAAGACAGCTAAGGAATATATACTTTATAGGGCTGAAAGAAATAGAGTACGAGAAATGGATACTCGACTTATGAAGGTATTCGAAGATTTGACGTTTAAAGAAGCAAAAGATGTGGATATTAAAAGGGAGAATGCAAATATTGATGGAGATACTGCTATGGGAACTATGCTTAAATATGGTTCTGAATCCGCAAAGCAATTTTACGATTTATTTGTACTAAATCCTGAACATTCAAAAGCTCACAAGGCTGGTGATATTCATATACATGATTTAGATTTTCTAACTTTGACTACTACTTGCTGTCAAATAGATATAGTGGAATTATTCAAAAATGGATTTAGTACAGGAC
Organism: uncultured Tissierellaceae bacterium; assembly: GCA_964539425.1. Lineage (GTDB taxonomy): Bacteria > Bacillota > Clostridia > Tissierellales > Tissierellaceae > JAVKTS01. The sequence goes on along the minus strand of CAZIII010000003.1, from coordinate 39,283 downwards.
ATGGTTTTTTAAGAGAACCAAATGATATTCAGTCCTATTCAGCATTAGCTTGTATTGCTATTCAATCAAATCAAAATGATCAACATGGAGGTCAATCCATTCCTAATTTTGATTTTGGAATGGCACCAGGTGTTAGAAAGACTTATATAAAACAATATAGACAGAACCTAAGAAAAGCTATTGAGTTATTAGTGGAAAATGTAGATTTAGATGATAACTTAGAAAATGTTTTTAAGATTTTAGAAGAAGAATATAATTTAGTACCTACTTTATTGGATAGTGAAGAATACAAGGTCAGGGAGGCTGAGTATTTAAAAGAATTATTAGATGATAAAATGATGATTGGAAAGATACAGAAATTTGCAGAGAAAAACAGTTATAGAGATACTGACAAAAGAACATTCCAAGCTATGGAAGCTTTGATCCACAA
>CAZIII010000003.1:0-38843 GCA_964539425.1 uncultured Tissierellaceae bacterium | reverse complement strand
TACCATGCATTCTAGAGCAGGGGCTCAGATTCCATTTAGTTCCATAAATTATGGAACAGACACTTCTGTGGAAGGTAGGATGGTAATTAAAAATTTACTTTTAACTACGGAGCAAGGCCTTGGCAATGGTGAAACACCAATATTTCCTATTCAAATTTTTAAGGTAAAAGAAGGCATTAATTATAACAAAGAGGATATAAATTATGATTTATTTCAATTAGCATGTAGAGTAAGTGCTAAAAGATTATTTCCTAATTTTTCATTTATAGATGCACCATTTAATATAGGATATTATAAAGAAGGAAAACCAGAAACAGAAGTAGCATATATGGGATGTAGAACAAGGGTTATTGGAAATGTTTATGATCCATCTAGAGAAATCGTAAATGGAAGAGGAAATCTAAGTTTTACAACAATTAATTTACCTAGATTAGGTATTAGAAATAAAGGAAATATTAATGAATTTTATAAGGAATTAGATGTAACTATTAACTTGGTAATTGAGCAATTGATAGAGAGGTTTGAGATCCAGGCTAGTAAGAAGGTAAATAATTATCCGTTTTTAATGGGCCAAGGCATTTGGATGGATTCAGATAAATTAGGTAAAGAAGATGAGCTTAGGGAAGTACTAAAACATGGTACCTTATCTATTGGATTTATAGGTTTAGCAGAATGCCTGAAAGCATTAATAGGAATGCATCATGGAGAAAGTGTTGAAGCACAAAATCTTGGAAAAGCAATTGTAAAGTATATGAGAGATAGAATGGATGATATTAGTAAGCAATATAAAATGAATTTTACTTTGATAGCTACTCCAGCAGAAGGTACTGCAGGAAGGTTCATTAAAATGGATAGAGAGGTTTTTGGAGATATTGAAGGTATAACCACTAAGGAATATTATACAAATAGCTTCCATGTGCCAGTTTATCACAAGATTAAAGCCATAGATAAGATTAATATTGAAGCACCATACCATGAACTAACAAATGCTGGACATATAACATATGTAGAGCTAGATGGAGATCCATTACAAAATATAGAGGCATTTGAAAAAATAGTTAGAGCTATGAAGGAAGCTGGGATTGGATATGGTTCAATAAATCACCCTGTAGATAGGGATCCAGTATGTGGTTATACAGGATTAATTGGAGATGTATGTCCTCAGTGTGAAAGAGAAGAAGGAAATATAAAATTTGAAAGAATCCGTCGTATTACTGGATACTTAGTAGGAACTCTTGATAGGTTTAATGATGCCAAAAAGGCAGAGGAGAGAGATAGGGTAAAACATTTCTCTTGTTCCAATAAATAGGTGGTATCATGGAGCAAATAAGAATAGCAGGAATAGAAGAAGAATCCATTGTAGATGGCCCTGGAATTAGGTTGGTAGTATTCACTCAAGGATGTAAACATCATTGTGAAGGCTGCCACAACCCTGAATCTCATTCTTTTCATGGTGGTAAGTTAATAGATATAGATTATATAATTAATATGATAAAAGAAAATCCCTTATTAGATGGAATCACCCTTAGTGGGGGCGAACCCTTTGAGCAAGCATATGAATGTAGCATCCTGGCAACAAAAGTTAAGGAACTAGGATTAAATGTGGTTACCTATTCAGGATATAGGTTTGAAGCTATATTAGCTAATAAAAGCTTTAGGGATTTATTATTTCAAACGGATATCTTAATAGATGGGAAATTTGATATATCACAAAAATCATTATTGTTACAATTTAGAGGATCGAAAAATCAAAGGATAATAGATGTAAAAAAGTATTTGGGGAAATAGTTAATAGGAACGATAAAGATATCGTTCCTTAATTTTAATAAGGTATAATTATTGTATAAAGTGTTTAAATTTGTTAATATAAAATTAAAGAATATTTCGAGGGGGGAAATAATATATGTTCAAATTAGATCCTATTAAAGATATGAACCAAAAAGAAAGACTTAAATATATGTTAATATTGCTGAAAGGGCAAATGAGCTCTGAAAAAGATGACCTAGCTAATATATCAAATGTAACAGGGATAATAATGGCCTGTGTGGATAGATTAAATTGGGCAGGCTTTTATATTCTAAGGGATAATGAATTGGTATTAGGTCCATTCCAGGGGTTACCAGCATGTAATAGAATAAACATAGGCAAAGGGGTTTGTGGAGCAGCTGTAAAGACTAGAGAGGCACAATTAGTTTCAGATGTACATTTGTTTCCAGGGCATATAGCATGTGATGATGCAACAAATTCAGAGTTGGTTATTCCAATAATCAAGGATAATATGGTTTGGGGTGTTCTTGATCTAGATAGCCCTATTAAGAATAGATTTACTGAATTAGAAAAGGAGTATTTTATTAAACTTGTAGATATACTGAATGAGTACATTGATTGGAATAATATCTAGCTTTAAGGAAGAAAATTAATTTAGACATTAAAGCAAATAACTTTATTATTAATATAAAAGATAAGAATAATTAGTTGAAAGGATGATAATAATGAGAGTATTAGAAGGTATTAAGCCGGAAAGAATAATGTATTATTTCGAAGAAATATCAAAAGTACCTAGATGTTCACATGATGAAAAAAGAATTAGTGATTATTTGTTTAAAACAGGTAAGGAATTAGGTTTAGAAGTAATACAAGATGAAGCTTTAAATATAATTATCAAGAAACCAGGATCTAAAGGCTATGAAAACAGTCCAATTGTAGTATTGCAGGGTCATATGGATATGGTCGGAGAAAAAATAGATGAATCAGACCATGATTTTGCTAAGGATCCAATTAAACTTACAGTTGAGGGAGACTATATTATAGCAAAAGAAACAACATTGGGTGCAGATAATGGAATTGCAGTTGCCATGTGCCTAGCATTATTAGAATCCAAAGATATACCTCATCCACCATTGGAAGTACTAGTTACATCCAATGAGGAAACGGGAATGTCTGGTGCAGATGCACTAGATCCCAAGAATATAGAGGGTAAGATTTTAATAAATATTGATTCTGAAGAAGAAGGAAAAATACTAGTAAGTTGTGCAGGCGGTCAGAGAGATATGATTACTATCCCAATTAATTGGAGTGAACTATCTAAAGAAAAAGATGTATATGAGATTATAATTGCAGGATTACAGGGTGGACATTCAGGTATGGAAATTAATAAATATAGGGGAAATTCTAATAAGATATTAGGTAGAATTCTATATAGAATAAAAATGGAGTCAGATTTTGATTTATCTTTTATAGAAGGTGGATCTAAGTCTAATGCCATACCAAGATATGCTAAGGCGATTATTTCTATATCAAGTGATAAATTTGAAGAAGTAAAAAATATTATTGATAAGGTTGAAAATGAGTTAAAAGCAGAATTAGCTTCTTCCGACAAGGACATAGAATTGACATTTAGAAAATCTGAAGAACAAACAAGTAAGGTTTTCCACAGAGACACTATGATGAAAGTTATAACAGCATTAATGCTTTTACCAAATGGAGTTCAAACTATGAGTATGGATATAGAAGGATTAGTTGAAAGTTCAAACAATGTGGGGGTTCTGAAGACAACTGATAATGCTGTAACTATTGAGTCAGCCATGAGATCATCAGTAGGGACTTTAAAGTCTTATATTTCTAATCAGATAAGGACAATAGCAGAAAATATAGGAGCAGAATGGATGAGTTCTTCTTCATATCCAGCATGGGAATACAACAAGGATTCCTATATTAGAGAAGTATTCAAGAAATCTTATAAAGAGATTTATGGAGAGGAAATAAAGATTGATGCTATACACGCTGGACTTGAATGCGGATTATTTAAAGAGAAATTTGGGGAAATGGATATGGTCTCATTTGGTCCTAATATGTATGGAGTTCATGCACCAGGAGAAAAACTTAGTATATCTTCAACTGAAAGAACCTATGAACTTTTATTAAAGGTTTTAGAAAAAATCAAATAAGTTTAAATAAGTTATGTACTTCTAAGGTTAAATAAGGTATTATTAACATATAATTAATAAAATTTAAAGATAAAGGAGAATTAACATGGACATTAAAAAAGATGAAAGTTTTGAATACAATGATGAGCATTGTGGTGGATGTGGATGTGGAGTAGATTGCGGAGAAGAGCATGATCACGATCATATGCTATTTGATGATGAAGAAGATGAAATAATGTATCTTACACTTGATGATGATACTGAATTAGAATGTACAGTTCTAGGTATATTTGAAGTTGAAGATGTTGAATACATTGCATTATTACCTATGGGAGAAGAAGAAGTTTTATTATACAGGTATGTTCAATTAGAGGAAGAAGATTTTGATTTACTACCTATAGAAGCAGAAGAGGAATTTGAAACTGTATCAGAGGCATTCTATGCTCTATTTACAGATGATGAAGATGATTTTGTAGAATATGAAAATTATGATGTAGAAGAAGAGAAATAATTATTTTAGGCACTTTGCTATTTTAGCGAGGTGCTTTTTATCAATTTAAATATATTATTAAATCATTTGTTGCTTTTGAATTTAAAAGGGTATTAAGTAAGTATTGAAAGGAGGGAAAATTTGAATCAAATTACTGTATATAATACCTACTCAAGATATTTAGAAGATAGATTTGGGGAGAAGGTATATAAATTACCTGTAAGCTTACCTCTTACGTGTCCAAATAGAGACGGAACTATAGGTAGTGGAGGGTGCATTTTTTGTGGTGAAGAAGGAGGTTCTTTTGAAAATTTATCTTCTTCTATAAAAGTTAAAGATCAACTAGAAAGAAATAAAGAATATATTGGGAAAAAATATAAAGCAAAAAAGTTTATTGCTTATTTCCAGAATTTTACAAACACTTATTTACCCTTTAAAGAGTTTAAACTTGTAATAGAAGAGGCTTTGATAGAAGATATTGTTGGAATATCCATATCAACAAGACCAGATTGTATAGATGATAGATATTTGGAGTATTTATCTAGTATTAAAGAAGCTAATAATATAGATATAACTATAGAGTTAGGGCTTCAAACAGTGAATTATCTCACCCTAAATAAAATTAATAGGGGACATACTTTAGGAGAATATATAGATGCAAGTATAAAGATTAAGAAATATGGTTTAAGGAATTGTACCCACTTGATTCTAAATCTACCTTGGGATAATGAACTAGATGTTATAGAAAATGCAAAAGTATTATCTGCTTTAGGAGTAGATGAAATAAAGCTCCATGCTTTATATATTGTAGAGGGAACTCAATTAGCAGAGAGCTATAAATCTGGAGAATTAACGCTGATTTCTAGAGAAGAATATATGGAGAGAGTTATTATGTTTCTAGAATATTTAGATCCCAAAATTGTTATACAAAGAATTATAGGGCGAGCTCCAGAAGAAGATTTACTATTTGTAAATTGGAGTCAATCATGGTGGAAGATAAGAGATGAAATTGTTTCTTTAATGGAATCGAGAAATACAAGTCAGGGTAGTAAGTTTGATTACTTAAATGGTAAAGGAATTAAAAAGTTTATTTAAATTGTAAAATAAGGAAGGATAATTAGATTTAATGTCGAATATATAATATAATAAATATATGAAAGGCTAGGTGGTTGTTCATGGTTAAATTCATTTTAGGTGAAAAAGGTACTGGGAAAACAAAATGGCTTATAGACAACGCAAACAAAGATATGAAGGAGGGCAATGGAAATATTGCTTTTATTGATGTGGATGACGACCATATATTTACCTTAAATTATAATGTGAGACTGATTAATGCCATGGATTTCAATATTTTGAATGTTGAATCGTTCTATGGCTTTTTGTGTGGGATTATAGGGATGGATTATGATGTGGAAAAAATTTATGTAGATAGTATTTATAAGGTTATAAAACTAGATATTTCTGATTTGGAGAAAATATTAAAGGATTTAACTAAAATTGAAGAAAAATTTAATACAGAGTTTTTTATTAATGTTGATTATACTATGGATCAAATTCCAGATAATTTAAAAGAATATTGTATAGAATTAGAAGCACAATATGCAGTATAGAAAAAAAGGCAGGATTTTAATCCTGCCTTTTTTAAGTAGTATTATCTCATGCTGTCAGGCCTAAATGTACCACAATCAGTTTCATCAGATGATTGAGCATTTCTAGGTTGTATCTCAATTTTACCAGCTGTGCATAAATCACCAGATTTGTAATAGTGGCAACTATTTACTACACATTTTACTCCTTCAGTAATATTCTCGTTATGCATAATAATCTCCTTTCAGATAAGTATTTTGTTTTATGCTTTTAGTTTTGCTAATTCAAAGATTATTATACTAGTATTTAATTATTATTTTAAATAGTGTAAAATAGTTATAATAGTAAAGAAAGGTGATGAAATGTCAAAAAAAGAGAGACTAGATAAAATACTGGCTAATATGGGATATGGAAGCAGAAAGGATGTTAGAAAATTTATTAAGGATGGTAGAGTTAAGGTAAATGATTTGATTATATATGATAATGAATTTAAAGTAAGTCCATATGAAGATGAAATCTTGTTTAATGAAGAGGAAGTTTTATATAGAAAATATATTTATTTAATGATGAATAAACCTCAAGGCTTAGTATCTTCAACAGATGATCCAAGAACTAGAACAGTATTAGATTTGCTTTCAGAAGAATACCTGATTTACAAGCCATTTCCAGTGGGTAGATTAGATAAGGACACTGAGGGTTTACTTATGATTAGTAATGATGGTAAACTAGCTCATGAACTATTGTCTCCTAAAAAGGGAGTAGATAAAAAGTACTATGCACGAGTAGATGGATATGTAGAAGATAAATTCATTGAAGTTTTTAGGTCAGGAGTAGTATTGGAAGATGGATATAAGACTTTACCAGCAGAGTTGGAGATTATAAAGGCAAATGTAATATCTGAAGTATTTTTAACTATACAAGAGGGTAAATATCATCAAGTAAAGAGAATGTTTACAAGTATTGGTATGAAAGTTATATTTTTAAAGAGAGTTTCAATGGGACCATTACTAATAGATGAGTCCTTAAAATTAGGAGAATATAGGGAACTAACTGAAAATGAAATTTTTTTATTAAAAAATAGATGAAACTATGTTATAATATAATTAAATTTAAAATTAGATAGGGTGTATAATTTGAGTCTTTATAGTCATAAGAGTGGTATTTTTGAAACATTTTTTAAAAACAGGTCTTCTTTAATAGTTCAGTTTAAAGAAGGAGTTATAAGTAAAAGACAGTATTTAGAGTATAATTATGATTTAGTAAAAAGAATGAACTTGAAACCTTTCTTAAGGATAGATAGCTATGAAATGGGCATGTACAATTATCAATATTATAATGTACTAGCAAAATATTTTACTGCCCTTGCAAAGGATGTAAAAAATACGAAAAAGCATAATAAATACTATAACTATTACTTAAACAAGGGAAATAACTATTATCATGAAAAAGATAAAGCGGCTCTTAGTTTGCTTAAGTACTTAGAATTTAAAAGAGTTGATGCTTATTTCATTAATGTGAATTCAAAATCTCTAAATGATAAGCTTTATGAAATAGTATTGCTTGATTATAAGGAGGCAATATTTCATTCAAAGGCAATTTGGTTATTAGATATATTAAAACAAGAAGGAATTTTTATGGAAGAAAAGAAAGATTCTTTAATAGATGAGTATATCAATGAAACATATTAATTAAGACTAAAAAAGTCTTCCCTAGGGAAGACTTTTTATTTTGCTATTGTTTTAATTATTTCTTCTAATGAGCTACCTAATTCTATATTAAAGGTTCCTGACTTTAATTTAGTATCAAGTTTTAATTCCTGTGATTTTTTTACGAAATCATTTTTGCTTGTTACTAGCCCATTTGATTCTAGAATATTACCTATTTTAGATGGTAGAGATCCAGGTGGAATAATAATTTTAATAATAGTTCCAACTGGAGTTTCCACAACTGGCTCAATTGGTTCCTCAGGTATATTAACTACTACCCTATCTTCTTCAGGTGCCTCTACAGACTCTTCAGTATCTTCAATATCTTGTTCTTCTTGGTTTTCCACTATAGGGTCAGGATCTTTGACTGTATTATCCTCACCAACAATAGTGTCTTTCGGAGGTATATCTAGAGCATCATTTGCAAATAAAAGGTCTAACCTCCAACCAATAATGAATACTACTATTCCTATTATTCCTATCATTATTATGTAGTCTACAGAGTCATATAAAATATCCTTAAAACTTTCAAGTAATTTTTTCAATATTTTCACCTCATTAAAGAACTTTTAAAAAATAGAGTGTTTAATTCTCAAGTAGTGTATAATATAATTATAACATAAGAACGAGGAAAAGGTGAGAAAACTTTGAAAGAAATTATAATTGATAAAAATGAAAATGAACAAAGGTTAGACAGATTTTTAAAAAAATATTTTGGTGAAGCTCCCCAGGGCTTTGTTTTCAAGATGATTAGAAAAAAGAATATAAAGGTAAATGGAAGCAAGGCTAATCCAGAAACTACCATTTATGAAGGGGATACAGTACAGCTCTACTTATCTGATGAAACCATAGAGAAATTTATTACAAAGAAAGGTGTCATTAGATCCAAGATCATACCCAATATTATTTATGAAGATAATAATATTATTTTGATTAATAAACCAGTAGGGATATTATCACATGGAGCTTCTAAGGAATTCGAAGAGAATATAGTAGATAGCATGATTTCTTATTTAATTCAAAAGGGAGATTTTGTACCTAGGATAGAAAAGACATTTACTCCATCAATATGTAATAGATTAGATAGGAATACTTCTGGAATTATTATAGGGGCTAAAAATTATCAGGCACTAAAGGGTATAAATGAGGCAATAAAGAATGGACATATTGGAAAATTTTATAAAACAATAGTAAAAGGCAATATAAAGAAAGATTTTCTTGCGGAAGGTTATTTAACAAAGGATGAAGAGAGAAATAGAGTTGAAATATACGAAGAAGATTTTGATGGATCAAAAAAAGTTGTTACAAATATAAAACCACTGAAAAATAATAATGAATATACCTTACTTGAAATTGAGCTAATTACTGGGAGAACCCATCAAATAAGAGGACATTTATCTTCATTAGGATATCCAGTTATTGGGGATAGAAAATATGGATATAGAGAAATAAACAGTAAGTTTAATGAAAATTATGGCCTAGATAATCAGTGGTTACACGGATATAAAGTTGTATTCAATGGTTTAGAAGGCGAACTTGAATATCTAAATAGTAAGATTTTTATTAGTGAAATAGATGGAAAAATTGCAAGGATTGAAGAAGATTTATTTATATGATCAAAGGGGTGATTAAATGAATCGTGAGTTAAAGGTTTATGTAGAGGGTGTAGGGGAAGTACTGATCAATCAAGGAGATAGACTTGAGGATATATCAAAAAAGGTATTTGACAAAGACTACAAAAACTATTTAGGTGCAAGAATTAATAATGAAGTATTTAATTTAAATAAAACTGTGTATGAAAAAGCAAATATTAGTTTTATAGACATAAGAGATGTGGATGGCTATAGAATATATACTAAGACAATTTCCGCAGTCTTTATTATGGCTTGTAAAGCTATTTTCCCTGATAGGGTTGTTAGAATTGAACATTTCCTAGGGAAAGGTCTTTATGCCTGTTTTGAGAAAGGTTTTACTTTTAGTTTCAAGGAAATAGAAGAAATTCAAGAGAAGATGAAGGAAATAATAGCATCTGATTATTCTATTAGAAGAGAAAAGTTACCAAAGGATAAAGCTATGGAACTATTTAGAAAAAACAATTATGATGATAAGATTAGGCTTCATAATACCCTAGAAAGAGAAGAAATACATGTATATACTATAGATGACCATATCGATACATATCATGGTTACCTAGCTCCATCAACAGCGTATATAGAGGATTTTGAACTAAAATATTATTATCCAGGAATTATAATTTTATTTCAAAGTATGACATCAAATCATCAAATACCTGAGTTTAAAGAATTAAAGAAACTGTCTAAAGTCTTTAAAGAGGTAAATGATTGGGGAGATATCTTGGATCTTGGATATGTAGGATCTTTAAATGAAAAAATTATGGATGGTAGTATTGCAGAAGTTATCAGGGTATCAGAAGCACTTCATGAAAAGAAAATTGCCAAAATAGCAGATAAAATTTGTGAAGACGAAGATATTCATCTAATTTTAATTGCAGGGCCTTCCTCCTCTGGGAAAACAACTTTTTCAAGAAGATTAGCAGTTCAATTAAAAGTAAATGGTAAAAGACCAGTGACTATTTCAGTGGACGATTATTTTGTCGATAGAGAAAAAACTCCCCTAAATGAAGATGGTACTTATGATTTTGAATCTATTGATGCAATTGATTTGGAAAGCTTAAATGAGGATTTAGTAAAGCTCATAGAGGGTAATGAGGTAGAATTACCGAAGTTTAACTTTACTACAGGAAAAAGGGAAAAATCAGGCAAAACAATAAAAGTTGATAAGGATCATCCAATTATTGTTGAGGGGATTCATAGTTTAAATCCTAAAATGACTAATCATATACCAGAAAAAAATAAGTATAAGATATATATTTCAGCTTTGACACAACTTAATATAGATGCACATAATCGAATCCCTACTACTGATACTAGATTAATAAGAAGGATTGTTAGAGATATTAAGTATAGAGGGAATGATGCTTTGAGAACCTTAGAGATGTGGTCGGGGGTTAGAAAGGGTGAGGAGAAATATATTTTCCCATTCCAAGAAGAAGCTGATATATTGTTTGATTCTGCATTAGTATATGAACTAGCAGTGCTGAAAAAACATATTTCACCAATTTTAAAGGAAATTGACAATACTAGTATATATTATGGAGAAGCTAAAAAACTACTTAAGTTTCTTAATTATTTTAAAGAAATTGAAGATGAGAGTAATATTCCCCCCAATTCAATACTACGAGAATTTGTTGGAAAGACTTATTTTGACATTCATTAATGAGGAGATATGATATGAAAAATATATTAGATAGAATCATAGAAAACAACAGATATATGATAAAAGAAGGCAAGGTGGCAGACTATATACCAGCATTATCAAATAAAAACCCTGATGAAATTGGAGTTTGTATAATGGATGTAGATGGGAATATATATAGATCTGGAGATTATAATACTAAATTCACTATACAAAGCATATCCAAGGTATTAAGTCTTTTATTAGCTTTAATGGATAATGGTGAAGAGTATGTCTTCAAGAGAATTGACTATGAACCTACTGAAGAACCATTTAATACATTATTTAAATTGGATTTACCAAATACAATAAAACCTACTAATCCAATGATTAATTCTGGTGCAATTATAACTACATCTTTAATAAAAGGAAAAGGCCAAGAAAAGTTTAACAGATTACTTGAATTTATTAGGGAAGTAACTGAGAATCCTGATATAACCTACAATGAAGAAGTTTTTATTTCTGAAAAGCAAACAGGGGATAAAAATAAGGCAATGGGATATTTGATGCGATCTAGAGGATTTTTAGAAGGCGATGTAGACGAAATATTAGATGTCTATTTTAAACAATGTTCTATTGAAGTGGATACATATGACCTTGCTAAAATTGGTTTATTTATAGGAAATAGATGCCCTTTACTTAAGTTAAACGGCAAGATATCAAATGAAAAAGCAGCATCCATAGTAACTGCTATTATGACTACATGCGGAATGTATAATTTTAGTGGTGAATATGCCTCGAATGTAGGCATACCATCCAAAAGTGGTGTAGCAGGAGGTATTCTAGGGACCATACCAAGAAAGATGGGTATAGGGGTATATAGCCCTAGTTTAGATCAATATGGGAATTCAATTGCCGGATATGGAATAATGAGAGATTTGTCTAAAGAATTAAGCTTAAGTATATTTTAAAGTATGAGTGGAGGGAAGACTAAACCCTCCACTTCTGTTATTTTTAGGCACAGTTATTTCTTGTAATCATGGATAAACTATAATAAAATTGAATTAACGAAAGAAAAGGATGATTAGATGAAATATAAAAAATGGATGATTTTTCTGACCATATTAAGTCTTTTCCTACTTGTAGGATGCAAAGAAAAATCTTTTGAAGATAATAATATAAACAATCCCAGTAATGATCAGATAGGATCTATTAATGATGATATAGAGAACAATGACATAGATAGTATAAGTAACAAAATAAAAGCAATGTCCATAGAGGAAAAAATAGGTCAACTAATAGTAGTAGGTTTTGAAGGCAATAGTATTAATGAAGAGATTATTGGCCTTGTTGAAGACCTTAAGGTTGGAGGAGTTATTTTATTCTCGAGAAATATAGTAGATGAAAACTCAGTGCTGAAACTATTAAATGATATAAAAAAAACTAATTCAAACAATGATATTCCATTACTATTATCAATTGATGAAGAAGGTGGAATGGTAAGCAGGTTACCTAAATCATTTGTAAAACTTCCGGAAGCAATGAAAGTAGGAAACAAGAATGATGAAGAACTTTCATATAAGCTTGGCCAAATATTAGGTGAAAGAGTAGGCATATTAGGGTTCAATACAAATTTTGCACCTGTCTTAGACATTAACTCTAATCCTAAAAATCCTGTAATTGGGAATAGGGCTTTTGGAACAGAAGCAAAGCAAGTAATAAGAAATGGGATTCAAGTTATGAAGGGCATAAGAGAAAGCAACATAATTCCTGCTGTAAAACATTTTCCTGGTCATGGGAATACGGAAATAGATTCTCATATTTATTTGCCCAGAGTAGATAAGAATATGGCTGATTTAAAAGCATTTGAATTGTTGCCTTTTATTACAGCAATTGAAGAAGATGTAGAGATGATAATGGTAGCACATATATTATATCCAGAAATAGATAGGGATTACCCAGCAACTATGTCTACTGAGATAATACAGAGTCTTCTGAGAGATGATTTAGGCTATGATGGCGTAATAGTATCTGATGATATGACAATGGGGGCCATAGTGAAAAATTATTCACTAGAAGAAGCTGTACTGTCATTTATCAAATCAGGAGGAGATATAGCTTTGATATGCCACGGTAAGGAAAATCCAAGAAATGCTGTTGAAAAAATATCTCAGGCAGTAATAAATGGAGATTTGACAGAAGAAGAGATAGATAAAAAAGTTTATAGAATATTAAAGCTTAAAGAAAGATTCAATTTAGAAGACAGTATAATAGAAGAACTTAATTTACAAGAAGTAAATAGTAGAACTAAAAAAATAATTGAAGATATCAATAGATAGTTTAGTGATGAGGGGGAAAAATATAGTGTTTGATAGAATTGTATATTTAGGACCTTTTAATAATATTAAAAAAAATGATTTGATAGATAAAGCGCTAAAAAGCTTGAGAAAGAAAGAAGGGGATAAATTCTATTATTTATTACCTAATGGTGAATTGCTGACGGATTACAGAAGAGAATTTATTAATCAAGTTGAAAAAACATTTGACATAAATCTTTTTACATTTGACAATGTTGTAAAAGATATATTAAAAACTGATCTTTACCTAACCATTAATAACGCTATGAAAGGCTTAGTAATAAAAAAAGCAATTAATGACCTAATGGATGAAGGAAAAATAGCTTATTATATAGATCTTATTTCTATGGAAGGGTTTATAGAGAGTTTGGGAAGTATAATAGGGGAAATAAAAAGGTCATTAGTCCATCCAAAGGATTATTTAAAAAATTGTCCAAATAGCCTTAAGTATAAGGAGATTGGGCTTATTTACTCTAGATATGAGGATTGCCTAGAAGAATTAAATTTGTTGGATAGAGAAGCCACTTATTTTAAAGCAATAGAAAAACTAAAGAATAATAATTATTATTTTAATAACTTAGAGTATATTATTATTGATGAATTCTATGATTTCCGACCTATTGAAATTGAGATAATTAAGGAATTATGTAAGTCTAATATTGATATATACATAAATATTCCCTTTGATATGGAATCCAAACCATCAACCATAAAAAATACTATAGAGATATTGGAAGAACTTAAATTTGATATTGAGTATGTAGAAAAAAATGAGATGAATTTCTTTGAACGCTTAGGTCATAATTTTCTTACTGAAGAAACCTTGCCAATGGAATGTAATGATAAATTAACTTTAATTAAAGGGTCTTCAATTTATATGGAATTGAAAAGGGTTTTTGAGGAGATAAAAAGATTTTATAAAGAGGGTAAGGCATTAAATAATATGTCTATAGTGTTATTAAATGAAGACTACAAAGAGATGCTATTTCAAGTAGCTAAGGAAGAAAAAACACCTATAACTCTACAGCAGGAAAGATCATTAATTGAAATCCCTTTAATCAAAGAATTTTTAATTATTATTGAAACTAAGGTAAGCAATTTGAGTAAAACTAGTTTAATCAATAGGATTAAATCAAATTACTTTAGTATAGTGGATAATAATATGAAAGATAAATTAGAATTTGTTTTAAGAAAATTAAACTTTAGCAATCTGGATGAATTAATAGGACTATTTATAAATTCAAATAATTTAAATGTACCTGTAGATTGTATTGAGCCTATAAATGAAGTTATAAAATTCATCTCAGATGAGATGGATTTGATTTTAGATAGTGACTCTGTACTGGATTATAATAACATCTTTAAGGGCAGGATAGAGGCCTATTATTTAAATGCTAAAATTGATGATATATATAGTAAAAGTAAAGATTTTGAACTGTTTTATAGGGATAGGTCAGCTTTGGAGAAGTTAGAAGAAATATTCCATAGTATGGAGCAAATATCTTTGGTTATGGAAGATATCTCAATTGAAGATTATTATGAGGCAATAACTAGATTAATCAAAGAGGAGACCGTTTTAGAGCAAGATGGAAACTTAAGTGGAGTTAGAATATTTAACCTAATAAATAGTAGGGGAGTTAACCATGACATTATTTTCATTACAGGATTATCAGAGGAAGAGTATCCAGTAATACAAAAGAATAATTTTTTTATTAATGATGATAATAGTCCTGAGTTAAAGAAAATTGGATTGGATTATAAAAATTATCATCAAAGATTAAACAATGAATCCATAAAATTTGCAGCTTTAATGTCTTCTTGCAAAGACAGAGCATATTTATCATATAGTGGAAACTCAGCTGAAACTGGACTCCCATCAATGTTCTTAGATGAAGTGCTTAGCATGTTGAATGGAGAAAATATAGAGGATAAGATAAAGGTAATAGAGGTTGAACTAGATTATCTACTAAAGGACTCTATTGAAAAAATAACAACGATTGAGGAACTATCAAATTATTTAATATTAAATAATTATGATGATTTATCAAATCAGTCTTTAAAATATTTTAGCTTTCACAATTCCATAGATGAAAAGAGATTTAAAGATATTAACCACAAGATCTTTAGTGAATATAAGAGGCATGAAGAAACATTTAATGAATACAGTGGAATGATAAATGATGAAAAGATTATGGAAGACATAAAAGAAATGCTAAAGGATAAAGTATATTCTAATACTTATTTAGAAGCCTATGGAAGATGTCCTTATTACTTTTTACTTAAGAATTTGCTTAATGTAGAGGAAATGGAAAGAAATTTTGAAGAATATAGTCCCATGGATATTGGGAATATATATCATGAAGTTTTACGACATTATTATACCAGATACAAAGAAGAAATATCTAAGCATGTTATGGAGGAAAAACCATTTGTGTTAGAAGATACATTGGAGTATTTAATGGAACTTGTACAAACATACTCAAGTAGTCAGGGACTAGATTCTCAATATAAGCAAAGTCTACTAATTATAGAAAATACCTATGATAGATTAAAGGAATTTATAGAAAATGATATAATTAGGATAACAAATTCTAGTGAAAAATTATTACCACATAGCTTCGAGGTAGAGTTTGGCGGATACAATGAATTTATTCTTGATTTAGATGGGCAAAAGATACAAATTAGAGGAAAAATAGATAGAATTGATAAAAGTCTAGGAGAAGAGAAATACACAATAATGGATTATAAGAGCAGTTCTTATGGAATTTATGATGTAGAGAGTATGGAAAAAGGAATTTCATTGCAGCTTCCAATTTATATATTGTCGCAAGAAGATAAAAAAATAGTAGCAGGCTCATATGGAATTATTTCAAAGGCTAATTTTGAAACCAAATTAGGTTTGATTGGTGAAACAAAATTGATAAATATTAGAAATAAAGGAGCCTTAGATGTGGAGAGTTGGGACAAGCTAATGGAAACAACTAAGAGCAACATAAAAAACTTTATGACTGGAATGCTCAATGGGGATTTTTCTGTTAATCCAAGGGAATGTTCTCCTTATTGCATCTACAAAGATATTTGCAGATATGAACAATTATTGGAGGTGGAATAATGACTATTAATGATCCTCAGCAAATTGCGATCAAGACAATAGACAAGAATGTTGCTGTTAATGCTGGTGCAGGTACGGGAAAAACAAAGGTTTTAACGGAAAGATATATACACATATTAGAAAATGGGAATCTTGAATATGGGAAAGAGATAGAATCTATTGTAGCTATTACTTTTACAAAGAAGGCTACACAAGAAATGATTGAAAGAATTAGAAAAGAAATAAGAAAGAATTTTAGTAAGGATTCTAAATGGAGAATGTATTATAGGGATATGGAAAAATCTAATATTTCCACTATCCATAGTTTTTGTTCAAAAATCCTAAGAGAAAATTCTATAGAAGGAAAGATAGATCCACTGTTTGAAGTTTTGGAAGATAATATTGCCAAAAAACTTCTTAAAGAAGCCATTGGACAAGTATTAAATAACAGGATAGAAAATAATGAAGAAGTATACAAACTAATTAGGTTATTTAAGAAAAACAACATTAGCTTTCTAGTTGGTGATTTTTATGATGTTTACAATAAAATTAGAACTGTAGGAATTTCCTTTGTTGAGTTAAAGGAAAAGACTTTAGATTACATTAAAAGCCTAAAAATAGAAGAGGGTGATTTGGAAACCATAAAGGAAATTTTTCTTTTTCTAATGGATAAACTTCCAAAAAACTCTAAGATATACAAGCTAAGAGAAGATACAATTTGGGCAAAATTCAGTAATAATAATTACCAAGAGGTAGAATTACCAAAGATTTTAGCATATCTTTATAATAATATTGGATCAAGCACAAAAGAGCCTAATAAGATTGAATTACTAAAAAGTACCATGGAGAAAGCGCTCTTAGCTTCGGAAATAAATAATATTAGTTATTATAAGACTATCTTAGATTTACTTATAGATATAGACATTAGCTATGATTTAAAGAAGAGACAAGTTAGGGGGTTGGATTATGATGACCTCCAGATAATGGTTTCAGAACTATTAGATAATGAATTAATTAGAAATAAGTATCAAGACAAATTTAAATATATAATGATTGATGAGTTTCAAGATACAAATGAGCTTCAGAAAAATATTTTTTATAAATTAGCAACAGTAAACAATAAACTTGATAAATCAAATCTTTTCATAGTAGGGGACCCGAAACAATCCATCTATGGATTTAGAGGTGCAGATCTAGATGTTTTTTATGAAGCAATAGATGATATTAAAACTATTTCTAAAGAAGATACAATTACTTTACAAAAAAACTATAGGACTGTAGATACTGTAATTAACTTTATAAATAACATATTTGGACAGTTGATGTCTAATAAATACTCACCACTAGAAGCATTCCATTTGTCAGATAATCAGATAGATGTTGAGTTACTAGAAAAGGATGACCTGGAGGTACCAATAGGCCAGAATCAAAATAATTATTTTAGACATTTTGAGGCAGAACTGGTTGCTAAAAGAATAAAAAAATTAGTATTATCGAATAAGTTTAAATATGGTGATTTTGCTATCTTGTTTAGAGCTACAACTAGAAATCATATATATGAAGATGCTTTAAAGAACTTTAGTATACCTTATTATAACTCTGGGGGTAAGAGGTTTTTTAATCAACAAGAAATATTAGATATAATCAATGCTTTAAAAGCCATTAGTAATCCATATGATTCTATAGCAACCATAGGATTTTTAAGATCTCCCTTAATAGGACTTTCTGATAGGATTATATATTGGATACTTAAGTCTAGAGATTCAACAGTATATGATTCATTGCAAAAGGCAGAACATAACGATTTCTTAAATGTTGAGGATAAAAAGGTAATAAAAGATACCATAGGCCTCTTTGATGAATTGAATTTAACAAAAGATTTATACAATTTATCAAAGTTAGTAGACTTATTGATAAGTAGAACTTATTTTATACAATCATTACTTTTAAAACATGGAGGGAAACAATCTGTAGCTAATGTATATAAGTTTAAGGATATTGTGAAGGAATATGAAAAAGGAAATACTGGGACTATGGAAGAGTTCATTGATTACTTAGAAGAATCAAAAGAAAAAGATGAATCAGAGGGGAAAATTGAATCAGAGAATGCTGATGTGGTTAAGATACTAACTATACACAAATCTAAGGGTCTACAATTTCCTGTGGTAATTATTCCTGAAATGGCCACTATGGGCAGAGGTAATTATTCAAATATACTATTTGATAAAAACAAAGGAATAGGTGTTAATTTTGAAAGTAATAGAGCCTTATACGATAGTATTCGTAAAGAAGCGGAAAGAAAAGATAGAGATGAAAGAGAAAGAATTCTCTATGTTGCCATGACTAGGGCAGAAAAAATGCTTATTTTAGGCTATCAAGGTAAGGATAGTGGGTTTAAAAAGATGATAAAAGAGTTGATAAACCCTGGACAATGTACGATAATATCTGATATTGACATGAGTATGGAGGGATATTCTTCAGTTAACCTAATTAGTGAAGAACTAGTAAATCAAAAGGGAAGTGTGAACCTACAGTTGCCTTTGTTATATGAATTTCCTAACTATAAGAATAAGAAAGTTGAGAGATTTAGTATAAGCCAGTATTTAAGTTTTGCAAAATGTAACAGAAAATTTTATATGGACTATTATAGAAAAATTTCTACTTATGAAGAATCAAAGGAAGAATGGAAGGAAGATTACACTCTAACTGGTATTGAGAAAGGGAATATAGTACACAAATTTATTGAACACTATAGACCAAGAATGGACAAGGAGGACTTATTGAAAAGAGTATGTATATCCTTTTCAACTAACTATAGTAAAAGCATATACGAGGAATTAAAACCTTATATTAATAATTATTTGGAGAAATATAGTGAAGAATATGATCAAATATATATGGAAAAGTCATTTTATTTAAAAATTAAAGATAGCTTTATTACTGGCGTAATTGATAGAATAAATATAAAGAATGGCAAGGCAGAAATTATTGATTTTAAGACGAATAGATTAGTAAACAAGAATGAACTAATAAGAATTTATACACCTCAATTACAGTTATATGCCTATGTTGTAAAAGAGATTATGGAGATAAATTTAGATAGTGCTGGAATATTCTTCTTAGAGAATGGAGAATTTGCCAAAGTCCCAATAGACGAAAGAAGTTTGGAAGAAAATCTTTCAAGTATAGAAGAATTTATGAATTTTACTTCTAGAAATAGTGACATTTCAAATTATATAAAGAATATAGATGGCTGCGACTACTGCAAGCACAGGCCAATTTGTGATTTAATATAGGTGCAGGAGGTGTTATATTGATATTAGGAATAGTATTTATTGCCATAGGTATTTTAATATATGTAAAAGAAACCTATAATATAGATGTTGTAGAAGGAGAAAGAGTTTTTAGTAAAAAAGATATAGATGAAAAGAATTTTGCTTATAAATACAAGATTCTAATATGTGTTTTTTCTTTTCTAGTAGGAGTGTATAGTATTATTAATTCGATTATATATTAAGGTGGCCTAATTATGATAAGAAAAGTTTTTTCAATTATATTTTTATTTTTAATAATACTTTTACCTACAGGATCTCTGGCTGAAGAAATTAAAACCATTTTTATTGTTGTTGATGAGTTATCATTTGACACAATTGAGGAACTTTCTTTAGAGAAATATGGAATAGGTCTAGTGAATTTGAAGACAAGGGCACCATATTCAGAAGAAGGACTCTATTTATCTATAAATATAGGAAGAAAATTAAGTTTATCTGAATTCGGGAAAAAAAGTATTGATACTGAATATTTAGGGGATATATTAGCTGAAGGAAAGGTTTCATATATTGGAGAAGGTACAGCAGATTTAGTAGTTGTAAACAGTCATAAGAAGGTTGATCATAGGGAGGATACGTTAGTATACGATATAAATTGGTTAATAAAAAATACAGATAATATGTTGAAAAAATCCAATTTATTAGGTCTAGAATATAACTTTCAAGGTGAAATGGATAGAATAGATATATTTAGTTCTTACTTAGATAATTATATGAAACATAGAATAATCATTTTACCTAAAAAAGTAGCTGAGGATGATAGACATCTTGCAAACAAGTATATAGTTCCAATTTTATATATAAATGGACAAGATGATGGATTGCTGACAAGTATATCTACTAATCGAGAAGGTTTTATAACTCTAGAAGATATTTCAGTTCAGATAAAGAGCAATCATGGATATAGTAAAAAGACAAGTATAGGAAATGAATTTCAAATAATTTCAGTAGAAGAACCATTGAATTCCATAAATAATACATATACTAGCACAATGAATTTGCTAATAATAGCATTTATATTTCATGGATTTACTTATTTAGCACAAGGTTTGCTAGGCATATGGATATTAAGACAAAAAGAATCAATGAAATTAATGAAAATTACTTATGCTTTTATTTCTATTATAATTTGCACTTCTTGTGTACTAGGATTTCTTCAATTTCATAGCAATCTATTTTTATATTTAATTATTATAATTCCAATATCATATTTAATTGCTAAGACCTTGGTCAATAAGAAGTGTAATTTAGTAAAAGGTATTAGTATTTTAACATATTTATTAATAGCTTTTGGGATGATCTTTTTTCCAAAGATGATATATAGCTCATATATGGGATTCAATAATCTGGTGTATGGCGCTAGGTATTATGGACTTAACAATGGAATAATGGGGGTTTTATTAGCTACATCAATATTAAGCTACTACAATATTACTAATACTGTACTGAATGTAAATATAAAGAGGATAGTGGGTTTAAGCATATTTGTCTTAAATATCGTGGTGTTATCTACTAGGTACGGATCAAATACTGGAGGATTTATTACTTCCATAGTTTTACTTGGGATTATGATGTATATACTATTCTTAAATAAAAAAACAAACTTAAAAAATACTATTATATTGATATTTGTAGGAGTTTTTCTATTTTCTATAAATATGTATTTTGATAATATTAGTGGAGGAAATTCCCATGCAGTACAGTTTTTTTATAGAATTAAAGAGAATGGAATTAATGAGTTTATATCAATGGTATCATTTAAAGCAATAGAACTTATAAAATTAACACTTTTGCCACCCTTTTCAATAGTGCTTATCTTTCAATTTATTATATTAAGGAGTCTATATAATATTTTTAAAGAAAATAGGGAAATAAAAGAAGAAGCAATAGTAATGATTATCACTTCTTTAGTAGGATTTGCAATAAATGATACAGGTGTTATAACTCTTATTTATATGATCCATTATTTAATATTTGATGCTATTAATCGAATACCAGGGGAATAGTTATTATTCCTTAATAGGTAGTCTTGAGATACTATAGACTGCACCAGCTGTTGATATAGTTGCTATTATGGCAATTAACTTGAATCCACCAAAATTGTAGATAATTGGTCCAACTAAGCTATAAAAAGTTATTGTTATAGAGTTAACAGTGTAAATCAAATTCATAAATATTCCTCTTTTTTCTGGTACAATCTCAGAACAAAGAGCTTGGTATGCAGTCCAACCTCCATCTAGACCAAAGGACACTATTGTAACTAAAATCAATAGTAGGTATAAGGAGTTAGTAAAATAAATAGGTATTAAAGCTATTAACATAATTACAAATAGGGTTTTTGATAATTTATATTTGCCAATATTATCGGAGAATATTCCAGAAAAAACAATACCCAATATTGTCCCAATTGCAATTATAGTATAGAAAATACCAATATTTATTTGTGATACATTAAAACTATTTGATAGGTGTATACTTAAGTAATTTAATATTAATGAGGGAGCTGTAAGTATAAGAAATACTATTAATAACATTTTTTCCACTAGTGGGTTTTTTAGTAAAGATAAAAACTCGGATTTATCTAGTTTTACATCAGGTGACTTCTTTGTCTCTGGCAGCATAGTTAGTAAAATTAATGACAAACCTCCAATTATAGCCAGTGGTAGATATATAATTGAAATATTACTGTATTTGTTTACTAAAAAAGAAGCATAAATGGGACTTAATAATATTGCTATACCAAATGCAGTTCTTAGTAATCCTGAAACTTTACCTCTGTTTTTATATGAAATGAATTCTGAGACATAGGATAAGTTTGTACCACTTAAAGAAAAATAAGAAAATCCAATAAAAGTTCTTGCCAATGCAAAAACTAATGGACTCTTTGCTATACTAGCAGTTATTGATCCAATTATGAATACAGTTAATGAAATTGCTATGCTTTTCTTTTTGCCATATTTGTCAGCAAAAACACCTAGAAAGGGTACAAGTAGTCCAACTATAGAATATCCAAGGTTAAACAATATTACCATATTTTCTTTGATATGAAAATGACTAGATAAAAAGGGGGCTAATGGGCCTATTATACCCATTTCTGTTGCGATAATTAATTGAATTAAAAATGTAGTTACAAACATTAGAATATTATTCATATGTCCTCCGATTCCTTATTTATATTTGATATATTATCATTATATAATACATTAGAATTGAAATAAAAGCAAAAATAATATATAATATTCGTGACTCGAAGTATTTAAATTAAGTATAAAAGGAGGGTTATATTTGTTAAAGAGATTTATATCATATTATGAACCACATAAAAAACTGTTTTTTATAGACATGTTTTTTGCATTGCTTATATCTATATCTGATTTAGTATTTCCCATATTTACTAGAAAGTTAATTAATGAAATTATCCCAGATGGAAGAATGGACTTGCTTTTCAGATGGACTATATTCATGGTATTCTTGTTTGTACTAAGATATATTAGCAATTATATTGTATCATATTGGGGTCACTTATTAGGAGTTAGAATTGAACATGATATGAGAAGGGATATATTTTCTCATCTACAGACATTACCTTTTAGTTATTATGACAACAATAAAACTGGACATATCATGTCTAGAATAATTAATGACTTAAGAGATATTACTGAGCTTTCCCACCATGGTCCAGAGGATATATTTATTTCTTCTGTAATGTTAATAGGTTCATTTGCAGTTTTGGTTAAAATAGAATGGAGACTAACCTTAATTTTATTTGCTTTTGTTCCTCTTATGATTTGGTTTGTAATATCAAAGAGAAATAGAATGTCCAATTCCTTTAGAGAGGTAAGGAAAAAGATTGCAAATGTAAATTCACAACTTGAAAATAGTATTTCTGGAGCAAGAGTAGCAAAATCATTTACTAATGAGGATTATGAAATAGATAAGTTTAATGAAGGTAACTTAAGCTTTAGTAACGCTAGAAGAGAATCCTATAAAGTAATGGCTGAATTTGCCTCCGGAATAGGTATTATGTCAAGTATTTTGAACCTTTTAGTAATAAGTCTAGGAGGATATTTTGTTTATCGTGACATAATCAATTTTGGAGACTTGTTTTCATTCACACTCTATGTAAATTTCTTTATGCAGCCAATTAGAAGGCTGGCAGAATTCTCCCAGCAACTTCAAGATGGAATGACAGGATTTGAAAGATTTGTTGAGATAATGGACATTGAATCCGATATAAAAGATACAGAGGGTGCTCTGGAATTAAAGAATATATCAGGTAATATAGAGTTTAAAAATGTTTCATTTAGCTATAATAATGGAGAGGATACTATTCTTTCTAATTTGAATATGAGTATAAAATCGGGTAAGACAATTGCTTTAGTAGGACCTTCAGGAGCAGGTAAAACTACATTATGTCATCTTATACCTAGATTTTATGAGATAAAAGATGGTGCCATTTTATTAGATAATATTGATATTAGAGATATTAAAATTAAAGATTTAAGAAAAAATATAGGTCTTGTACAACAAGATGTTTTCCTTTTCACTGGGACTATTAGAGATAATATTATATATGGAAATCCTGAAGCTGATGTAGATGAAGTAATAAAAGCTGCTAAGAGAGCAAGCATACATGATTTTATCATGACTTTACCTGATGGATATGATACTTTTATAGGTGAAAAGGGAGTTAAGTTATCAGGGGGTCAGAAGCAAAGAATTTCTATTGCTAGATTGTTTCTTAAGAATCCACCAATACTCATACTAGATGAGGCTACTTCTGCTCTAGATAATGAAACTGAAATGATTATACAAAATTCTTTACAAGACCTATCTAAGGGTAGGACCACTTTGGTAATTGCCCATAGATTGTCAACCATAAAGAATGCAGATGAAATCGTGGTCTTAACCCCGGAAGGAATTGCAGAAAGAGGAAAGCATGAAGATTTATTAGAAGAAAACAAGCTATACGCAAAATTATATAAATCACAGTTTAAGGATTTATTATAGGAATAGTATCAAAACCACCTCCCATTTCATATTATATTAGAGGAATAAGAAGGGGAGGTGGTTTTATGTCTTATGATTATCCAGAACTATATTACAAAGTTTATCCAAAGATTATCTTAGCTGTTAATGAGCATTTAGATGAGAATTGCTCATTGGATCAAATTACAGATGAACAAATGGAAAAAATGGTAGATGACATATATATAAAGATGGTCCGGGAATGTCCAGAAATACATGAAGATCCATATGAAAGAAGAAATCGCTCTAGTAGAGTTAGATCAGAACAAATAATTTTTTACGGGAGAGGCAGGATTATAAGAGATTTGATAACTATATTCTTGATTTCAGAACTATTGAGAAGAAATAGAACATTTTATCCACAATAATAAATAGGCTTATATAAGCCTATTTTGTTTGAGTACCTATATTATGGAAATATATAGAAAGAGTAACAATGTAAAATCTTTGTAACTATTTATTAATTTATTTGTAACCAATGGTATTAGATTATATAATATGCTAGAATTAATCTAAGTAATAGATATTATATAAAATACTAATTATACATTTAACAATATGAGGGGTGACATCTATGGAAGTTAGCAAAAAAGCTATTATTAAAAAAAGATATGTGTTTCTGCTCTCTATTATATTTTTTTTAATTGGGGGTACTTCTGTTAGATTCTTTGCTGAATCAGATAATGAGGTATCAGCCATATCTGTATCAGAGACCATAAATATAATTGGTAAGGAGAATCCTATTAATAGAGTTTTAAATAAAGCAATCAGGCAGATAGAAGAAAAAAGGTTAATAGCCGAGTTTCAAGCAAGAGCTGCCGCAAAGGAAGAGAGAATCCTTGAGGAGAAGAGAATTGCGGAGGAAAAAAGAATAGCGGAAGAAGAGGAAAAAAAAATAGCAGAAGAAAAGGCGAAAAATGCAAAGATAGCCTATTTAACTTTTGATGACGGACCTTCAAAAAAAATAACACCAGCAATCTTAGATATTTTAGATGAGTATAATATTAAAGCTACATTTTTTGTAATAGGAAAAATGGCAGAGGTTAATCCAGATATATTGAAGAGAATTTATGATGAGGGACATTCTATTGGAAATCACACATATAGTCACAAATATGACTATATTTATAAAAGCAAAGATAATTTCTTAATGGATTTAGAAAAGAATAATGAAAATCTAAAGAAGTTATTAGGTGAAGATTTTGAAACTAAATTATTAAGGTTACCAGGTGGGTCTTTTGAAAGATATAAAGATATATTTTTAAATGTAGCTATAGAGGAAGGATATACTAATTATGATTGGAATGCATTAAATGGTGATGCTGAAGGATCAGGATTATCAAAAGAATATTTAGTTAATAGGTTGAAATCCACCATAAAAAACCGTAAAGAAGTTATAATATTAATGCATGATACGGATACTAAAAAAACTACTGTTGAAGCTTTACCTCAAATAATTGAATACCTAATAAAAACTGGATATGAATTTAGGCCATTAGGTCAAGAATAAATTATAGGATGTGATTTCAATGAATGAAACTATACTAATTGTAGAAGATGAAGGGTCAATAAGAAAATTTATAAAAATTAATCTTGAAAGAAATGATTTTAATGTATTAGAAGCAGAATCCGGAGAAGAGGGTATAGAAATTGCAAGGAAAGAAAAAATTGATATTGTCATATTAGATCTTATGTTACCAGGGATTGATGGATTTCAAGTATGCAAAATTCTAAGAGATGAATACCCCAACCTTGGTATAATTATGTTGACTGCTAAATCCCAAGATATAGATAAAATTATGGGATTAGAGTATGGAACAGATGACTATATGACCAAACCCTTTAACCCTACTGAATTAGTTTTGAGAGTAAAGTCTTTAGCTAGGAGGATAGAAGTACCAGAGGACATAGATGGAAATACCATACTAATTTCTGAACCTTTTAAGATAGATGCTTATTCTCGAAAGTTTTTTAAAAATAATTCTGAAATTGAACTTACTCCTACGGAGTATGCAATAGCCAAATTGTTTGTTGAAAATAAAGGGAGAGCTTTTAAGAGAGATGAGATCTTGAATTTAGTTTGGGGATATGATTTTGTAGGAGATTCAAAGATTGTGGATGTAAATATAAGAAGGCTTAGATCAAAAATAGAGAACGATTCAAGTAACCCTTTCTACATTGAAACAGTTTGGGGAATTGGATATAGATGGAAAGATGAAAACTAGAGGGAAGATAAATGAAAAAGAGTATAAAAACCAGATTAGTTAAAAGTTTTATGCTGATTATTATTATTACAGTATTAATTTTGGAAGTAGTTCTCATTAATGGTGTTAAGGATTATTACTATAAAAATGTTGAAGACATACTAAGCAGCCAAATAGAATTTTCTATTGGGTATTATTTGAGATATTTTTCTTCTGAATCATTAGAGGATATTATTATAGATGACGTAGATATATTTTGGCAGCATACCAATGCACAAGTACAGATACTTAATTCTGATGGGAAGCTATTAATGGACTCTTTGGGAATTAACAATGATGATGTTAAATTACTACCAGATATTAAAAAGTCCATCAATGGAGAAAAAGGAGTATGGAGAGGAACTGTTGACTATTATGAAAAATCTATTCTGTCAGTTTCTATGCCTATAATAGATCAAGATAGAGTAATTGGTATTATTAGATTCATAACATCACTAGCTGAAACAAATCATATAATATGGTCTATTTCTTTGATCTTAATATGGATGGGAGTCATAGTTGTTTTTATTTCAGGTATGGTGAGTATTCTAATAGCAAATTCTATTGTTAAACCTCTCCAAGAAGTAACAAAAGTTGCTGAAAAGATGGCTGATGGTCAATTGAAGATTAGAAGTAATATTGATTTACAGGATGAGATTGGTAAGCTATCCAATACATTAAATTATATGGCAGAAGAGTTAATAAAAAAAGAGCAAATAAAGAATGATTTTATTTCTTCAGTATCACATGAATTGCGTACCCCATTAACCTCTATTAAAGGATGGGCTGCTACTTTGAAATCTGAGGATTTTCATGATAATGAAATTATTCTTGATGGTTTAGATATTATTGAGAAAGAAAGCGACAGGCTTAGCATAATGGTAGAAGAACTTTTAGATTTTTCCAGGTTTGTTTCTGGTAGGATAAATCTTGAAAAAGATGTATTTCAAGTAAGAAATACTATTGAAATGATAGGAAAGCAATTAACTCCTAGGGCAATAAATAACAAGATTAATTTTGTTAAAAATATTGATCAAGACTTGGGATATATTGTTGGAGATGAAAATAGGATAAAACAAGTACTTATAAATCTTTTAGATAATGCATTTAAATTTACCTTTGAAGAGGGACAGGTAATTCTAAATGCTCGTAAAGAAGATAGTATATTAATACTAGAAGTAATTGACAATGGAGCTGGTATTTCTGAAGAAGATTTGCCTAAGGTAGTTGAAAAATTTTATAAAGGCAAAAACAGCAAATCACATAGTGGTATAGGATTATCTATTTGTGATGAAATTGTAAAACTCCATAATGGTTCTATGAAAATATTATCAAACATAAATGAAGGTACTACAGTGATAGTTAAACTTCCATTAAAGGAGGCAAACCAATGAAGAAATACTATATGATATTAATAATAATGATTTTGATGATTTTTTTAACTTCCTGCAGTACTAATAAATTTGATATCAAGGATAGAATAGTTTCTCCTGAAAATAATATACCTCCTTTACAAGGGAAATGGATAGTAGAAAAGTCTATTGATAGCCCTAATATGAAAGCAGTAGATGAAGAATCAGACACCATGGTAGGTAAAGAGGTTTTATTTCACAAGGATGCAGTAGTAGTAGGTGGTAATTATGCAATTGAACCAAGCTATAAATTGAAGAATGTAAATTTTTCTGACTATATATTATATAAATTTAAAATAGATCCAGAACAACTAGGGGTTGAAAATGAGGAATCACAAATTGTGACTATACTTAGCAATAATCAGTACTTCTATGAATTCATAAAAATCAATGATGAAGAAATGATAGTCTATGATGATGATAGATTTTATTTTTTAAAAAAGAATATCGAACAAATAAGTAAGGAAGAAGTTGATAGATATATTAATGTGGAGAATAAGATGATGAGGACCTCCAATGTTGAAGAAGTGGATACATTGCGTACTGGGATTTTGTTAGGTATTAAATCTAATTATTATGATGAATCAACTCAATTAGACAATTGGGAGTATAAAACAGTATGGATAAGGTTTAACAATCGGTCAATCGCTTCGGCTTATGATATAAATGATCTATTAGTTCCTAGAAAAAAAGGATTCTGGTTGGTTGATGTAAACAGAGAAGAGTTTAATGGAAGTTGGAAAGACCATATTAGAGCTGTTCAGAAGGGTCAAATAAAAGAAGAAATAATGGAGGGATCAACTTTTAGTTTATTAGGAGATTTTGGTAGAATGTTACCGAGTAATGTGAATCCTTCAATACTAAAAAACATATTATATATTGGTAATGACTATGTTTCTGCAGAAGTGATTAATAGCTCAAACAATGAAAGAAATCTTAAGGTTTATCCTATTGATTATCTAGAGGAAGAGAAAGGCATTAGTATTTCTGATATAATAGGTGAGAATGGGTTAAAGATATTTAAAGAGGGAGCCCAAAATTTAACCAAAGTAAGCTCCAATATCCTATTAGATGAAGAAAGTTTTGGTCTAGCTAGACGAAATGGATACTGGATTGTTAAGGGCAGAATTAATTATATGAATAATGATGAACAACTTTACAAAGACTATAATATTAAAGTTATACCACCTAAAGAATTAGTAAATTATGACGAATTATCCATACCTTGGAGCATTATTAAATCTAAAGTACCAGAGGCAGTAGATGCATTTACCTCACCCAATGAAGATATTATAATTATTGTGACTAGGAAAAACCTGCAAATTTACTCAATTTCTAATAATGAAATTTCTAATCAAGAAATAGGAAGAATCAAACTAAGCAGTCTTGATAGTGTTGTTATGGCAGAATGGGCTACTAGCAAGTATACAATCCTATGGGAAGAAGAAGTCCTAAAAAATCAAGGTCAGGTTGTTAAGTATTAGGAGGGGTCTACAATGGAAATGTTGATAGAGCATATGGAATTTGCAAAGATATTAGGCTTTGCAGTGGTTGGAGTTATCCTGTTTACAGTAATAATACATTTTGTTTTCAAAAAAAATAGAGTTATAAGATATATTCCAGGTCTTATTTTCATTATTATTGGATTATATAATCTCTTTTATGTCGGAAATGAGTCATCTACTATAGATGATTTGAATAAATTATTAATAGTTACAATATCAATGATCTCAGGATTTGTTGGTATATCAACTGGACTCATAATTGGAGTTTTTAGGAAAGGCAAGGAGTAAATTAGATATACCAAACATCTTTATGAGAGGTAGAAATTGCTGATGCTCCCGCTTTTATACTAGAATCCAAATCAATCTTATCCGTAATTAGCCCACTAGCTATTACGGATATTTTTGTCTCTTTAATAAAAGCTTTAATTATTTTTGGCATTATTCCAGGTAGTATCTCAATGGCACCTGGGCGGATTTTTTTTATAGAAGTAATGGCATATTCCAAAGCATCAGAATTTGGAATATATAATCTTTGTATAGTAAATACACCCATATCCTTACTAAGCTTTACCAAGCTGCTTTTAGCTGTTATTATGCCATCAGGATATATGTTTTTAACTATATATTCTAAGCCCCAGGTGTCCTTAGAAAAACCGTCGATAGAGTCTATAAGAATATAAAGACCTTTGTTTTTTAACCTTACCTTATTTGAGATTTCCTTTAAATTAAATATATTTCCTGATAAAATAAAAATAATTTCACAGGGGGAATCTAAAGCTAATTCTAATTTATCTAAATTATTTACTGCAGCAATTATTGGATTACGTTCTACTCTGTCGAAAAAACTCGTCATGACCTCACTCCTTAAATCATTTTTAAATATTAGAAAAAAATTAACCTTTAATAAGCTCTAATTTCTGATTTCTAGAAAGTTGTTTAATAGCATATTCTCTTTTTTGAGCATCAATTCTATTTTCAAATGTTTCAAAATATATAAGTTTAACAGGAAGTCTAGCTCTGGTACATTTAGAGGCCTTACCTGAGTTATGCTTTTTTATTCTACTATCTAAATCAACTGTCCAACCTGTATATAGAGTATCATCATTGCATTGTAGTATATATACATAGCACATATTTATCACCTAATCCTTAAAGATAGCTCTCATCACTTTAGATATAATATCATAGGAATATCCCTTTCTTTGAAGAAAGCTACTTAATTTTCTATATCTAGCATTTGCATCATCTTTTCTATAAGATGGAAGCTTTTTTCTAGCTAATTCCATAGCTAACTCATACTGTTCATCACGATCTATAATTAGAATGTCATCAATTATATCTTTACTTATACCTTTATTAATCAATTCATATTTAATTCTTTCAGGACCTAATTTATTAAGATTTATTTTATCATTAACAAAAGATACTGCAAAATTCTTATCATTTAAGTAATTATTCTCAATGCAATAGTCAATAGTATATTGTATATATGATTCTTCAAATCCTTTGCGTTTCAAGGCATTATAAATCTCTCTTATGGATCTTTGTCGGTAGGATAATAAATTAAGGGCATGATTGGTAACTTTATGCTGTTCCTCTGCCTTAAGGACCTCTTTTATAAAGTCATCATCCACTTCCATATCTACTTGTAAGCTATACTTATATCTTAATTCTTCTTCTATCCCTATGGAAAAAAGGTTATCTACATAAATATTAACTCTATTTTTATTCCTTTGTGGTTCAATGCTTGTTATTTTCATGTATATCCCTCCTATGAATGGATCTTTTCATAAAGCGTATTGTTTTATCTAAAATATTCACAGTAGCATAGTCCTTTAATCTGGTATCAAAGGAATGGTCAGCTTTTTTATGGACTAAAAATTCATATTTAACATGATATTCATGTAATTTTTTCACAAAATTAATTGATGATTGAAAGGGTACTGTATTGTCATTCTTTCCATGAACGATTAAGGTAGGTATCATACTTTCACTTACATAGTTTATAGGAGAATAATACGCATATACCTTATTCAAATCTTCAGGTTTTCCTTTCATTGTCTTAATTGTTGCAAATCTAGCAAATAAAGATTTATTATCTGATTTAAATATGTCTTTGAGATTTGTAGGAGGATAATAAGCAACTACAGACCTTATACCAGCCATTGCTTTTCCATTTTTAGTTATAGTATTATAAGTAGAGTATAAGAGAGAGAGGTGAGCACCTGCAGAAAGCCCCATCAATATAATATTGGATTTATCTATATTAAACTCTTTGTGCCTCTTTTTAAGATAATTAAGCCCATCTGTGTAGTCAGATAAAATATCTTCCATGGTATTTTTATATCCATATCTATAATCTATACTAGCTACTATAAATCCCTTTGCAGCTAAATACTTACACCAAGAAACATTGTTTGGCTGATTTCGAAAACCTGAAATCCATCCTCCTCCATGGCAAAAATAAACTAAGGAGTGAGCCTTTTTATGTTTATCGGATGGATGCCATATATCCATTTTCAAATCCTTGTTATTTGTTTTTTTATAGGTATGTGTTGTTTTTAAAAACTCTTTATTAATATCTATGGGTATTTTTGAATTTAATATTTTCCATATATAAATTATGGAAGACATTAAAAAATAGTAAAAACCCAAGGTTATATCTTGAATTGTTAATCCAATAAAAATCACGAATAAATACAACTTGTTGACTATGAAAAATGATTTATTAAAGTTCCCCTTTTTTTTGTCCATGGTATACCATCCTATTATTATTTATGTAAAGGACTTTCTATTTTTTCAGATTTCAGCAAGGATTTTTTTGATTCTTTATCATTTATATGAACTTTGTGTAACATATACCTGGCCAACAAATAAGAGAAAGGTAGCCAATTTACATGAGAGATAGGAAGAACTTTACGATTAGATCCTTCCATTTCTTTAAACAATATATTTCTCGATGCTAAGGGTAGAGTAGTATCAAAGAAAGCATCTACAAAAGTAATTTTCTTCATATCCAATAGATGAGCATAGGAAATAGGATCTATTTTAAATAATGGATGGATATCCATTGAATTTACTATTTCGTTTAAAGACATTTTCTGTACCTGTGGAAACTGAGAATCATATATATTGTATAAAGCATCTTTATCATATAAGTTATATTTATCTTTAATTCCCTTGGCGAATATCTTTCTAACATAAGCAGTGGCAGGTGACTCATGTAATATTTTAGGAATATGACCACCTGTTGTCATAAATAATGTATGAGCTATTCTAGTATCCATAGTTGAAACGATAGTACTAATCATACCACCTAAACAATATCCCAATAATAGATTATTAGGTTTCCATAGGCCTAGTTGTTCCAGAACATCTATAGTTGAGAAAGTATCAATAACTCCATGCTCCCAGAATCTAAACATTTTTTCTATATCTGGGTAAAGAAATGAACTACCACTTGTAGATTTGTTTTCTACACGGGTATAATTACCTGGTAAAATTAAAATACTTGTATTTACGCCAACAGATGCTAAATGTGGGCCTAACCATAGTAAAAATTTAATATTTCTACTTCCAAGCCCATGGAGTATCAAGGTAGAAGCTCTTACATTACTTTTAGGTTCAAAGTTGTAAAATTCTACCTTCTCTGTACCAGGCTCAGGATTATTGTATAGGGAGTCGTATCGAATATAACTACAACGATAACCTTTACCTTTAAATATATATCCAGATACAGTTTTAATTTCTTTTTTATTATAATCAAAATTAATCTTCAAATTTAACCCCTTCTTACAATTATAATGGTATTATTATATCATAAACATAAATATAAGTAAAAATTCACAATAGTCATTATAAATAATAAAAAAATCTTGGAATTCCAAGATTTTTATTTATCTTTTTGATTAAATATAATATATAGTCCTAATAATATTAATAATAAAGGCCAATATCTACCTAAATGCATTAATCTAAGTGTAAACCAAGGGAAGATGGTTCTAGCTAACAAAAATCCACCCCAAATTATTAATCCTCCACCTAAAATTAGAGGAGTATTACGGCGTATTTTTTCGTTTCTTTCATTGTATTCTTCACTATAGATAACCCCATCATCTTCAGGGATAACAAAGCTACAAATCAAATAAACTATAAATGCAGTACTAAGTGAAGAAAAACCAATAAAAACACAAGCAATACGAACTATAGTTGGATCAGTCTTAAAATACTCTCCTAAACCACCGCAGACACCAGAAAAGATTCTATCATTTTTTGAACGTTGCAACTTATTCAAATTAACACCCCCAGATATGTTATAGTACTATTTTATCAGAAATATTCAAATATTAATATATCAATTGAGGAAATATTATAAGTTTATTATATACAGTTGATTAAATAAATTCACATTGGATATATTTTGTGATAACATGGTTAAATAAGGTAGAACATGGAGGTAAATATTATGTATAATTTATTGGCAATATTATTTAAATATTTATTTATTATTATTATATATCTATTTATCTTTAGTATTATTAGACTGATTTATTTAGATATAAAAGGCATAGATGGAATGAATCTAGATGACACAATATATCTAAAGCTAATAAATAGAAAAGATTCTTTGCCCTTTAAATTAAAAGAATCCTACTCAATAGACAATGCTATAAGTTTGGGAAGACATGGAGATAATGATATTGTGATAAAGGATCAATTTATATCGAAAAAACATTTTAACATTATTCAGGATGAAGGCAAATTTTATTTAGAAGACCTTAACAGTGCTAACGGTACATATTTAAACTCAGATAAGATATATGATATAATGGAGTTGAAAAATGGAGATATTATTAGGGTTGGACAGATAGAATTTTTATTTGTAAATAGAGGGTAGGGATAAATAATGTTTAGAAAGTATTTTATTGGTAGATCTCCAATTAATCTACTGTTTATTTTTGAAGTATTGGGACTCTTGTTATTGTTCGTTTATCAAGGGAAGAATTTGGATAAATTTACTTTAATGACTGGGGTAGGATTGGTTTTAATCATTTATATATCTAATTATATACTTAGTAAGTTTTCATCTGGAGACAATTATATTTTTTTAATTGTTACAATGCTTTTATCAATTGGGATTATAATGATTTATAGGATAGATGAAGGTCTAGGTATAAAGCAGTTGATATGGATATCTGCTGGTATAATTGTTTATTTTGCTACATATTTTATTTTGAAATATATCAAAGGTTGGGATAATTGGATTTATCTTTATATATCAGGAGGATATATCCTATTTTTGCTTACATTTGTTATGGGAATTAGAAAAGGCGGAGCCATAAACTGGGTTGATTTAGGTTGGATTTCTTTTCAACCAGCTGAAATTACAAAGATTCTAATAATTTTTCTAATAAGTGCATATTACTCTAAGGGAAATAAGTTCAAAAAAATTAAACATTCACAATATTACTTAATGGGAATTATTTACTCTTATATTGTTTTATTGTTTTTACAGAGGGACTTAGGTACAGCTTTGATTTTCTATGCAGTTTTTATTGTTCTGCAATTTATTAATGAGGAAAATAGAAAGCTTTTGCTAAGTAATGCTGGTTTGCTTGTCTTAGGTGGTTTCCTAGGGTATGCAATGTTCGATCACGTTAAGATTAGATTTCAATCATGGCTAAATCCTTGGGAATATATCCAGAGTCAGGGCTATCAAATAACACAATCATTATTTGCAATAGCAGAAGGTGGTTTTTTTGGCAAGGGACTTGGATTAGGTCATCCAGATTTTATACCCGTAGTGTATACAGATTTTATTTTCGCAGCTATTTGCGAAGAAATGGGTATATTTACTGGAATAGGGATAATAATGTTATTTATGATTTTAGTATATCGAGGTTTTAAAATAGCTATTTCGCAAGATAATCTATTTTATAAAAATCTTGCTATAGGGATAAGCACATTATTTGGTATTCAATCTTTTATTATTCTGGGTGGTGTACTTAAAATGATACCTCTTACGGGACTTACTTTACCATTTATTAGTTACGGAGGTAGCTCAATCTTATCTAGCTTCTGTGCCCTTGGAATATTGCAAATATGCTCTGAGGAAGTAGAGATTAAGGAGGACATAAATGAACAAGGAGATTAAGAGAATAATCATTGTCCTAATTGGATTTTGTTCTTTGTTTATAAGCTTGATTGTTTATATAAGCTATTTTCAAGTATTTAAAGCTGAGACAATAAAAAATAATAGCTATAATAAAAGGCTATGGATTAATGAAGAATCTATTTTAAGAGGGTCCATATTAGATAGAAATGGTAAAACATTAGTATATAGTGACAAAAAGGATGATGTATATGGCAGATATTATGTATTTGGGAACTTATATAGTCATATCATAGGATATAGTTATCGTGAATATGGAAAAACAGGATTAGAGCTTCAATACAACAATACTTTATTGAACATAAATGAAAATGCTGCTATAAATGAAATAAAAAACATAGTAGCTCCTACAATTGAAGGAAATAGTATTAAACTAACAATAGATCATGAACTACAAGTAATGGCTAGGGCCTTGCTAAAGGGGAAAAAAGGTGCAATAGTAGCCTTGAATCCTACTACTGGAGAAGTATATTCTATGGTGAGTTTTCCAGATTTTAATGTATCAAAATTAAAGGAGAATTGGAAGGAAATATCTGAAAGTCTAGATAGTCCTCTAGTGAATAGAGCAACCCAAGGGTTATATCCACCAGGTTCTACTTTTAAACTTATAACTACGTTAGCTGCTTTAGATATGGAAGCGTTAGATAAATCCTACGAATGTACTGGTAGCACTAATATAGATGGCTATATATTCAATGATTATCAAGGAAAGGCACATGGGAGTATTGAATTAACTCAAGCCTTAGTTAAATCATGTAATACTTACTTTACTGAAAAAGCCATTGAAATAGGTAAAGATAATCTAGGGAATATGGCTGAAGGTTTTATGATAAATAAGACTATACCTTTTGATTTACCTACTAAAGACTCAAAATTTCCCTATAAGGAAAACTTAGGAGAAACAGATGTTTCTGCTGCTGCAATAGGTCAAGGGAAAGTACTAGTTACTCCTTTAAATATGGCGATTATAGCTGCTGCAATAGGGAATGGAGGAGAAGTGGTTGAACCCACTCTTATAAAAGAGATAATATCTAATAATGGTAAGGTAAAAAAGAATAGTACAAAAGGAATCTTATCTCAAGCTACTGATGCATTAATTGCTAATGAGCTAAAGAATATGATGGTAGAAGTTGTTGATTCTGGAACAGGAACAAATGCAAAGATTAAAAACATTAAAGTAGCTGGTAAAACTGGTACTGCGGAGAATGCTTCAGGGAAATCTCACGCATGGTTTGTTGGATTTGCCCCTGCTGATGAACCTAAGGTAGCAGTAGCTATTATTCTAGAGGAGGAAGGATCCACAGGCGGAAAATCTGCGGCTCCGATTGCTAGGGATATTATGAATTATGTAATAAATAATATCAATGACTAAAGGGAGGTATTTAAATGGCGAGCAACAATGAAATACTTGAGAGAAAAGATATACCAAAGGAGCATCAATGGGATTTGGAATCAATGTTTGTAGATGTTAAGGCATGGGAGGAATCATATAATAAAGCTAAAGAAATGGCTAAAAACTTTGGATCCTATAAGGGACAAGTAGTATCTAGTAGCAAAAACCTTTATGAAGCTTTAAAGGATATGGGAGAATTAGTTAGAATTACGGAAAATTTATACTCATATGCTCATATGAGATTAGATGAGGATACTAGAGAAGGAAGTTCCCAAGCACTATCTGATAGGGGATTGGGTTTGTTAGTAGAGGTAGGAGAAAAGACTTCATTTGTTGAACCAGAGATTTTAACTTTAGATTTAGCTACTTTAGAAAGATATTATGAAGAAGAACCTGAATTAATTCTTTATAAAAAACATATTGGAAATATTATGAGACAAAAAGATCATGTCCTATCTTCCAGGGAAGAATCTATATTAGCTCAATTAGGAGAAGTTGCTAATTCACCTCAGAAGATATTTTCAATGCTAAATAATGCAGATATTAAGTTTCCTACAATTAAAAATGAAGATGGCAAAGATGTGGAAATAACACATGGTAATTTTATTCCGTTTATGGAATCTACAAATAGAGCTGTAAGAAAGTCAGCATTTGAAGCTTTATACACTACTTATAAAGGATATAAAAATACTTTTGCAGCTTCATTAAATGGAGACTTAAAGAAAAATATTTTCAATGCAAATGTAAGAAATTATAAATCCAGTAGGGAAGCATCTCTTGATAGAAATAATGTATCCTTGTCTGTATATGACAACTTAATTAAATCTGTACACAACAATTTAGATAGCATGTATAAGTATATGGATATTAGAAAGAGAGCCTTAGGAGTAGAAGAGTTACATATGTATGACTTATATACTCCAATAGTTAAAGATGTGGATTTTAAGATACCTTATGAAGAAGGGGTAGAGTTAGTCAAAAAAGCCTTAGTTCCACTTGGTGAAGAATATATGAAAGTAGTTGAAGAAGGGTTTAGCTCAAGATGGATTGATGTTTACGAAAATAGGGGAAAGAGATCTGGCGCATATTCAAGCGGTTCATATGACTCCAAACCATTTATTCTATTAAACTACCATGATACATTGGATAATGTATTTACTACTGCTCATGAGCTAGGTCACTCAATCCATAGTTATTTTACAAGAAAAGCACAGCCTTATGTTTATGGAGACTACTCTATATTTGTTGCAGAAGTTGCATCTACAGCAAATGAATCATTGCTAATAGAATATATGCTAAAAAATGTAAAAGATAAGAATGAAAAGTTATATTTATTAAATCATTATTTG
>CAZIII010000002.1:0-63474 GCA_964539425.1 uncultured Tissierellaceae bacterium | reverse complement strand
CTGTGTTGATACTGTTTTTAGGAACAATGATATTTGTTTTTAAAACAGGTAAAAGATTACCTGTGCTTCCTATCCTATTTGGACTTGGAGTATTGTTAACTATATTTTTTGAATCAAATTTATGGCATAGATACATATGCCCCTATGGAACTTTATTTTCATTGTTTTCAAGTAAAAATAAAAATGGATATAAAGTTGGAGCTGAAGGATGCATTAGATGTGGAATATGCGTAAAGTCATGTCCTGCAGATGCTATATCATGGGATGATGAAGAGAAAGACCCTGTTATTAATAAAAGTGAATGTATTGTATGTGGTAGATGTACAAAAAAATGCCCGAAAAAAGTAATAGACTATAAATAAAAACAGGCTAGTGGATATTATATCTGCTAGCCTTGATTTTTTAATATTACATTGACCAATGGCACTAATAATATATAATATATGTAACTAATATATTATATATGTAATCATAATAAGAGAAGAATGGAGGGAATCTGATGAATTTACCAAAATCAATTCAACTTGCTAATTTACCAACAAAAATTGAGAAATTAGAGAGATTAAGCCAAGAGTTAGGCCAACAGATCTATATAAAAAGAGATGATCAGACTGGGACTGAAATATCTGGAAACAAGGTAAGGAAGCTAGAATTTGCTGTACAAGAGGCATTGGATAATGGGTGTGATTATTTAAT
This sequence comes from uncultured Tissierellaceae bacterium, assembly GCA_964539425.1. Classification (GTDB taxonomy): domain Bacteria; phylum Bacillota; class Clostridia; order Tissierellales; family Tissierellaceae; genus JAVKTS01. The sequence continues at coordinate 62,778 of CAZIII010000002.1, read as the reverse complement.
TACTTGTGGTGGAATACAATCAAATCATGCTAGGGCAACAGCAGCTGTGGCTGCAAAGCTTCATATAGGATCATATCTAGTTCTAAGAGGTAAGGAAGATGCAGAAGTAGAAGGCAATTTATTTCTAGATAAGATGTTAGGAGCTAAAATTAAACTTATTACTGCTGAAGAGTATAAAAATCATAGAATGGATATCATGGAAGAAATTAAAGATCAATTATCTAAGGAAGGGCATAAAGCATATATACTCCCAGAGGGAGCATCCAATGGAATTGGATCCTTTGGGTATTACAAAGCCATGGAAGAAATATTGGAGCAAGAAAAGGAATTAGGTATTAAATTTGATGCCATAGTTACAGCTGTTGGCTCCGGAGGTACGTATGCAGGGCTGTATTATGCAAATCATATAAAAAAGAATGATGCTATGATATATGGAGTAAATGTCAGTGCTGATGGGGAATATTTTAGAAATATAGTATTAGGATTATTAAGGGAAATATCAAAATATACAGGTCAAGAAATTAATGTAAACAAAGAAGAGATAAATATTTTAGATGGATATGTAGGTAAAGGATATGCATTGAGTCAACCTAATGAAATAGAATTTATTTATAAATTAGCTAAAAAAGAAGGAATTATCCTAGATCCAGTTTATACAGGTAAAGCAATGTATGGATTAGTTGAAGAAATTAATAAAGGAACTTTTAGAAATCATAAAAACATATTGTTTATTCATACTGGTGGTATATTTGGATGGAATAGCTTTGCTAGGGGATTAGTATAATAAAATTACAATAGAATGGACAAGGAGATAAATTAAAATGGAAAAGTTAATATCAACCAAAAATGAAAATTTCAAAATTAGATTTGCAGAAGAAAAAGATGTTAAGCTTATTTTAGAATTTATCAAGGAATTAGCAGACTACGAAAAACTATTGCATGAAGTAGTTGCAACTGAAGAAATACTTATGGATTCCTTATTCATTAGAAAATCCGCTGAGGTTGTTATTGGGGAACATGATGGAGAGCCTGTAGGATTTGCTCTGTTTTTCCACAATTTTTCTACTTTTGTAGGTAGACCAGGGCTTTACTTAGAAGATTTATATGTGAGACCGGAGATGAGAGGAAAAGGATATGGTAAAATACTTCTATCGTTTTTGGCAAAAACTGCAATAGAAAGGAATTGCGGTAGATTTGAGTGGTGGTGCATAGATTGGAATGAACCTTCTATTAATTTTTACAAGAGTATCGGTGCGGTACCAATGGATGAATGGACAGTTTATCGGGTACACAATGATGCACTAACTAATTTAGCTAATGAATTTTAAAAAAATAAAAAATACCAAAAATCTCCAAGAATCTAGATAGATAATTGGAGATTTTTCAATTTATATCCTTCTAACCTAGACAAATACCTACATAGTAGATAAAAAAATGGGCAAATTAATATAGATAATAGTTTAAGACTAATCAAATAATTTTACAAGGAGGATATAATGGATATACTAACTAGAAAGAAATTTGAAGAGTTAATAAATGTAGAAAGTGAATTCTGTGTATCAATATATATACCTACCTATCGTATGGGAGTAGATATTAAACAAAATCCCATAAGATTTAAACAGCAAATTCGAGAAGCTGAAGATAAATTATTTAGTATTGGATTAGATAAAGCAGAAGTCGGAAAGATACTACGACCAGCAAGTAATCTGGTAGATGAAACAATATTTTGGCAAAATCAAACAGAAGGTCTGGCATTGTTTATGACTGAAGAAGAAATGAACTATTATCATCTACCATTTGAAGTAAAAGAACAAGTAGTGATTTCAAATAAATTCTACACTAAGCCACTTCTTCCTCTATTTACTACAGATGGACAATTTTATATATTAGCATTAAGCAAGAATGAAGTTAGATTATTTAGATCTACTAGACAGACAGTTAAAGAAATAGTCATGGAAGATGCACCTAAATCTGTAGAAGATATGAAAGTTGATGATGACCCAAGGACTAAACTGCAAATTCGTACTGCTAATCCAGTAAGCAATTCATCTCTTGTATATAATACAGCAAGTCAAGGGCAAGCAGTTGAAAATGACTTTAATAAAAACCAACTTGCCAGATATTTTCGTGCAATAGATGAATCTGTAAAAAAATTACATGGAGGTCAGGAAATACCTTTAATATTAGCAGGAGTAGAATATCTTATTCCTATATATAAAGAAATTAGTGGTTATCCTAATATATTAGATGAGTATATAAAAGGAAATCCTGAAATATTATATGGTGATGATTTGCAAAAAATGGCATGGGAAATCATTGAACCAAAATTCTTAAAGATACAAGAATTAGCTGAGGCTAAATACAGCCAATTTTCAGGTCAAGGAAATGGATTATCTTCTAAATCATTAAAGAAAATACTTCCACAAGCCTACAATGGTCAAATTGAAACATTATTTATTGCTAATGGAGTAGAACAGTGGGGTAAGTTTAATCCAGATATAAACAAGATAAACTTCCATGATGAACAAAAGATTGATAATGAAGATTTAATGGATAGGGCTGCCACCCTTACAATATCAAGAGGGGGAGCAGTATATCTAGTGGATTCAGACAAAGTTCCTGATGGAGGAAATGTAGCAGCTGTATTACGATATTAGTAAAATTAAAATCTGAACATGAGTAACTTCTTGTTCAGATTTTTTACTAATTTGCATAAAGTCCATATTTGTGGTATAATTAAAAAGTTGGTCTAGTAATTAGATTAGTTAAAGTATAAAAATATAAATTTCGCAATAATCATATCCTTATTTTAGGTTAAGAAGGAAAAAAGTGGAACCCCTTCTAATACCATACTTATATACTCATTTATATAAAATCGTGTTTATTCTATTCTTGAATTTCTAATATGAATTATTTAAATAGATATGGAACTAATTATTTGCTAACTAGCATGCAATCAGCATGGTAGTTTTTTGTTATGAAAATTAAAATTAAAAGGAGGTGTCGTGATGACGACAAATGTTATATTTGCATTGATTGGTTTGTTTTTAATTACTGCTTTTACAAATGTTTTAGCAACATTAAAAACAATATTAATGTCTAAAAAAATTATGAATCCAGTATATATATTAGTATTTACAGATGCAATGATTTTTGCAACTACAGTTAGTAAGGTTACAAGTTCGGATGGTATCCAATTTACAGTGGCATATGCTTTAGGCAGAACTTTAGGAGTTTTTATTGGCGGAAAGATTGAAGATAGATTAGCACTTGGTATTATGGAAGTTGACCTATTTCTAAATGATAAAGAAAAAACAATTAGAATAGCAGACAAACTTAGAAAAACCGGATATACAGTTAATAATTCCATTGTAAGCGGAAACAATGACGAAGAAAGATACAAAATTGAAGTTGTTATTAGAAGAAAAGAATTTAAAATACTTGAAGATATAATAGATGAATTTGGAGTTAGTAACCCAACATTCAAGATTAAAACATTAAACAAAGTACATGGTAAAATAACTACTACAAGAGTTAAAGAAGCCTAGGTATAAAAATGTTTAATCCATATTATGAGGAAGCATTTATATTGGTAAAAGGTCTACAAGCTGATCAAGTTATGTATACCTTTTTAAATTTACAAATTTTCTTTTATCCTGGAATTATGTCTAATTAATGACTTTAACTCGGTAAGATGGTATGATAATCTTGAGTAGAGTTTAATTAATGGGGGAATAAATATGTTGATATATGAAATACCTGGCAGAGATAATATTGAAATCAAAAATATTGTCTTTGACTACAATGGCACCATAGCAGTAGATGGAAAATTAATTGCTGGAGTTAAAGAGTTAATAAATAAATTATCAGAAAGTACAAATATATACATATTAACTGCTGATACTTATGGGACGGTTGAAAAAGAATGTAAAGGTATAAATGCTAAGGTTTTAACATTTCCTAAGGAAAATGCTGGAGAGTCAAAAAAGGAAATAGTGAAAAATTTAAGCGGTAGTAACACTGTTTGTCTAGGAAATGGATTTAATGATATACCAATGTTTCTAGAAGCCATATTATCCATAGGGATAATAGAGGGGGAGGGTATTTCAGGAAAATTATTAAGCAAAGCAGATATAGTAGCTAGGTCTATTATGGAAGCATTGGAAATATTGCTAAATAAAAACATGATAAAAGCAACTTTAAGAAATTAGGGATTATAATTAATAAGACTTAGAAGGCTGGTTAATGTGTATACACATTAACCAGCCTTTTCATATTAAGAAGGATATTAAAACAAAAATGTTATTGACATATGTTCAAAACGGAATATAATGAAATTATATGGACAATATGTCAATAAATGAAAAATATAAAGGAGAGCTATAATGGCGAGACCTAGAAAATGGAGAAAGGTTTGTTGCTTACCTGAAAGTAACTTATTTGGACCACTTGATGCTAAAAATATTGATAGCAAGTCAATCATTATGACAGTAGAAGAATATGAAACCATCCGCCTTATAGACTTGGAAGGAATGATGCAGGAAGAATGTGCTGATAGAATGAATGTAGCCCGTACAACAGTACAGAGAATATACAATGATGCACGAAAAAAAGTTGCAGAATCTTTGGTTAATGGAAATCTGTTGAGGATAGAAGGCGGGGATTATATGTTTTACGATGAAACTGAAAAGAAACATGGATGTATAAGGTGTCGTAGGCATAGGTGTATGGAAAGGGTGGAATAAATTATCATCGGTTAATACTGTAAGAGAAGTTTTCAAAAATACTATAAAAATCATAAATGAATAAAGGAGAAAAAAGATGAGCGAAAATTGTAATGAAAACTGTAGCACTTGCGATGTAGATTGTGGTGAAAGAAAAGAAACAAAAAATAGCTTTTTAGAAAAATCCCATGAACTAAGTAATATCAAAAAGGTAATAGGGGTTGTAAGTGGAAAGGGTGGCGTAGGAAAATCCTTGGTCACATCTATTTTAGCATCATCCATGAATAAAAAAGGATACAATACTGCAGTATTAGATGCAGATATTACTGGACCATCTATACCTAAAGTTTTTGGAATAAAAGATAAAGCTACTGCAAACAACTCTGGTTGGCTTCCAGTGAAAAGTAAAAATGGCATCAATATTATGTCTATCAATTTATTAGTAGAAAATGATACGGATCCTGTAGTTTGGAGAGGACCTATAATAGCTGGTGCTGTTAAACAGTTTTGGACTGATGTAATTTGGGGTGATATTGATTATATGTTTATTGATATGCCGCCGGGAACTGGGGATGTTCCTCTTACTGTATTTCAATCTATTCCAGTTGATGGAATTATAATAGTGACATCACCACAAGAATTAGTTTCAATGATAGTAGCTAAAGCTGTAAAGATGGCAGAAATAATGAATATACCAATTATTGGGTTAGTTGAAAATATGGCGTATTTAAGATGTCCTGATTGTAAAAAGGAAATTAGTGTATTTGGAGAGAGTCATATTGGGGAAATTGCAGATGAACATGGAATTAATTTAGTTGCAAAAATGCCAATTGATCCTAAAATTGCATCTGCATGCGATAAAGGTTTAATAGAAGAATGTGAAATTGATTATCTTGAAGATATTTTACAAACATTAGACAAAATGGAGTAAAATAATATGAGCTCCTACTAGCAAAACAATAAAAAGCTGCTTGAAAATAGCAGCTTTTTATTGTTTGAATAAGTACCATATCTTTGAATCAATTTCATATTTTATCTCATAAATATCTCTGCCATTATGAATACATACAAATATGATTCTTTTGTTTCCCACTATCTTCTCCTCGTATGTTTTCATTACTTTTTGTATAATAACTACTGTATCTTCTAATCTAAACTTTAGAGGCTCTATTTTTCCATTTGGATAAAATATTGCCATGACTTTAATAGGTTGATTAATAATTTTCATATTATCACTCTTTCTATAGAATACTAGTCATACCAGGATATTCATCATCTGGATATCCTCCAAGGATAGGATGCAAATCAGAATTAGCAAAGACTCCTCTCATTATGGCAGTTTCTCCATATTTTTCTCTTAACCCGTCAATAACTTTATCCAGTTTATTGCCGCTAGAACTATTAAACAGGTTCATTTGTTGCAGATTACAACTACATAAATCAGAAACGGATACCCCTATTTGGCGAATAGGATTTTTAGTCCATACTTCATCAAATAAAGTGCAGATGTTTTTATATATGTCATATGTAGAATCAGTAAAATAAGACAACTTTTTTTGATGTGAAGTATATCCAAATAGAGAATCCTTAATGCTAATACTTACTACTCTACATATCATATCTGCCTTTCTTAATCTCCAAGCAGTCATTTCCACAAGACTTAAAATTATAGCGTAGGCAGTATCTTTATCTTCTACATCAAATTTAATAGTAGAGCTATTTCCTATACTTTTTACAGGCAAGGAAGGCTTAAATGTGGAATCGTCAATACCATTAGCATAGGCATATATAAGTCTGCCATGGGACTTTAATAAGGATGAAATTAAATTGAAATCAGCATTAGCTAAGTCTCCTATTGTATATATTCCTAGGTTATTTAACTTAGGAGCAGTTTTTCTTCCTACCATATATAAGTCTTCAATTGGAAGTTTCCACAGTTTATATTTTATTTCTTCAGGAAAGCAGGTATGTACTTTATTGGGTTTCTCAAAATCCCCTGCCATTTTCGCCAGCAACTTGTTATTAGATATTCCAATATTTACGGTATAGCCGAAGGTATTTTTTATTTCCTCTTTGATCCTGTATGCTAATGGAAGAGCTTCTTCTTTATTAACATCAGTAAATCTAATAAAACACTCATCAATACTAAATACTTGTACTTCAGGAGAAAAGCTATTTAAAAATTCATATAGTGCTTGTGAAGCTTGAACATAAACACCATAATTAGGTGGTACAACAAGAAGGCCAGGATACTTCTTTCTTGCAGAATATAAAGATTCACCAGTTTGTATTTTAAATTTTTTAGCCAATGTAGATTTTGCAAGCACTATACCATGACGATTTTCCTCATTTCCACCAATAACTGATGCAACTTCTCTTATGTCTCTATCAATGCCCAGTTGCTTTTCATAGGCAGCTGTCCAAGATAAAAATGCAGAATTAACATCTACGTGCATAATTACACTCATTATAATACACCTCAAATATTAAACATTAGTTCGGAACATTTGTTTATTATATTATAACATAGATTTTAAAAAATGGAAGAGTTTTCCCAAAACTGGGCAAAACAAAAAAAGTTTAAGCTCGAAAGCTTAAACTTTTTTTAATTGGTGCCGCTGGCCGGGGTCGAACCGGCACGGTATCACTACCACAGGATTTTGAGTCCAGCACGTCTGCCAATTCCATCACAGCGGCAAATTCATCACAAGAAATATAATAGCATATAGAAGATAATAAATCAAGATTTTCTTTTGCATTTTGTTTACTCAAATTGTCTTTTAAGGTATACTAGAATGTATGAAGTATGGAATAGGAGTGAGAAAATGGATAAGAAAAAAATGATGATTATAGATGGTAGTTCTTTGATATATAGAGCCTTCTATGCTCTACCTTTGCTATCCAACAAGGAGGGCATATATACAAATGGAGTCTATGGATTCTTAACTATGCTATACAAGGTAAAAGAAGAGCAAAAACCAGACTATATCTGCGTAGCATTTGATAAAAAAGGTCCTACCTTTAGACATGAGGAATACGATAAATACAAAGGTAATAGGCAGGCGACACCTTCAGAATTGGTACAACAATTTCCAATTATAAGGGAAATACTTGATGCTATGAATATTAAATATTTAGAGTTATCCGGTTTTGAAGCTGATGATATTGCAGGAACATTAGCGAAAATAGGAGAAGAAAACTCTATAGATGTTATCTTAGTCACGGGAGATAAAGATTATCTTCAATTGGCTACGGAGACTACTAAGGTTTTTATTACAAAAAAAGGAATTACTGAATTAGAAATATTTGATAGGAATATGATTATAGAAAAATATGGAATTACACCAGATCAGCTTATTGATTTAAAGGGATTGATGGGAGATCAATCGGATAATATTCCAGGAGTACCAGGAATTGGAGAGAAAACAGGATTAAAGTTATTAAAAGAATATGGTACAATTGAAAACGTATATGAAAATATTGATAATATTAGTGGTAAAAAATTAAAGGAAAATTTAATTGAAAACAAACATCTTGCTTTTCTAAGTAAAAAGCTTGGCGAAATCATGACAAAAGTGCCTATGAATTTAGATATAGAAGATTTTAAAATAATGGAGCCCAATTTAGAAGCTTTGATAAAACTCTACGAAAGTTTTGAATTTAATAGTTTGATTGGAAAGATAAGTAATGGAAATTTAGTTGAAGAAGAACTCAATCCGCCATTAGAATTCAATATAATTGACCAATCAAAATATGATGAGTTAGTAAATAATATAAGAAAAACAGGAAAGTTTGCATTTAAATGTATAGTATCTGATAGTAATTATATTGAAGATAAAATAATTGCAATAGGTATTAAAATGGAAGATTCTCCAACTAATATTATTTACTTAGAAAATCATGAAAAAGAATTTGCTAATAGTTTTGCAGATATATTTAGGGATGAAAACATTGAAAAAATTGGCCATAATCTAAAATCTGATATTGTAATACTCTCAAGACTGGGTATTGAAGTTGAGAATATTAAATTTGATGCTATGATAACCCAATACTTGATTAATCCTGCTCAAAACACCTATTCTATCAATGATATAAGTAAAGAATATTTGAATTATTATGGTTTAGATGAGGAGAGCCTTTTAGGAAAGGGAAAGAACAAGCGAAAAATTAATGATTTAAATCAGGAAGAAATAGGGGAATATATTTCATTTATATTAGATACAGTATTAAATGTGGAAGTTAAAATGCAAAACATTCTAGAAGAACAGGAAATGTTAGACCTCTATTATAATGTTGAATTACCTCTAGTTCAGGTTCTGGGCAGCATGGAGTACTATGGTTTTAAGATTAATATGGAGGAATTGAGAAGATTAGGAAGAGAATATGATATAGAAATAAGTTCACTGACAAGTGAAATTTATGAGCTAGCCGGTCAGGAGTTCAATATCAATTCAACTAAACAATTGGGAGATATTTTGTTTGATAAACTGTCATTGCCTATCATAAAGAAGACAAAGACTGGATATTCAACAGATGCAGAGGTCTTAGACAAATTAATAGATCAACATCCTATAGTAGGTAAGGTTCTTCGATATAGACAAATTGTAAAATTGAAATCTACTTATATAGATGGTCTATTAAATTTAATTAATCAAGAAACTGAGAGAGTTCATTCAAGTTTTAACCAAACAATCGCAGCTACGGGGAGAATAAGTAGCACTGAACCAAACTTGCAAAATATCCCTATTAGAACTGATGATGGTAGAAAGATTAGGAAAGCATTTATTGCAGAGGATAGTGATTATATTCTTGTAGACGCAGATTATTCACAAATTGAGCTGAGGGTATTGGCTCATATATCTAAGGATCCTAAGATGATGGAAGCCTTTATCAATGAAGAAGACATTCATACAAAGACTGCTTCTGAAGTGTTTGATCTTCCTAAAGATGAAGTTACTTCTGATATGAGAAGTAAAGCAAAGGCTGTAAATTTTGGAATCGTATATGGAATTTCTGACTATGGTTTGTCAAGGGATTTAAAGATTTCTAGAAAAGAAGCTAAAGAATATATAGATAATTATTTAAGAAACTATGAAATGGTTAAGGAGTATATGGAGAATATAGTAAAAGAAGGTAAGGATAATGGCTATGTAGAGACTATACTTCATAGGAGAAGGTATATACCTGAACTTAAAGCAAAGAATTTTAATATAAAATCCTTTGGTGAGAGAATAGCTATGAATACTCCTATACAGGGATCGGCGGCAGATATTATTAAGATGGCCATGGTCAATGTATATAATGAACTAAAGAAAAGAAAATTAGAATCAAGACTTATATTGCAAATTCATGATGAATTGATAATAGAAGCTAAAAAAGATGAAGTAGAGGAAGTAAAGATTTTATTAAGAGAAATAATGGAGAACTCTATAAAACTTAGCATACCTCTTACGGTAGATTTGGAAATAGGTGATAATTGGCATGATGCAAAATAATATTAGATTAATTGGACTGACTGGTGGAATTGCTACAGGGAAATCCACGGTTTCAAAGATTATAATAGAAAAAGGGTACCCCGTTGTTGATGCAGACAAAATTTCCAGGGAAATCGTTGAATTAAATAAGCCAGCTTACAATGATATAGTTGAAAGTTTTGGGGAGAATATATTACATGAGAATAAAACCATAGATAGAAAAAAATTGGGGAATATTATTTTTAGGGATGAAAAATGCCGAGAAAAATTAAATAATATTACTCATCCCCATATATTTGAAACCATACAATCGAATATAGAGGAATTATCTAGGTGCTATCATACTATATTTTTAGATATTCCTCTCTTGTTTGAACAGTTTGATTTATTAGAGAGGTATGATATTAAATTTCAAGAGATATGGTTAGTTTATGTAGGAAAAACATTACAAATTGAAAGATTGATGAAAAGGGATGGTATTTTAGAAGAAGAAGCTTTAAGAAAAGTAGAGTCTCAAATGCCAATAGATATTAAAAAAACAAGGTCTTCTAAGGTAATTGATAATAGTGGAGATATTGAATTTTTAAATAAACAGATAGATAAATTGTTATCAGAATTAATCTAATCTTGGAGGGGTCTTCTGTTGTTTAAAATTATAAAAGGAATCAAAAAAATAATTATATTATTAGTTATAATTGCTTCATTAGCTGCTATAGGATTTGTTTTTCTAGTTACAAAATATCCAATAGGATATAAGACAACCATAGTAAAACATTCGGAGACATACAAAGTGGATCCATATTTAATAGCATCCATAATCAATGTTGAGAGCAGATATAACAAAGATGCAATATCTCCTAAAAATGCGAGAGGATTAATGCAGATAGGGACTCAAACTGGAAAATGGGCAAGTGAAGTAATTGGAATAGAAAATTATACTGAGGAGCTTTTGTTTAATCCTGAAACAAATATAAGGATAGGCACTTGGTATATTAGTACTTTGATGAAAGAATTTAATGGGAATTTGGATTTGGTTTTGGCTGCCTATAATGCAGGGAGCGGTAATGTTAATAAATGGTTAAGTGACGAGGAATATTGTATTGATGGTCTTAATCTATCAACTATTCCATTTAAGGAAACAAGGGAATATCTAGATAAAGTAAAGAAAAGTTATGATATATATAGTACAGTGTATGAAAAATATATAATGACTCCAAGTGAAAATGACTCTTTTTATATTAATTTATTACATAATATTAAGAGACTTTTAAACCAGTTAATAGCAACAATATGATGAGGGGGAAAAAAATGAATTTTAGAAAATATTTGTGTCTAGTTCTTATATTGATAATGACTATGACAGTTATAGGATGCCAACAATTTGAACAAGCCATGGGAGATGAAGAAAAGGTTGAAGAGATAGAAAACAATATTGACGAGACACCAGTAGAAGGCGGACAAGCAGTTTTGCCTTTGACTACTTTCAACACTATAAATCCCTTAATGACAGAAAACAGTAGCTATTATTTTTTTAGCAAACTAATCTTTGAAGGATTGTTTGAGTTTGATAATGATTTAAATATAAAAAACCAACTTGCAGAAAGTTACAATATAAAAGATGATGGTAGAACTATAGAAGTTAAATTAAAAGATAATGTATTTTGGCATGATGGAGAAAAACTTAAGCCAGAGGATATCGTTTTCACTATCAATACAATAAAATATGCTAATATAGATAGTACTTATAAAGAAATGTTTGCTAATACCATGGGATTAACAAAAACATCGGATTTAAGAAGAATCCTTGAAGTAGTAATAACAGGAGAAAGTGATATAGCAATTACATTTGATAGGGCCTTTAGCAATAATCTTGAGGTACTTACTTTCCCAATTATACCAAGGCATATGTTTGTTACAACAAAAGGTGGCAACAACGACTTTATTAAAGCATTAGAATTAGATGATTATACACCTATTGGTACAGGCCCATATAGATTTGAATCTTATGAAAAAATGAAGCAAATAACATTAAAAGCAAACGACAATTATGTAGATGGAAGACCATATATTGATGAAATCTTAGGTAGAGTATTAGATAGTGAAGAAGATATATTGACTGCCTTTGAGACTGGACAGATAAATATAGCAACAACGATAGGAGTTGATTGGGATAAATATGGGGATAACAGTAGGATTAGAGCTGTAGAATTTGTATCTCCAAATTACGAGTTTTTAGGATTTAATTTTTCTAAAGAAATTTTTTCTGGTGAAAATGGACAAGGCTTAAGGAGAGCAATAGCTTATGGTATAGATAGACAATCTATAATAGAAAAGCTTTACTTAGGTCATGGAACTCAAACTGATGTCCCAATGCATCCAGACTCTTGGTTATTATCAGAGAAAGCCAATACTTATGGGTATAATTTAGAATTGGCAAAGGAAGAATTGAATAATATAGGATGGAAAGATACAAATGGTGACGGGATATTAGAGGATGAAAATGGGGAAGTAATATCTTTTAATCTAATAACAAACACATATAATCCGATGAGACTAAGAACTGCAGAAATAATCAAAGATGATTTAATGAAACTTGGAATCCAACTTAATATTAGTCCTGTAAAAACAATTGATAAAGAAGCAACTAAGGAAGATATTGAACAACAATGGACACAAGTAAATGAACTTCTTTCCAAAGGTGAATATGATATAGCACTACTTGGATGGCAACTATCTGTTATTCCAGATTTATCATTTGCTTTTCATAGTTCCCAAATTTCATATAATACAAATTTCATTAATTACGCCAGTGAAAATATGGACCAATTATTGGAAAATGCTTTTTTAGATGGATCTAGAGAAAATAAAATTAAAGCCTATGATAACTTACAAAAGCATATTGTTACTGAACTTCCATATGTAAGTTTATTCTATAAAAACAAAGCTTTGTTAATGGATACGAAAATAGTTGGGGATATAAATCCTACATTCTTTGATCCATATAATGGAATAGATAAATGCTATATACCTAAGGATTTACAATAAATATTAATTGAAAAAAGCATATAAATATAGTACAATATTATAGGTAAACTAAAAGCAGGAGTGGCGGAACGGCAGACGCGCTATCTTGAGGGGGTAGTAAGCAAAGCTTGTGAGGGTTCAAATCCCTTCTCCTGCACCAAATAGTAAATAAGATTCTCCATCTTTTGATGGAGAATTTTTTTGAGTGAATTGGAATAATGAAATATGAAGTTTTCTTAACAAAATATATTATGTGAAAAAAATCGTAGATATTGTCAATTGATAAACAAGAAAACTATCTAGTGATAGATTTAATATAAAACAAAAAAATCAATATGAAGAAAATAAAAATGCTACAAGGCTTGGAATTATACAAATTTCATTAATGTTTAGTAAATATATGGAATATTGTATTAAATTCTGAATAAATCCCAGAAAGAGACAGAAATAGAGGAATGGCAGTAATTAAATATATAACGAAGTTTGTAGTTGATTTGACAGTCTTTTACATTGTAGTTTTATGTACAAGCTTAGGTTTAAATGTTATAATATATAAGAATATTTAAAGACTAGGGAAACTAGTGTTTAATTTTACAAGGGTTATTATAAAATATTAATAAAGAGGTGGAAAGAATGAAACTTGATAATCTCACTTTTAAGGGTGGGGTACATGTACCACACAACAAGGAATTGACAGAAAAAAAATCCCTAATACATGCAAATGAACCAAGTGTAGTATATATACCATTGCATCAACATACTGGAGCACCATGTGAAGCTTTAGTTAATGTAGGGGATAAAGTTAAAATTGGACAAAAAATTGGAGAATCTTCAGCTTTTGTCTCAGCACCAATTCATTCTAGTGTGTCTGGTATTGTAAAAAATATTACTAATATTACAACACCTACTGGAATGAATACAACATGTATAGTCATAGAATCAGATGGTTTGAAAGAAATGGATGATTCTGTTAAGTGCAAAGGAAGTTTGGACAAGCTTTCATCTAAGGAAATAATTGCTATCATCAAGGAAGCTGGAATTACAGGGATGGGAGGAGCTGGGTTCCCTACTCATGTAAAATTATCACCACCCCCTGAGAAGAAAATTGATACTGTCATATTAAATGGTGCAGAATGCGAACCATTTTTAACTGCAGATCATAGGTTAATGTTGGAAATGCCAGAAAAAGTTGTATTTGGTCTAAGAGCCATTATGAAAGCATTAAATGTGGAAAAAGGATTTATTGGAATTGAAAATAATAAAATGGATGCAGTACATGCATTAAAGTCAGTTATTAAAGAAGAGGATAATATAGAAATAGTAACATTAAAAGCTAAATATCCTCAGGGAGATGAAAAAAGGATTATCAACGCAATAACAGGTAGAAAAGTTCCTTCTGGAGGACTACCTATGGATGTTGGTTGTGTTGTTAACAATGTTAGTACAGCTAAAGCAATAGGAGAGGCTATACTAGAAGGAAAGCCTTTATATGAAAGAGTTGTAACCGTTACAGGAAATGGAGTTAATGAACCAAAAAATATAATAGTTAAAATTGGGACAAAATTCCAAGAAGTAATAGACCAATGTGGCGGATTTAAGGGAACACCAGGCAAAGTAATCATGGGAGGACCTATGATGGGATTAGCTCAATTTTCTACTGATGTTCCAGTAATAAAAGGTTCTGGTGGTATCTTAATACTTACAGAGCAAGAGGCTTTAGCTGAAAAAGTATCTCCTTGTATTAAATGTGGAAAATGTTTAGAAGTATGTCCAGTAGCATTACAGCCTTTACACATTTCTGCATATGCATTAAAAAAGAACTTTGAAGGTGCTGAAAGATTTAATGCACTAGACTGTGTTGAATGTGGAGCATGTTCATTTATATGTCCTGCAAAGAGACCATTAGTAGAGTCAATTAGATTCTCTAAAAGAGAAATTCTTGCAAAAAGAAAAAAATCATAGAAGTTAGGAGGAAATTAAATGGATAGTCAAATTTTAAACTCTTCAAAGACAGACACAGTAATACCTGATCTATTAATAGTATCATCTTCACCTCACCTTAGATCAAATGAATCTGTTAAGAGAATAATGTTAGATGTAATAATTGCTTTAGTGCCAGCGATGATTGGCTCTGTTTATTTTTTTGGTATCAATGCTTTGAAATTAATATTAATATCCGTTGCATCTGCTTTGTTTTTTGAAGCTGCAATACAAAAATTGTTAAAAAAAGAAATTGCAATAAATGATTATAGTGCAGTGATTACAGGGATATTATTAGCATTCAATTTACCAGCAAATGCACCATGGTGGATTGCGGTATTTGGTTCAGGATTTGCTATTATTATAGTTAAACAATTATTTGGTGGATTGGGGTCAAACTTCATGAATCCAGCATTAGCAGCAAGAGCAGTATTATTAGCTTCATGGCCAAACATTATGTCAAATTATGTATTGCCAGGTGCCGATGCTATAACTGGCGCAACACCATTAGCTATAATGAAATATGGTGCAGCAGATGCAGGCGCTTCCGCTACAGTAGCTCAAGCAGCAGCAGAGTTACCTTCAATAATGAATATGTTTATTGGAAATAGAGGAGGAGCAATAGGAGAAACTTCAGCACTATTGCTATTAATTGGAGCCTTATACTTATTAGTTAGAAAAGTTATTGATTGGAAGATTCCAGTAGTTTATATTGCAACAACAGCAGTATTCTTATTATTATTAGGTGTTGAGACAGACCAACTTATTTACCACATATTAGGTGGTGGATTAATTCTTGGAGCATTCTTTATGGCAACAGACTACTCATCTGGTGCTGTAACACCAATAGGCCAAATAATATTTGCTTTTGGTGCTGGAGCATTAACTGCTTTAATCAGAGTAAAGGGTGGATTCCCAGAAGGAGTTTCATACTCTATACTTTTAATGAATGTAGCAGCTCCACTAATAGATAAATTTACTGCACCAAGAGTATTTGGGAGGTCGAAATAAATGAAGGAAACTATTAGATTAGGATTAATATTATTGATCATCACTGTGGTTGCAGCAGGAGTTTTAGCTGTATCAAATAATTTAACTAAAGATAAAATTGCTGAATTAGAGATAGAAGGAAGCTTAGCTGCCTTAAAGGAAATATTCACATCTGCAGATAAATTTAAATCCTTAGATGAAGGAAAACTAAAAGAAATTAGTGAATCGAATTCATCAGTTATAGAAATATTTGAAGCATATAATGGTGAAGATCTAGCTGGATATGCTATAAAGACTATGTCCAAGGGATTTGCTGGAGATTTAGTAGTTATGACTGGTTTTTTAAAAGATGGTAGCGTAGCAGGAATGAGATTGCTGGAACACTCTGAGACAAAAGGAATAGGTTCTAAAGCAGCAGAACCAGAGTTTTCTGAAAAATTTATAGGAAAAGCTGTAGCTGAAGAAATTACTGTTGACACTATAACTGGCGCAACTTATACTACTAAAGGTGTTTTGTCAGGCGTTAATGAAGCTAGAGAAGTGTTTAATACACAACTTTCAAACTAAGAAAATTGGAGGTGGAATGATTGAAATTATTTAAGATATTTAAAAATGGTATTACAAGTGAAAATCCAGTATTTGTACAATTAGTTGGTATGTGTTCAACATTAGCTATTACTACTAATGTATTAAATAGTATAGCTATGGGTGCTGCGGTAACCGTAGTATTGATTGGTTCAAACTTTGTAATTTCTTTGCTTAGAAATGTAATTCCAGATAAAATTCGTATTCCGGCATTTGTTGTTGTAATAGCAACTTTTGTTACTATAATAGAAATGTTTATGAAGGCATATGCTCAACCAATTTATCAAGCCCTAGGTATATTTCTTCCTTTAATAGTAGTAAACTGTATAATACTTGCTCGTGCAGAGTCTTTTGCTTTTAAAAACAAGGTAATACCTTCTATTGTAGATGGCCTTAGTATGGGAATTGGTTATACTCTTGCTATTGTTATACTAGGAAGTATAAGAGAAATATTTGGTGCTGGAACTTTCTTAGGAAAAGCATTATTTGGAGCTAATTTTCAACCAGCAGGAATCTTTGTACAATCACCAGGAGCATTTATTGTACTAGGTATTCTAATAGGTATTTTCAATGTAGTTAAAAATAAAAAGACTACTAGTGAAATTTAAATAAGGAGGAAAACTTAATGAGTATAGCAGCGATATTGATTAGTACAATCTTTGTAAATAATTATGTATTTGCTCGATTTCTAGGTATTTGCCCATTTTTGGGAGTATCAAACAAAATGGAGACTGCTACAGGAATGGGTGTTGCCGTAACTTTTGTAGTTACACTATCTTCAATAATTACCTATTTTATACAAAAAGGAATTTTGGATGTAATGGGTTTGCAATATTTACAAACTATAGTTTTTATATTAGTTATAGCAGCATTAGTTCAATTTGTTGAAATAGTAATGAAAAAAATGAGCCCCGCATTATATAATGCATTGGGAGTTTACTTACCACTAATTACTACAAACTGTGTAGTGTTAGGAGTTACAATACTTAATATTCAAGAAGGATATAATTTAAATCAAACTATTTTTAATGCCATAGGATCTTCAATTGGATTTACTCTAGCCTTAATCCTTATATCAGGTATAAGAGAGCAGCTTGAACTAGCTGATATTCCTGAAGCATTAAAAGGATTTCCAATAGCTTTAATTACTGCAGGATTAATGTCCATAGCCTTCTTAGGCTTTAATGGACTTGTTTAGGGGGTAATAATATGACAGATATTTTAAATCCGGTTATTGTGCTTGGTGGATTAGGATTAGTCTTTGGAGTAATCTTATCTATTGCATCTAATGTATTTGCAGTAGAAATTGATCCGAAAGTAGAAGAAATTAGAACTGCATTACCTGGAGCTAACTGTGGAGCTTGTGGATTTCCAGGTTGCGATGGGCTAGCAAATGCCATTGCAGATGGAAAAGCAAACACTAATGCCTGCGTTGTAGGAGGTAAGTCAGTTGCTGAGGCATTATCTGATATTATGGGTGTCAATGCTGTAAACATAGATAGAAATGTAGCTACAGTTCTTTGTCAAGGAGATTGTAATAAGGCAAAGGAAAAATATAGATATGAGGGAATTCAAGATTGTAGAGCTGCCAACATATTACAATCTGGAAGTAAAACTTGTACATTTGGGTGCTTAGGTTGTGGAACTTGTAAAGATGTTTGCGACTTTGGTGCCATTGAGATAGTCAATGGAGTAGCTGTTATTAATAAAGATAAGTGTACAGCGTGTATGAAATGTATCAATGTATGTCCTAAGGCAATTATTGAGTTAGTTCCATACGACAATCAATATGTAGTAAAATGTAAGAGTAAAGATTCAGGTAAAGAAGTAAAAAGCAAATGTAGCATAGGATGTATTGGATGTCAGATATGTGTTAAAAATTGTCCAGTAGATGCATTTAGCTTTGAGAACAACCTGGCAAAGATTAATTACGAAAAATGTATTAATTGTGGAGTATGTGCTGAAAAATGTCCTACAAAAGCAATATACTCAAATTCAACTAAAGAAGCAGTGATTTAAAAATAGGGCCTTAAGGGCCCTATTTTTGTGAAATTGTAACTTGTAAATGAAAAACATTAATGGTAAACTAGTAATGTATAAAATTTGAATAAACTTATTAAAAAAGGATGATTATAATGACTAAAGGTGATAAGATTTTAATTATAATTATCATAGCAATCAGCCTAGCATCTTTGGGGTTTATCAAGAATAATGCAATTGGATATAAGGATAAGTATATTAGTATTCAAGTAGATGGAGAAGAATACAAGAAAATAATATTCGACAAGAATGTTATTGGGAAGACAATTTCCATTGAAACCCAATTTGGTTATAATTTAGTTGAAATTGGAGATGGAACAGTGAGAGTTATTGAAGCTTCTTGTCCAGATGAATTGGATGTAAAACAAGGACATATCTCTGCTCCAGGTGAAATAATTGTATGCTTGCCAAATAGACTTGTAATAGAGATAAAAGGCTCAAATGAGGTACCAGAAGTTGATAATATTAGCCATTAAGGATGATAAATAACTATGATAAGATTAAAAAAAATGATATTCTTGTCCTTATTAGTATCAATAGGTCTTGCACTATCTGTATTAGAGTCTGCAATTCCTCTACCAATAACTGTGCCAGGTGCTAAACTAGGACTTTCAAATATGGTTATATTAGTTACACTAGTATTATTTGGATTTAAAGAATCTTTAGTGGTAGGAACATTAAAAAGCGTTGTACTCGTACTAATTACAGGCAGCATATCTAGCTTCCTATATAGTTTTTCAGGTGCTATTCTAAGCTGTATTGCAATGTTTATTGTGTATAAATACTTTTCAAAAATATTTAGCCTAATAGGGGTAAGTATTTTTGGAGCAGTAGCCCACAATTTTGCTCAAGTTAGTGTAGCCTCACTTATGATGTATAATGCTAGAATATATTCATATCTACCGATTCTTCTATTAACTAGTTTGTTTACTGGGTATTTTGTAGGTCTTGGATCAATTTATATTTCAAGAAACCTAAAAAAATTTTTAAAGTCACAGTTTAGATAATATAGGAGGCAATATGGATAAGATAATATTAGCTTCTTCATCTCCCCGGAGAGAAGAAATGCTAAAAAAGTACAATTTACAGCCCATTATATTTCCTTCTGAAATTGAAGAAAAACAGATAGAAGGAGAGACGCCTGAACAAGTTGTAATGGCTCTAGCATTTGAGAAATCATTGTGGGTCAGTAAACATTTTAGTAATGGGGAAATTATTATAGGCGCAGATACAATAGTTGTACTAGAGAACAGAATACTAGGGAAGCCTAGAGATGAAAAAGAAGCCTTTGAAATATTAAGCTTTCTAAGTGGAAAAGGGCATAGGGTAATTACTGGTGTTTGTATAATTAAAGCAAACTCAGATACTAAGATAATAGATTATGAAACCACGACAGTTAGATTTAGACATTTATCAGAAGAACAAATATTGAGATATATCCAGACAAAGGAGCCAATGGATAAGGCAGGAGCTTATGGAATCCAAGGTTATGGAGAAATATTAGTTGATAAAATTGATGGATCCTATTCTAATGTGGTAGGCTTGCCTCTTGGAAAGCTTGACTACTTATTGAATAAATTTTTTAGCATAAAAATATTATAGATAAGTGGGTGGGAGTGTGAGTATTAATCAAACGATTGAAAAAAATTACACTATTAAAGAACTTCCAATAACTGAAAGACCAAGAGAGAAACTTTATACTCACGGTCCAGGAGCTCTATCAAATGAAGAGTTAATTGCCATTATTATTAGAACAGGAAACAAAAATGATTCAGCTATTGATTTAGCTAGAAAGATATTGAGTAAAGATAATAGAGGGCTTGTACATCTTCGGGATACAACCTTGCAATCCCTTATGGAAACTAAGGGTATTGGTGAGTGTAAGTCAGCACAAATATTAGCAGCAATAGAATTAGGCAAGAGAATAAATTATAAAGATGCTTTAGATAAGGTGAAAATAACTGATCCTTTAACTATTGCAAACTTATATATGGATGAAATGAGATACTTGCAAAAGGAACATTTTCGAATTTTATTATTAGATACAAAAAATCAGATTATCGTAACCGAAGAAATATCTGTTGGTACTTTAAATGCTTCCATCGTACATCCACGGGATGTTTTTAAGGCGGCAATAAAGAGAAATGCTAATTCTATTATTTTAATACATAATCATCCAAGTGGAGATCCAACTCCAAGTAATGAAGATATCAATATTACCAATCGATTAATAGATGCGGGAAATTTAATTGGAATAAAAGTACTAGATCATTTAATTATTGGAGATAATAGATATATTAGTTTTAAAGAAAAAAATCTAATTTAAGCTTTGGTAAAGGAAGGAGCAATTAATATGGGACTATTTAGTGGATTTGTGAAAGATTTAGGAATTGATCTAGGAACAGCAAATACTTTAGTTTATATAAAAGGCAAAGGAGTTGTAGCTAGGGAACCTTCAGTAGTTGAAATTCAAACTAATACAAAACAAGTATTGGCAGTAGGGGAAGAAGCGAAAAAAATGATTGGTAGAACTCCAGGCAATATTGTAGCCATTAGACCTTTAAGGGATGGAGTAATAGCTGATTTTGATGTTACAAAAAACATGTTAAAGTACTTCATTAGAAAAGCTACAAAAAGAAGGACTTTCTTTCAACCTAGGGTTGTAGTTTGTGTACCAAGTGGAGTAACAGAAGTAGAAAAGAGAGCTGTTGAAGAAGCAGCAATACATGCAGGAGCAAGGGATGCGTATTTAATTGAAGAACCTATGGCTGCAGCAATAGGGTCAGGACTACCTGTTCAAGATGCAACAGGATCCATGGTAGTTGATATCGGAGGAGGTACTACAGAGGTAGCTATTATATCTTTAGGTGGTATAGTTACATCCAAATCTATTAGAGTAGGTGGGGATGAGTTAGATGAATCTATTGTCAGTTTTATAAAGAAAGAATATAGTTTGATGATTGGTGAAAGAACTGCTGAAGAAGTAAAAATTACAATTGGATCAGCCTTAGGAGATTCGGGACTAGGCACTATGGAAATCAGAGGTAGAGATATGATTACTGGATTGCCTAAGACCATAGAAGTAAGTTCAAAAGAAATATATTTAGCTATGAAGGAACCAGTTTATAATATTATAGAAGCAATAAAGTCTACATTAGAGAAGACGCCACCAGAACTAGCATCTGATGTAATGGAGCTAGGTATAATGCTAACAGGTGGAGGAGCTCTCTTGGATGGCTTAGATAAGTTAATAAATGATGAGACTGGAATGCCTGTCCATATAGCAGACAATCCTTTGGATTGTGTTGCTATAGGTACTGGGAAAGCTTTAGATAGTATTGAAATACTTAAAAAAACTTTATCTAATAATAAAAGAATAAATTAAGTGGTGATATTATGTCCTTTTTCAATAGGAATAAAGAACGAATGATGGTAGCATCAATTGCTATCATTCTCCTTGTTCTAATTGGTGTTACTAGTACAGAACGAATGGCACTGAGCAAGGTGGAGAAAACAATAGGTAATCTTCTTACGCCAGTAGGAAAGATTTTTAATTCAGCAGGAAAAAATATTTCTGTTTTTTTTGAAAACCTTAAAAATATTAGTAAATTAAAAGCTGAAAATGAGGAGCTAAAAAAGCAAATTATAGCTTTAGAAGATGAGAACAGAGGCTATTTAAATCTTATTGGAAAAACTGATTATTTGAAAAGTGAATTCAAACTTCTGAATTCCACTAAATTTAATTTAGTAGAAGCTAATATAGTAGGAAAAGAACCAAATAATTGGTTTGATAGATTTACTATTGATAAAGGAATCAAGGATAATGTAAAAAAGGGTGATACTGTTATTCAAGGTATTGAGTTAGATCAAAACACTATAATTGAAGGAATAGTGGGACGTGTAATAGATACTGGTGATAATTGGGCGAAAATAGTGACTGTTGTAGATTCCTTAAGCAATATTTCTTTTAAGATATTGAGAACTCAAGATGGGGGTATTATTTCAGGTAGCATAGATAGTCAGATATCTTCAGGTAGTACAGATAGTCGGATATCGGGATATCTTTTTGATAATAATGCTGATGTAATTAAAGGAGACAAGCTATTTACTTCAGGCCTAGGTGGTGCCTATTTAAGTGATATATATATTGGCGATGTAGATGAAGTAATTAGTGGTGAAGAAGATTTGACAAAGCGAATATATGTGAAGCCTGCGATAAATTTCAAAAAACTATATAAAGTTTATATAATATCTAATTAAGGTTGTGGGATAAATATGATTATATTAATACTGGCATTGGTAATTTTTATGAACCTTTTTTTACAGAGTTCTATTCTACCATATATTAGTATCATGGGGGTTGTACCTAATACAGCCCTTATTATAGTTATATCGATTGCCTTGTATAAAGGAAGAATTTTTGGTGGCGTTACAGGACTATTGATTGGGTTAATTCAAGACATTGTTTTTAGTCCAGTAATAGGAATAAATGCATTTATCTATTTTTTCATAGGATATTCAATTGGATTAATTGAAAACAAATTAACTAGGGATAATATTATTATTCCTTTGATATTTTCTATATTTGGTATTATTTTTTATAACTTTTCCTATTATGTTTTCATGTTTTTTCTTTCCCGAGATATTCCATTTTTATCATTTGCGAAAGATGTATTATTGATAGAAATCATATATACTGGGGTTTTATCTATTCCTATGTATAAGATATTTTCAAAGATTTTTGTTGTGCCAACTATTAATTTTGGCAAAAGATAGAGGTGAGTGAAATTGAAATTATTAGAAAAGATATTCAATAGGTATAATATTCTTTCGTTTATTGTTTTTTTATTAATGGCTATTCTAACTATTAGATTGGCAACTTTAACTATTGCTCAAGGAGACTATTATAGAGATATATCTGATAATAAAAGATTGAAAGAGATATATACAACTGCACCAAGGGGAGAGATAAGAGATAGATATGGAAGACTCTTAGCTGGAAACAAGCCAAGTTTTACAGTACAAATTTTAAAAGATGAATTAAATATTAAGGATATTGATAAAAAAAACAATACCTTATTATCTTTAATTAGATTATTAGAAGAAGATGGGGTTAGTTATGCTGATGAGTTCCCCGTTAAATTAAATGTATTTGTATATAGAGATGAAGAAAGTTATTTAATAGAAGAAAAAGAGCCAGATGACAAAGTTGTTGATATAATAATAAATCAAAACATATTACCTGAACTACTGCATACATATTATGTTCATTCAGAATATGAA
Source organism: uncultured Tissierellaceae bacterium (assembly GCA_964539425.1). GTDB lineage: Bacteria > Bacillota > Clostridia > Tissierellales > Tissierellaceae > JAVKTS01. The sequence goes on along the minus strand of CAZIII010000002.1, from coordinate 38,675 downwards.
GATCACTATACATTTGCAACAATAGAAAGAGCAATTAACGCTTTAAGAGATAAGGGAATTGAAGTTCCTATTATCGTAAACAAAAATGGAAGTATGACTATTGAGTATAAGGTAACAGAAGATCTTACCAGGTGGAAAACAAAAAATGGTATAGGGGATGAATTATCACCAGTTGAAGCAATAGTTAAGTTAATTGGTGAAGATGAGACTCTAATTAGGAAAATAATTGATCACCCATTGGCAAGGAAATTAGCATATGAGATAATGGTTGAAAAGAATATAAGTGAAAACATTGCTATTAAAGAGTATTCCTTATCATATGATGAAGAATATGAAATCCAAAAAAGAGGACTAATGAGTTCTTATGATGAAGTAACCCTTGAAACAACTGCAAAAGAGGATTTTGCAAACGTTGTTATCAATACTTCCCTTAATAGCTTATTAGAAAGAGTAGTGATTAGCGAAGATGAAAAAGGAAAGGAACAAATATTAATACCAGGTAAAGTATTACTTGATATGATATTAGAAGTAGAAAAAGATATTCCTTTACAAATTGAATTAAGTGAAGACAAATCTAATGTAATGTATAAGTATACAGGGAAAGATAGCATTGGTGAAGAAACAGTCATAGATATATTAATTGAATATGGTGAGAAAGCAAAGGTACTAAAAAATTTTGTAACAAGTGATAAAATAAAATCTTTAGCACAGGAAGAGCTTTTAAAAGATGGAATAAATACTAGAATTTCAATTGCAAATGATTTTGCATATGTAGCAATAAATAATAAAAACAATTGGTTTACTGCAAATAAGATTAAAGAAGGAAGTAATACTGAAGAAGCATTTAATCAAGTAAAAAAAAGATATACTATATCTGATGGTCTTAGTATGTATGAATCAAGAGGTGTCTTAAGACTTTATGAACAGCTTAACAAGCAAGGGCATAGGGCTTATCAACCTATAAATATTGCTTACAATATACAGAACACGACGGTTGCAAAAATCGAAGAAGGGCTAGCAGAGTTGCCAGGAATACAAGTTTCAATAGAGCCTGTTAGGTATTATCCAGAAGGTAATACTGCATCTCATATACTTGGTTATTTAGGAAAGATTAGTCAAACATCTGAAATAAAGAAATATGTTGAAGAAAGTAATTATTCACCTAATGATATTATTGGAAAAACCGGGGTTGAAGAGAGCTTCGAGAGCTATCTAAGAGGTAAAAATGGAATAAAAACCGTTGAAGTAGACGTCGTTGGGAATACAACAAATATACTTGATGAAATAAAACCAGTACCTGGGAATAATATCTACTTAACAATTGATAAATACTTACAGAAGACGGCAGAAGATTCTTTAGAGCAAACATTGGAAAAGATAAGTACTGGTGGTATTTATGAAAGTCCATGGGGAAATTACCAATATGGCATTAATAGGAAAAAGGGAAGACCATATATAAATGCGACATCTGGTGCTGTTGTTGCAATAGATGTAAAAACTGGAGATACTCTTGCATTAGCAAGCTATCCATCTTATGATCCAAATTTATTTACTACAGGAATATCAAATGCAGATTGGCTAAGCTTGTTTCCTGAAAACGATAATGATCCCCTAGCACCTAGACCATTATATAATGTAGCTACTCAAACGGCAGTTCAACCAGGTTCGGTCTTTAAAATGGTAACTGCTTTAGCAGGGTTAGAAAAGGGTATGAGTCCTACAAAGACTATTAGGGATATGGGTTTTGTAGAAATTGGTAATACTTCACCAGGTTGTTGGATTTGGAACCAAAGCAGGGGAACACATGGACATGTAAATGTATATCAAGCCCTTAGAGATTCATGTAACTATTATTTTTATTCTTTGGCATTGGGAAAGAATCAAAGAACAGGAGAAAATTTAGGGGTAAAAGTAGAGATAGAAGATATTGTAAATCTATCTAAACAAGTGGGTCTAAATGATAAAACCGGGATAGAAATCAATATACCAGCTGAATTCTCAGGAGGAGTACCTAATCCACAGCAAAAGATAATAATTACTAAGAATTCATTAAGGTCATATCTTAGAAACAATATTAAGAAATATTTTAAAGAGGATCTAGTAATAAAAGAAGATGAAATTGCAGAAATAATTGAAGATATAGTTAATTGGACTGAGTTAGAAGAACCTTTGACTAGAGGTGAAGTTATTAGAAGATTAGATGCTTTTGGTATATATCCAGAGAAAAAAATAGCTAATGATAGAGAAGGCTTAGCTGACAGAATTAAGTACACTTATTTGAACCAAGCTGGATGGAATATATCTGATACAATAAATGTTACTATTGGTCAAGGGCAGAGCTCTTATACTCCAATACAAATGGCTAGTTATATATCCACTATTTCTAATGGTGGCTACAGACATAAAGTTACTTTAATTGATAATATCAAAAATTATAATAATTCTGAGATAGTACATGAAAGTGAAATAAAATCTGAAAGAATAGAATTAAATGATTATGAAAATCTCGAGCATGTAAAAAAGGGTATGTTGTCAGTATCCAATGATGGATCTATGAGAAAGGTATTTTCATCTTTACCGGTTCAAGTAGGGTCTAAAACAGGTACTGCACAGAGAGCAGGAATTAATCCTTCTTCTGGTGATACTTATGATGATTTTGCTTGGTTTGTAGCATTTGCCCCATATGACGATCCTGAAATTGCTGTAGCAGTTGTAATCTTCCAAGGGGGTAGTGGTGGATATGCAGCTCCATTAGCTAGGGATATAATTGCACAATATCTTGGTTTAAATGCAGTTGAAACTAAAGAATCTTTACCAATTAGAAGTATATTGTCCAGATAAAAGTAGGATAACTTCAGACTATTGCGGAGGTACTAAATAAAGTGAGAGAAGAACTTATTACATTTAAAGGCGTAAAGGAAGGAATATTTGTTAATATAGAAGGCGATAGTTTTTTAGACATAAAAAATGAACTAGATACAAAGTTGAAAAATACTATTAATTTTTATCGCGGTACAAAGCTCCTTGGTATAAAATCTGATTCAATGCCTCCAGAAGATATAGCGGAATTGAAGATGATTTTAAAATATAAATATGATTTTATTGTATCCAATGAAGAACTACCACAGCATATTGCACAATTACATTCAGAAACAGATAATAAAAGTATTAAAGATGATAATAGTGATAGTGTTTTTGAAGGTATTGAATGTGGAATGACAAGATTCGTAAATGGGACATTAAGATCAGGGCAAGTAGTAGAATATGATGGTAATATAGTTATAGTGGGGGATGTTAACCCCGGAGCTCTTATAGTAGCTAATGGCAATATAATAGTCCTCGGTACACTTAGAGGAGTAGCACATGCAGGAATGAATGGGAATCTAAATTCTATAGTTGCTTCTTACAATTTACAACCTACACAGCTTCGTATTGGAGATAAGATTTCAAGATCTCCAGACGAATATTTAGAGACCTACAGAGTTCCAGAGATAGCGAGGATTAAAGAAGGAGAAGTAGTTATTGAGCCTTATTTACCTAATAAATAAATAGAGGGAGGATAATAAATGGATAATGAAAAATTGGGAACTGCCATAGTTGTTACTTCGGGGAAGGGTGGAGTTGGAAAAACAACTACATCTGCAAATCTTGGGACAGGCTTGGCTATTTTAGGAAATTCAATCGTAATTGTGGATGCAGATATCGGGCTTAGAAATCTTGATGTAGTTATGGGACTTGAAAATAGAATAGTTTACGATATAGTAGATGTTGTTGATAAAAATTGTAGACTAAAACAAGCTTTAATAAGGGATAAAAGGTATGATAAATTATATCTTCTACCTGCTGCTCAAACAAAGGACAAGTCCGCAGTTAATCCTGAACAAATGCTTGATTTAGTAAATCAACTTAAGAAAGAGTTTGATTTTATAATTATTGATTCTCCTGCAGGAATAGAACAGGGATTTCAAAATTCAATAGCAGGTGCAGATATGGCTATTATTGTAACAACACCTGAGATTTCTGCAGTAAGAGACGCAGATAGAGTAATTGGATTATTAGAATCAAGGGGTCTACATAACCCTAAATTAATAATTAATAGAATTAGGCATGAAATGGTTAAAAGAGGAGATATGATGAATATGGATGACATCATAGATATTCTTGCCATTGATTTATTAGGAATAGTTCCAGACGATGAAGCCATAGTTATATCAACCAACAAAGGTGAACCAGTTGTAACTGATGAAAAGGCGTTATCTGGAAAAGCTTATAGAAATATTGCACAGAGAATAATGGGAGAAGAAGTAGAATTGTTAGATTTAGCCATAGGTGAAGAAGGAAAGTTTACTAAGATCATGAAACTATTATTTGGAAAATAGGGGGGGAGATTATTGGATATCTTTAAACTTTTTAGTAGAAAAGAAGAAAAAAGCAAAAATGTTGCAAAAGAAAGACTAAAGCTTGTACTAGTACATGATAGAGCAGATCTCTCACCAAAATTTTTAGATATGATTAAAGGTGATATAATTAGGGTAATATCCCAATATGCTGATATAGATGAAGAGGGACTAGACATAAAACTAACTAGGATGAAAAGAGATGTGGATAGTACTACGATATCAGCCCTAGTAGCAAATATTCCTATATTGAAAGTAAAGGAAAATAATTAGAAATAATTAGGTGTTGTATTAAATTGTATTATACAGTATAATGTTTAAGTGTATTAAACAAAAGAAAATATTATTTAAATTAACGGGAGGAAGAAAATGAAAAGAAAGTTTTTAGCATTAGCATTAGTATTAGTAATGGCTACTGTAGTTTTCACAGGATGTGCGAAGGAAGCAGCACCAACACCAGCACCAGTTGATGAAAGTAAGCCTGGCGATACTACAGATGTAGCAAAAGGTGACTTAGTGGATGGAACATACTTAGTGAAGACAGAAGTTAGTGATCATGCAAACTTTTCAATGGCAACTTTAGTAGTTGAAGGTGGACAAGTATCCTCAATAAACTATAATGAATATTTAGCAGGATCAGGAGATGCAAAAAATGAATCAAACTATCCTTATGCTGATGGAATTGCAGTAATCAAAGATTTAAATGCTCAATTTAATGAGAAAAAAGATCTTAACGCTGTAGATTTTGACGCAGTATCAGGAGCAACTAGTACAAAAGGTTCATTCAAAGAAATAACTACTTCATTACTTGATAAAGCAGCAAAAGGCGAATCTTATGCACCAGTATACAAAGACGGAACTTACGAAGCAAAAGCTGAAGAAGCTAGTCATGGCTGGTTAGCACAAGTAACTGTAAAAGTTCAAGATGGCCAAATTGTTGGTGTTAACTATGTTGAATTAGCAGTAGAAGAATCAGAAGGCGTGAAAATAGGAGATGCAAAAACTGCAGAAAACTATTCATACGCAGTTCCATTCGAAGTAGTTCCAGCAGTTCAAAAGTTAATCATTGATAACAATGGAACAGAAAACCTTAATGTTGATAGCATTGCAGGTGCAACAAATACAAGAGATGGAATGTTAGAACTAGTAAATCAAGCTTTAAGCACAGCGAAATAATAATAAAACCCTAACTTTTTAGTTAGGGTTTTTTAAAACAATTTGGAGTTGATAATATGAAGTCTAAAAAATATAAATTATCTATTATATTATTAGTATCGCTCATGTCTTTAACTGGATGTGTTAATAAAGGTATAAACTCAAGTGAACCACTTTCTAGAACAGAGTTTTTAATGGATACTGTAATGACGATTAAAGTATATGACAGTAAAAAAGAAAAAGTTTTGGATAAGGTATTCTCTAGACTAGAGGAAATAGAGGCAAAAATGAGTAGTACAATTGAATCCAGTGATGTTAATAAAGTAAATGAAAATGCAGGTATAAAGCCAGTTACAGTAAGTCCTGAGACATATTTTGTAATAGAGAGAGCAAAACACTATGCTGAAATTTCAATGGGTGCTTATGATCCTACAATAGCTCCATTAGTTGACGTGTGGGGAATTAAATCTGAAGAAAAGGAAAGAGATGAAATTCCAACAGAAAAAGAGATTGAGGAAATGAAATCTCTCATTAATTATAATAAGCTACAATTGCTAGAAAACAATCAAGTATACCTAGAAGATAAGGATATGAAAATAAATCTGGGAAGTATAGTAAAAGGATATGCAGCTGATGAAGTTAGTAGAATTTTACTAGATAATAACGTAAATATAGCTATGATTAATTTAGGTGGAAATATTTTCGCCCATGGGGTTAAGGCTGATGATTCAAGCTGGAAAATTGGTATTCAAAACCCATTAGAATACGCAGGGAATTTTCTTGGAATAGTGGAAGTAAGAAATAAATCCATCGTAACTTCTGGAGATTATGAGAGGTACTTTATATATAATGGAACAAAATATCATCATATAATAGATACTGAAACAGGATATCCAGTTGATAACGAGATAATGGGAATAAGCATAATATCAGAAAAATCCATAGATGGAGATGGATTGTCTACTACAGTATTTGCCCTAGGAATTGATAAAGGGATGGAATTAATTAACTCCATTGAAGGAATAGAAGCAATCTTTATCGCAAAGGATAAATCAATATATCTAACAGAAGGAATAAAGGATAGTTTCGTATTATCTGCTGGAAGTTCAGGTTTTATTATTAGAGAGTATTAATTTTGGTATAAAACCTACCCTAAATCAATATCATATTATTAATAGGGTAGGTGATATTATGATTAAAAGATTAAATGGTGAAAAGAGATATTTTGGATTAAATAATAAATATTATAACAAATTGCTAAATAGAATTGTATTTATCTTATGTACATTGCTAATTATATTTATAATAAAAATTGTTAATAATACTACTACTAATAATATTATAAAAATTATAGAAAAAAACATATATTATGATTTTAGCTTAAAAGAGGATGGCGATAAGATTAAAGACTATCTAAAAAAGCTAGTAAATAATTCTATGGATACTATAGAAGAGTTAAATTTAAAGATAAATAAAGTTTCACAATAGATTTAAATTCTTGCCTCGGGAACTTCCCGAGGTTAAATTTTTGAAAAAATCTTTTAAATAAAATTCTCCTACTAAAATTGCTATATAAGTGGTAATATAGTATCTAAAGTATTAATGAAAGGTGGAAACAAATGATAAATAAAAAAATCCTAGATGGAATTCTTAAGAAGGTAGAAAAACCAGCTAGATATATAGGAATGGAACAAAATTCTGTTATAAAAGACTTAGATAAAATTAAGGTAAAGTTTGCTTTTTCTTTCCCAGATGTATATGAGGTAGGTATGTCACATCTAGGGCTTCATATATTATATAATTTAATTAATGAAGAAGAAGATTTTGCATGCGAAAGAGTATTTGCACCATGGATAGATATGGAAGAAGAGATGAGAAGAGAAAATCTTTTACTTTATACCCTTGAAAGCAAAGAAGAAGTAAGAAACTTTGATTTTTTAGGTTTTACTTTGCAATATGAAATGAGCTATACGAATATCTTAAATATATTGGATTTATCTAATATTCCATTATTATCAAAAGATAGAACAGATGAAGACCCATTTGTAATAGCAGGAGGTCCTTGTGCTTATAATCCGGAGCCAATAGCTGATTTTATTGATTTCTTTGTAATTGGTGAAGGTGAAGAGGTAACTTTAGAGATTCTAAACTTATATAAAAGACATAAAGAAGATAATTGGGATAGAGAAAAATTCTTAAGAGAAATATCTGAATTAGAAGGAATTTATGTACCAAAATACTATGATATAGTGTATAACGAAGATAATACAATAAAAGAAATGGTAGCTATAGAGCCAGGAGTCCCTACAGTAATTAAAAAAAGAATGATTAGGGATCTAGATTCTATGTTCTCACCAGAAAAAATGATTGTACCATTTATTGAAACAGTACATGACCGAGTTAGTATGGAAATTTTTAGAGGATGTACACATGGATGTAGATTTTGTCAAGCAGGGATGATATACAGGCCTGTAAGAGAAAAATCACCAGATAAAATAGTAGAATTAGCCGAAAGATTAATCAAGAGTACAGGATATGAAAATGTATCATTATCCTCTTTAAGTTCCTGCGATTATTCTGAATTACATCTACTAATAACTAAGTTAATGGATAAATTTGAGGAGAAAAAAGTAGGGATTTCTTTACCTTCCTTAAGGTTAGACTCTTCTAGTATAGATGTATTAAGGGAAATTGAAAAGGTAAGAAAATCTGGATTAACTTTTGCACCTGAAGCAGGCAGCCAAAGATTAAGAGATGTAATAAATAAAGGTATAACTGAAGATGATTTAGTTAACACAGTGTCCTATGTTTTTAAGGAGGGCTGGTCAACTATAAAACTATACTTCATGATTGGTTTACCAACAGAAACTGATGAAGATGTAATGGGAATAAAAAACTTAGCATATAAGGTTAAAGATATGTTTTTTGCCATGCCAAAAGAGGAAAGAAAAGGGAACTTAAAAGTGACTGCTTCTGCATCTTGCTTTGTACCAAAACCATTTACTCCTTTTCAATGGATGGGCCAAGATACTATAGATGAATTCTATAGAAAAATATATTTAGTTAAAAATAACATAAAAGATAACAAGGTAACTTTTAATTATCATGATCCTGAGCTTAGCTACTTAGAAGCAATAATAGCCCGTGGAGATAGGAGAATTTCCAAACTATTATTAAAAGTATGGGAAAAAGGATGTAAATTTGACGGATGGTCAGAACACTTCAAGTATGGTTCATGGCTAGAAGCTATGGAGGAAGTAAATATAGATGGACATTTTTATGCTAATAGGGATAGATCATTAGAGGAAGTTTTACCTTGGGATTTCATTAAGCCGGGAGTATCAAAGGATTATTTAGCTAGGGAATATAAAAATTCATTGGAAGAGAAAACTACACCTGACTGTAGAGAACAATGTAGGGGCTGTGGTATAGTGAACTGCACAATGTTAGGCGGTGGAAATAAATGATTTTAAGGTTAATATTTAATAAGAAGAACTACCTAAAATATATTGGTCATTTGGATGTAATGAGACTATTTCATAGATCATTTGGCAGAGCTGATATTCCAATAAAATATTCTGAAGGATTTAATCCTCATCCTAAGTTTTCAATAGCTAACCCCCTGTCCCTTGGAATTGAATCTGAAGAAGAATATATGGATGTAGATCTAGATAAGAAAATTCCTGTGGAAGAATTTATTGAAAAGATGAATAATGTATTGCCAAAAGATGTACAAATAGTAAAAGGGGTATATCTTGAAAAAGATGAACCAATTGCTTCTCTAATTGCATGGGCATATTATGAAATATCCTTTGATACAGGTAAAGCTAATAGCAAGGAAGAAGTAGAAAAAGCACTAAATGAATGGTTGTTAAAGGAAGAAATAATGATCACTAGGTTAAGGAAAAAAGGCAAGAAAAAAGTAGAAAGAGAAGAGAACATAAGGAGTTTTATTGGGAATTTAATTGTAAAATATTCTAAAGAAAATGAAATTACAATAGATGTACTTTTAAGATCAGGAGGAAATGGAAATCTGCGACCAAACGATTTTATAGAAGCAATGAATAGGGACACTAGTCTTAATATTGATTTAGACTCTGTTATGATGAAGAGACTAGGCCAATACGCAGAAAAGGATGATAATATATATAAGCCTTTGTAAGATAGGAGAGTTCATATGAATTATATATTTATAGATTCTGATCATGGATTTGACAGGGTAGGTATAGTTGAAGATGGTAGACTTGTGGAATTTCATTCAGAAGAACGGAGCAAAGAAAAGTTAGTTGGAAACATATATAGAGGAAGAGTCATCAATGTACTACAAGGAATGGAAGCAGCTTTTGTAGATATTGGTGATGATAAGAATGCGTATTTATATGTAAAAGAAGCATTGCCACGGGATCTTCTATATACTGGTGAAAAATACAAGATATCTGAAATAATTAAATCAGGTCAGGATTCAATTGTACAGGTAAAAAAAGAACCCTCAGGGAATAAAGGTGCAAAGGTGACAACTCATATTGAATTGCCAGGTAGATATTTAGTTTTCACACCCTTTTCCAATAGAATAAATATATCAAGAAGGATAGAAAATCCAATTGAAGTAAAGAATCTAAAAGAGATAGGCAGTAGAATCATAAAGGACAACATGGGTATAATATTTAGGACAGCATCAGATGGTATTGATGAATCAATATTGAAGGAAGAATATGATATTTTATATAATATTTATATAAAGATAGAAAAAGAAAGAAATTTCTTACCTTGCCCTAAGCTAATATATAAAGAACCGGATTTAGGATATCAAATAGTTAGAGACAGCTATAATGATAATATTGATAAGATTATTGTTAACAATAAAGATGTCTATGATAGTTTGATTTTAATGGAAGAACATTATCCCTTTCATTTTTCTAATAAAATGGAATTAAATAAAGATTTTACAATAGCAAACGAATTTAAAATACACGAAGATATTAAAGAAGCCCTAGAAAGAATAGTTAAGCTCAGGAGTGGTGGATACATAGTCATTGACGAAACAGAGGCATTTACAGTTATAGATGTAAATACAGGAAAGTTTGTGGGCACCAATTCCTTAGGAGATACAATACTGAAAACCAACGTAGAGGCTGCAGAAGAAATAGCAAGACAAATGAGATTAAGAGATATTGGTGGTATAATAATAGTAGATTTTATTGATATGAGAAATAAAGATGATATACAATTGGTCCTATCAACTTTAAAGAGATATTTAAAGAAGGATAGAATAAAAACAAATATCATTGATATTACAAAGCTGGGTTTGGTGGAGTTAACCAGAAAAAAAATCAGAAGATCATTAACAACTGATTTTTATATAAAATGTCCTACCTGTGAGGGAAAAGGTAGGATACTTAATATTGAAAAGTAAAAATGTAATAATCTTTGGGTATTGACAACTACAGCTATATTTGGTAAAATGTTTTGGTGTAGAGCCGCTCAATCTGGGTTTTAAGCCTTAAAGGCACCCTGCATTGGCGAGACTGGGTTAGAGGAGGTGCAATGTAATATGTACGCTGTAATAGAAACTGGTGGTAAACAATATAGAGTGCAACAAGGTGATGTAGTTTACGTAGAGAAACTAGATGTAGAAGAAGGAACAAATGTAAGCTTTGATAAAGTTTTAATTATGTCAAAGGAAGGCAATTTGGTTGCTGGTAAACCTTATGTTGATGGTGCTAAAGTTGAAGCTGTAGTATTGGAACAAGGAAAAGCTAAAAAAATCATTGTTTTTAAGTATAAAGCTAAGAAGAACATTAGAAAGAAACAAGGACATCGTCAACCATTTACTAAGGTAAGAATTGAAAATATAGTAGGCTAATAATATGATTATAGCTAAGATATATAAGGATAAACATAATTATATCAAGAAATATACAATAAAAGGACATGCAGAATATGATGAACATGGTAAGGACATCGTATGTGCAGCCATATCTGTATTGTCACAAACAGCATTATTATCCTTAGTAGAAGTGTGTCATCTGGATGAAAGAGAAATTAAATATTCCATTGACGATAAAACAGGATTTCTTGATGTAAATTTACCTAAGAATATTGAAAATTCCATATTGGAAAAAACACAAATAGTATTAAATTCTTTAGTAGTAGGTATAAATTCTGTGATAGAAAGTTACCCGCAGTATGTAACTCTCGAATATAGGGAGGTGTAATTGATGATTAAATTGAATTTACAGTTATTTGCTTCTAAAAAAGGAGTAGGTAGTTCTAGAAATGGTAGAGATAGTGAAGCTAAAAGATTAGGTGTTAAAAGAGGAGACGGTCAATTCGTTTTAGCTGGCAACATTCTAGTTAGACAGAGGGGAACTAAAATACACCCTGGAAACAATGTAGGCAAAGGAAGCGATGATACTTTATTTGCTACTGTTGATGGTGTAGTTAAATTTGAAAGAAAAGGCAGAGACAAGAAACAAGTTAGTGTTTATTCTGTTGAAGAAGAATTAGCATAGACTATAGGCTTACCATCATGGTAAGCCTATAATTTTTTCAATATATAGATGAATTAATACCAATTCTGTATTTATTATGTATAGTATAAAAATCGCATATTTGAATAAAATAAATGAGATAATATATAGTGATTGACAGGTAAAATAGAATTGATATAATAAATTTATTAGAGTGTTAAGTGGGATAATTGGGAAAGTAAAAAATGAGGATGATGATAATGTTTATTGATGTAGCGAAGATAGCAGTTAAAGCTGGTAAAGGTGGGGACGGCTCTGTATCTTGGAGAAGAGAAAAGTTTGAACCTGCTGGGGGACCATATGGTGGAGATGGTGGAAATGGTGGTAGCATTGTTCTAAAGGCTGATGATGGAATTAGAACTTTGATGGATTTTAGGTATAAGCGCTCTTATGTAGGAGAACATGGTGAAGATGGAAGGTCTAAAAAGCAATATGGCAAGGCAGGACAAGATATAGTACTAAAGGTACCTGTTGGCACATTAGTCAAGGATGAAGGTACTGGTGGCGTAATTGTAGACTTGAAAGAAAAAGACCAAACCTTTGTAATTGCAAGAGGAGGTAGAGGTGGTCGAGGAAATGCTAAATTTGCAACTCCTACTAGGCAGGCCCCAGCATTTGCCGAACCAGGCACAAAAGGACAAGAAAGAAATATTGTTTTGGAGTTGAAACTTCTTGCTGACGTAGGTTTAATAGGATTTCCTAATGTAGGCAAATCTACTATATTATCAACTGTATCAGCTGCAAAGCCAAAGATTGCTAATTATCATTTTACTACCTTAAAACCAAATCTTGGTGTAGTTAGGGTAGCAGAAGAAAAATCATTTGTGATTGCAGATATACCTGGATTAATAGAGGGAGCTCACGAAGGTGCAGGACTTGGACATGATTTTCTAAAGCATATTGAAAGGACTAGGGTTCTTGTTCATGTTTTAGATATCTCAGGTAGTGAGGATAGAGACCCTGTAGAAGATTTTTATAAGATTAATGAAGAATTAAATCAATATAATTTAAAATTAAGTAACAAGCCACAGATAATCGTTGCTAACAAGATGGATATCCCTGGAGCAGAGGAAGGGTTGACTAGGATAAAGGCCGAATTTGAACCTAAGGGTTATAAGATATATAGTGTTTCTGCTGCGACTTTAGCAGGAATTGAGGATCTAAAATATGGAATATGGGAATTACTCACAAATACTGAAATACAAAGTGAAACCTTTGATGAGCATTTTGTACATGTAGAAGAAGATAAGGAAGATTCCGTAATTGTTAGACGAGAAAACGAAGATTATGTTGTTGAAGGTGAGTTTGTAGAAAGACTTTTAAATTCCACATTTTTTGATGATGTAGATTCATTAAGATATTTCCAAGATATGCTTAGAAAGAAAGGTATAATCGATAAACTGAAAGATCTAGGTATTAAAGAATACGATAATGTTATTATATGTGGTTATGAATTTGAATTCTTTGATTAATGGAGGTTAATTATTGAAATGGACTGCTTAAGTTGTGATAACTGTAAAGAAAATCAACCAACATATTATTGTTTAGCTAAAGATGAGGTAATAATAAATGAAAATTATGTTCCTAAAGAAAAGTCACGAACTGGTTGGAAGAAAGGTTCTACAGATTACGAAAAGCATAGAAGGTCATTGAAGAAAGAAATAGAAGTTTAATAAGGGGTGTGAAAAATGCTAACTGGAAAACAAAGAGCATTTCTAAAAGGTATGGCTAATGCCATAGATCCAATTTTTCAATTGGGAAAGAATGGAGTAAGTCAAAGTTTCATTAAACAAGTAGAAGATGCTTTAGAGGCTAGAGAAATAGTTAAAATTAAGGTATTAAATAATAGTATGTTGGATGCTACAGATGTGGCTAACCAAATTGCCGATGAAATAGATGCAGAATTTGTGCAAAGCATTGGTAGTAAATTTGTATTATATAAAGAATCTAAGGAAAATAAAAAGATTGAACTACCAAGGTAAGGTAATTTAAACTTCAGAATTAAATATTTCTGAAGTTTAATTGCTAAATAAGGGAGAGAAAATCATGAAGATTGGTATAATAGGTGGAACTTTTGATCCAATTCACAATGGTCATTTAATAATTGCAGAATATGCAAGAACTACCTTAAGTTTTGATAAGGTAATATTTATGCCATCAGGATCACACCCATTTAAAGATAACAAAAAAATATCTGAATCTAATTTGCGGTGTGACATGGTTCTATTAGCTATAGATACTAATGAGTATTTTGAAATGTCATTATTGGAGATTAAAAAGATGGGTACCACTTATACCATAGATACTATAATTGATCTAAAAGAGAAGTATAAAGACGATGAATTATATTTTATTTTTGGAACAGATATACTTTTTGAAATAGATAAGTGGAAGGATATAGAAAAACTTAGTGATTTATGCAAGTTCGTTTTGCTAAGTAGACCTGGGAAAGATGATGAAGAAATTATTAATAGAATTGAATCATTGAAGTTCTCATATAATATTAGTATAGGTATAGTTAATTCTCCAATGATAGAGATTTCTTCTACAGAAATTCGAGAGAGAGTTAGCAATAACTTGAGTATAAAATATCTAGTTCCAGAAAATGTAGAAAAGTATATATTAGATAATAATTTATATATTAGGTGAGTATTGATGAATAGAAATTGGGAAAACAAGTTGATAGAATCTATTGGTGAAAAGAGATATTCACATTCACTGAGAGTTATGGAAACTGGAATAAAATTAGCAAAATTATATGATGCGGATTTGGAAAAAATAAAAACTGCAGCAATTTTACATGATTGTGGAAAGATAAGTGATGAAACATATTTGTTGAAAAGAACTATTGACTTTGGTATAATCTTAGATGATGCTATGGAACATAACCATGAGCTAATACATGGGCCTCTTGGTGCTAAAATAGCAAAGTTAGAATATGAAATTGAAGATATAGAAATTCTAGATGCTATATACTATCACACCATAGGTAGAATTAATATGAGTATTCTTGAAAAGATAATTTATATAGCTGATTATATAGAGCCAAAGAGAAACTTTATGGGAGTAGAAGAAGTTAGAAAGATGGCATTTATAGATATAAATCAAAGTATTATTATGGCCATGGGAAAAACCATTAATTTTTTAATTGAAAACAATAAACTTATTCATCCCAATACAATAAAGGCAAGAAATTATTTGATAATAGAATCAAATAAATATTAAAGGAGGCGAATTAATGCTAGAATTAGACAATAAATTATCTATAATAACTAAAGCTTGTGACGACAAAAAGGGTATAGACATTAAAGTTTTAAACATAGGGAAGTTAACCCCAATTGCAGATTATTTTGTAATAGTTAGTGGAAACTCATCATCTCAAGTTCAGGCAATAGCTGATGAAGTAGAGAGCAAGGTTCTTGAAGCAAGTAATGATGAAGAAGTATCCAAAGAGGGATACAGAAATGGTAGATGGATACTCTTAGATTTTAATGATATAATAGTTCACGTTTTCCATAAAGAAGATAGAGACTTTTATAAGCTTGAAAGACTTTGGTCTGACAATGGAGAAAGAGATAAATTAGTATAAGGGAGGAAACAAAATGGCATTAAGATTTTTATCAACAGAAAAGGCACCAGCAGCAGTTGGTCCTTATTCACAAGGTGTAAAGGCTGAAAATATAATTTTTTCTTCTGGTCAATTACCAATTGATCCTGCTACAGGAGAATTATCAAAAGGGGATATAAAAAAAGAGACTAGATTATGTTTGGAAAATGTTAAAGCAGTTCTAGAAGCAGGTCATGCTTCTGTAGAAAATATTGTAAAGGTTACAGTTTTTGTAAAAGATATGGGTAATTTTTCATCAATCAATGAAGCATACGCGGAATTCTTTGGAGACCATAAGCCTGGTAGATCTTTAGTAGAAGTTGCAAGATTACCAAAAGATGCAGATATAGAAATAGAAGCAATAGCAATAATATAATAAGAAAATCCTAGTTGAATTTAAACTAGGATTTTTTAATATCATTGTAAAACCGAAGGGTTCTATACCCTATATAAGCTAGACCTTCTACGTCTTCGCACTTTTTTTCTTTTACTAAGTACTGCAAGCCTAATTAATATCAACATTGCAAAAACACCAAGGTACCATTTACTAATGAGTTTTTCAAATAAACTAGGTACTGGAATTATATCTATTTCCATAGTGGATATAATATCTGATTCTGAAATAACATCATTATTTAACAAGTATTGAACCTTACCTATTACTTGATCCTTTGATATAGGGGCAGTTATAGGGTCTTCCATTATGATTTTTTCTACGATTTTATCACTATCTTTCTTATTTACAATATAGAAAGTATCATTCTTGATGACACCTGTTACAAAAGGGATAAGACCATTCTCTACATTAAAATTATCAATAAACTTATTTGCAAATCCAATCTGTACTTTCTCGAAATTATTTCTTCCATAGTTCAAAAGTTTGTGAATGTCTGAATAAACATTGTTTCCATTAGATTTTAACACTACGGCAATAAGATTATGGCCATCGCTTTCAAAAGATGTTACAAGACATTGTTGAGCTGCAACAGTATATCCAGTTTTTACTCCATTTACTCCTTCGTATTTAATTGGAGTAGCTACACCATCTACATCAACCTTTCCAGTGCTGTATAGTAGCTTATTACCAGATTTTAAATATCTAGGTTCAGTTTTCTTATTTGTTATTGGTATGGTGTAAGTATAGTTTTTAACAATAGATCTAAAGGTTTCATTTTCCATTGCATATCGAGCAATCAATCCCAGATCATAGGGTGTGGTTACATGGCTTTCATTAGGCAATCCATTAGGATTAAGAAAGTTTGTATTCAACGCACCTAGTGATTTGGCCTTTTCATTCATCAAATTACAAAATTCATCAATACTTCCAGATATATGTTTAGCAATTGCTAAAGCAGCATCATTGGCAGATTGAATCAATAATGCATTGAGTAAATCTTCCAAAGTCATTTGTTCTCCAGGCTCTAATGCTATATGACTTCCATCAGTTAAACTCACTACTTCTTGATCTACAGTTACTATTTCGTCCATTTTCCCAAGCTCAATGGCAAGTATAGCAGTCATAATCTTTGTAGTACTTGCAGGGTAAAATTTTGAATGAGCATTCTTTTCATATAAAACTTCCATGGTGTCAACATCGATTAAAACAGCTCCTTCTCCTGATAAGGACAAATCCTCAGCATAGGAAAAAGAATATGTACTAAGTAAAAATATTAAAACTAGTAAAATCAAAGTCCTTTTCAAATCTTAAACCCCCTTAATCTAATAAATAAGATTATACCAGATAATAGGTAAAAACTTAAGTATAAATAAGCAAAAATATTTTAAGGAAAAAGAAGGAAAAAAAAGAATTAAGTCGAATAATACTAGATATAGAATATAAATTAGGGGGTTTATTCATGGGTTCCTTTACAAAAAGAGAGCAAATCGGTATACTAGTAATTGTTTTGATAATTATATTTACTTTAGGTTTCAAATTTTTATTCAAGGATATAATTAAACCGAGAACAGAAAATATGGACATTATTAACCAGTTGGGAAATATATCTTCGGAATCCATGGAAAAACCTGATATAATAGATGAGGAAGATGGAATTATTATGGTGCATATAAGTGGACAAGTATATAATCCGGGAATAGTAGAAGTTGAATTAGGAAAAAGAGTAAAAGATGCAGTAGAATTAGCTGGGGGATTGAAAAAAGGTGCAGATTTAGATAGAATCAACTTAGCCAAGAAATTAGTAGATGAAGAAAAAATATATATTCCTGAAATTGGGGAAGAAATATCAGCTGATCTATCAATTTCTACAGCCATCACAGATGGTAATAGTACAGGAAAGGTTAATATAAACACATGTAGCAAATCAGATTTACTTTCCTTACCAGGTATAGGTGATGTTATAGCGGATAGAATCCTTGATTATAGGTTATCAAATAAATTTAGTACTATAGATGATATAAAAAATGTATCTGGTATAGGAGATAAGAAATTTGAGGGTATAAAAGAGTTAATAATAGTTAAATAAAGGGGTGGAGTAAATGGAAAAAAAATTAACACAATTGACCAAAAGTTCTGGTTGAGCGGCTAAAATCGGACCCGATATATTGGCACAAGTTTTGTGTCACTTACCAAAATCATATGATGAAAACTTATTAGTAGGCTTAGAGACTTCTGATGATGCTGCTGTATATAAAATAAATGATGATCTGGCAATGATTCAAACATTAGATTTTTTTACTCCAGTAGTAGATGATCCATATACTTTTGGACAAATAGCAGCAGCCAATTCTTTATCTGATGTTTATGCTATGGGTGGAGAACCTAAATTAGCTATGAATATAGTGTGTTTCCCTAATTGTCTAAAACCTAGTGTTTTAGCAGAAATACTAAAAGGTGGCTATGACAAAGTAAAGGAAGCAGGAGCCATAACTGTAGGAGGTCATACTGTAGAGGATGAAGAACCTAAATATGGACTTTCAGTTACAGGATTTGTGCACCCAGATAAAGTTTTAATAAATAGCAATGCTAAGCCTGGAGATGTATTGATTCTAACTAAACCCTTAGGACTTGGGATAATAAACACAGCTATAAAAGGAGAAATAGTAGATAAGGCTACCTATGATGAAGCTGTAATTGTCATGTCCACATTAAACAAGTATGCTAAGGAGGCTATGGACCGCGTAGGAGGCATAAATAGCCTTACAGACATTACGGGTTTTGGTTTATTAGGTCATGCCTTAGAAATGGCCACAGGCAGTTCTGTGACCATAAAGATTAATTACAAAGATATTCCAATAATAAATAATGCATTAGAGTATGCACAAATGGGATTAGTCCCTGCAGGAGCATATGCAAACAGAGGACATATTGGAGAAAATGTTTTTATAAATGAATATGTGCCTCAAGATATAGAAGACATTTTATTTGATCCACAGACTTCAGGAGGATTGTTGATATCAATTCCAAGAGAAAAAGCTGAACTACTACTAGAAGAATTGAAATCTACCCCTACAAAGTTTGCTTTAGTAGGAGAAGTAATAGAAAAACAAGAGCATTATATAATAGTTGAATAAAAGATAAGGAAGGGATTATATGGCAGAAAGGAATTTGTTTACATTAATACCTAAGGTAGATGAAATATTAGATAATGATAAGACAAAAGAGCTATTGAAATATATACCTAGAAAAATAGTATTAGATTCCATTAGAATGGAAATAGAAGGCATAAGAAATCAAATTAAATCAAAAGATATACTTGAGGAAGCTATCATAGAAGAAATCAAAAACATAGATATAAAGATAAAAAAAAGAGCAGAAGAAAAAAATTCATATAAATTGAAAAGAGTAATTAATGCCACAGGAGTAGTTATCCACACTAACTTAGGTAGGTCATTGATAAACGAAAAAATAATGGATAATGTAAAAGAAATTGCTATTAACTATTCTAATTTAGAGTATGATTTGGAAACTGGAAATAGAGGATCTAGGTATAGTCACTTAGAAGAGATAATATCCGAGATTACAGGTGGAGAAGCCTCAATGGTTGTAAACAACAATGCAGCTGCAGTAATCCTAGTACTTAGTTCTATGGCAAAGAATAAAGAAGTAATAGTTTCCCGTGGGGAGTTAATTGAAATTGGTGGTTCTTTTAGGATACCTGATGTAATGGAGGAAAGTGGAGCCAACCTAGTTGCAGTAGGGACAACAAACAAAACTCATTTATGGGATTTTGAAAATGCAATTAATGAAAATACAGGAGCTTTATTGAAGGTTCATACAAGTAATTATAGAATATTAGGTTTTACATCAAATGTGGATTCTGAAGAGTTATTTGAACTAAAGGATAAATATAATATTCCACTTATCGAAGACTTAGGTAGTGGAGTATTGATTGACTTATCTAAATACGGCATTGAATATGAGCCTACAGTTCAAGAATCTCTAAGAAAAGGTGTAGATATTGTTACCTTTAGTGGAGATAAACTTTTAGGAGGTCCACAGGTAGGAATTATTGTTGGGAAAAAAGAGTATATTGATGCTATGAAAAAAAACCCACTAACTAGGGCATTTAGAGTAGATAAATTTACTATATCAGCACTTGAGGCAACTTTGAGATATTATCTTGATGAAGGAGTAGCAGCTAGAGAAATTCCTACATTAGCTATGCTTTCCATGGGAGTAGATGAGATAATGGAAAAAGCTGTAGACCTAAAATCACAAATTCATGACAATATTTCAGATGGCAATTTAGTAATTGATATAGAAGATAATTTTTCAGAAGTTGGAGGGGGTTCTCTTCCTTTGGAAAAATTAAAAACAAAATGCATAGTGCTGACTTTAAATAATCATAGCACTCAAGAGTTTGAAAATAACTTACGAAAATTCCATATACCTATAATCACTAGGCTATATAAGGATAGGGTTTATTTAGACCTTAGAACTATTAAAAACGAAGAATTTCCTACAGTTGTAGAAGGATTAAGCTTTGCTTTAAATAAGGTTAAAGGAGCAAATTAGATGAAACATGTAATTATAGGAACAGCAGGACATATAGATCATGGAAAAACTACTTTAATTAGAGCTATCACTGGAAGAAATACAGATAGATTGAAGGAAGAACAAGAAAGAGGCATATCAATTGAATTGGGTTTTACCTACTTTGATTTACCCTCTGGACAGAGGGCTGGCATAATTGATGTACCAGGACATGAAAAATTTATTAAGAATATGCTTGCAGGAGTTATGGGTATAGATATTGTAATACTAGTTGTGGCAGCAGATGAAGGTATTATGCCTCAGACATCAGAACATATATCTATACTGGATTTGTTAGGAATAAAAAAAGGATTTATTGTTCTTACGAAATCAGATTTAGTAGAAGATGAATGGATTGATATGGTAGAAGAGGAAGTAAGAGATGAAGTAAAAGGTACATTCCTTGAAAACTCTCCAATTATAAGAGCATCTTCTACTACAAAGAGTGGTATAGACACTATAGTTAATCTTATAGATGAATTAGCAGAGAATCTAGAAGATAAAAATGTATATGACATGCCTAGACTTCCTGTAGATAGAGTATTTACAATATCAGGATTTGGAACTGTAGCTACTGGAACTTTATTATCTGGAAAACTAAATGTAGGAGACGAGGTACAAATATTTCCTGGGGAAAAGACAGCAAGGATAAGAACACTGCAAGTCCATGATGAAGATGCGCAAATTGCTTATGGTGGTCAAAGAGTGGCAATAAACTTAGCTGGATTAAAGAAGGATGATATAGATAGGGGAAGTACCATTGCACCTGTCAATTCCATGAGAGATACCATGATGCTTGATGTAAAGATTAAGCTTATTAAAAATATGGCTAAAAGTATTGATAATAGGACTAGATTAAGGTTATATATAGGAACCAAGGAAGTGTTATGTCGTATTGTATTACTTGACAAAGAATACTTAGAATCTGGCGAAGAAGCATATGCGCAGCTAAGACTTGAAGAAGAAGTGGTAGCTAAAAGAGGAGATAGATTTATTATAAGATTCTATTCACCTATGTTTACAATAGGGGGAGGAGAGATTTTAGAGCCTAATCCAAAGAAGAAGAAGAGATTTGATGATAATGCAATAAAAGAACTTGAAATAAAGGAAATGGGATCATCCACTGATATTATAGAGAATATCATAGAAGAGAAATCTAAAGAGTTCCCTACAATAAAGGAATTAGCTGTATTTACTTCCATGCTTGAAGATAGTGTAAGGGAAGAAGTAAATAAATTAATAGAAGATGGGAAGGTTATATTATTTACTTTAACAAAGGACTTGTATATTATTCATATGAGTTATTTTAACAAGGTTAGGGATAAAATAATTGATGAATTAAAGAATTATCATTTAAAATACCCATTAAGAGCAGGGATGCCAAAGGAAGAAATAAGAAGCAGAGTGCTAAATAAAGCAAAACCTAAGCTTGCTGATAAAATTATTGAATTATTAATAGAAAATGAACATTTAGAGCAAAAACTTGAAAATGTCATGCTTAAGGGATTTGAGATAAAGCTAAACGAAACTCAATTGAAAATCAAAAAAGATATTTTAGATTGTTTTAACAAGAATTCATATCAACCACCTAGAAGAGATGAACTAGGGGATATAATTGGAATGAATAAAGATGAAGTAGATGAAGTTTTTATATCTTTGATAAATAGTAGCTATTTAGTTAAATTAAATGAAGAAGTATATTTATCTAAAGATGCATATGAATTAGCTCTAGTTAAATTGAGGGAGTATCTAATAAGTAATAATTCAATTTCCATTGGGGAGTACAGAGACCTATTGAATACAAACAGAAAGGTAGGTCTAGCACTTCTTGAATATTTTGATCTATTAAAGATTACGAAAAGGGATAAGGATATTAGAGTACTAAACTAAGGATAAGGACTTAATAAGAGGTGAGAAGTATGGAGACAAAGCTACTTATAGTAGATAGTGATAAATCCTTTGTAAAGGGATTGAAATATAATCTTGAGCAGGATAAATATTCTCTTGATGTAATCCATCATGGGAAAGAGGTTTTAGATAGATTAAGTAAACATGATTATGACTTAATACTTTTAGATTTAGTATTAAAAGACTCTGATGGCTTGAATATATGTCAAGCCATTAGAGATATTTCACATATACCAATTATCATAATCACTAATAAGAATGAAGATATGAGCAAAATATTGGCTTTAGAATATGGAGCTGATGATTATGTTGTTAAGCCTTTTAATATTTTGGAATTAAAAGCCAGGATTAAGGCAATATTAAGAAGAATGAACTACAAACCAATAGAAATTAATAATCAAATTATTAAGATTCATGACTTTACAATTAACACAGTAGGTAGAAAAGTTACTGTGGGGGATAAAAATGTAAATCTAACTGGAAAAGAATTCGACTTATTCTTTGTTCTAATTGCCAATCCTGGGAAAATTTTTACAAGAGAAGAATTATTAGAATCAGTATGGGGATACGAATATTATGGAGATTTAAGAACTATAGACGTTCATATAAGACGAATTAGAGAAAAAATTGAAGAATCTTCAGTAACCCAATATATAATGACTAAATGGGGAGAAGGCTATTATTTTAATAACTTTATTTCCTAATCTTCAATAAAAAACACTTGTAAAATGTCGAAAGAAGAGATATAATATAGTCTGTTGTCAATGTGGGGGTAGATGGGTTCTGGTGGGCCCTCTGGTCTTCAAAACCAGCGTGGGGGGTTAGTAGCTTCCTAGGTGAGTTCGATTCTCACATATCCCCGCCACACAGTATTATCAAGGGTTGTAGGTTTCCTATGACCCTGTTTTATTGCCATAAAATCACTTGACCTGCCTTAAATCTGAATATTCCGAGGCATTTTAAGAAAAAATGAACTGTAAAAATTAAAAGAGTCGGGGTCAAGCCCCGACTTGTGTGAAATTAAAACATATCGCAATTCATGAAAATAATTACTAACAATAAAAAGAAGAATAGTAATGAAGTATCAGTATCATTACAACCTTCTCGTCTTCCGCCGAATAAACCACCCACAGTAAGCACCTCCTATTTATTAAGAGAGTAAGAGCTCTCCTAATACAATATGAGGAATAGCTATAAATTGTTAATAAATATAAAAATATATTGAGTATATATTCGGGATCTTTATTTAATATAATAAAACACAAATAGATAGCCCTTCTGTGCTAAAGTTAGCACAGAAGGGCATTTCCTATTTTACTAGGACTTAACACCTTCTACCGAATCCGCCAAGTATATCACCATTGCAGAAAAGAATTACTAGAAGTAAAAAGAAAAACAATAGTGAATCATCCACTTGATTACATTCTCTTCTACCTAATAAATTATCAGCCACAAAGAACACCTCCTATTTAATTGAGAGTTATACCTCTCATATTAAGATATGAGATATATGGAAAAAGTGTTAATAATAATATTTGCTCTATAAAAAGAAATTTCCCTTCCCCTAGGACTTCTTTTTCATCTATATGCACATAATACCTAAAAGGGAATAAATTAATATATACAATTCTTTAGGAGGTTTTATTATGGCAAAAATAAGAAGAATGTTTCCAGGAGGAAATACTTCTCTAGGGTTCTACTCATTACACAGTAATATAATATCTGAAAATAGAAATAAACTATATATATTTAAAGGAATGCCAGGAGGAGGGAAATCTTCCCTAATGAAGGCAGTAGCAGAAAAGATGGCAACTTCAGGATATAGTGTAGAATATCACCACTGCCCATCTGATCCTGAATCCGTAGATGCTATAGTTATAGATGAATTAAAAGTATGTTTAGTAGACGGAACATCACCACACATGATAGATCCTGAGTATCCGGGTCTAACAGATACAATAATTGATCTAGGCCAATTTATAGACTCAGATATACTAAAAAATAGTAAGGAAGATATAATAAGAGCTAAAAAGGATAACAAAGAAGCCTATAGAAAAGCTTTTAACTATTTGAGGGCGGCGGGTGTTATTTATAAAGGAATAGAAGAGGATAATAAAGCAAATATAGACATGGGAGAAATCAAGAATCAAAGCAATTTATTGGTAGAAAAGATTTTTTCAAAGGGAAAAATTCATTTGGAATCTAATGGTTTCAATGAAAGACACCTATTCTCTACAGCCTATACACCAGATGGGTATGTGGATTATACAAGCTCAATATTAGAGTATGTGGAGCATATGTATTTTATTAATGGAGAAATAGGTACTGGAAAATCTTTTTTACTAAGTAGAGTACTAGAAGAAGCAAGAAATAGAGATTATCAAACAGAAGTATATTACGATTCCCTTATACCAAATAAAGTAGAAACTGTTTTTGTAAAGGAATTGGACACTATAATAACTTCAAATAAAAATGGTGACAATCTAGCAAAAACTAAAATAGATTTAAACAATTATTTTGATAATAGAAAATTGAATAAAGAAGACTATATAATATTTAATCAACTAATAGAAAAAGGGATTGAAAGCTTAAACAATGCAAAGAAAAACCATTTTATTCTTGAAAAATCATACAAACCTGCTATTGACTACTCAAGAGTAGCTGAAATCCGTGAAAAGCTATACAATGAGATAATTAGTTACAGATAAATAAAGGTTAGAGGACAGTCATCCTCTAGCCTTTATCTATTAATTAATTTCTTTTCTTATCTTTTCTAAAAACATATTTAGGAGTGCTTCTAAATCTTCTACAGAACATTTACCCTGTACAGTTTCTGTGCTGCCTCCACCCTTGACATCAAATTCACCCTGAATTTCTTTAAATGTATTTTTCAAATTCACCTCAAATTTCTTTGATATACTTACAAAAAACTGACCAATATTATCATATTTAGATCCGTATATTTGAATTAAGTCATAGTTGTTGTTTAGATATACTGCTATAGAATTCATTTCTTTTAGCGAGATATCATCGAATACCTTATAAACAAAGGGAAGAGTTTTAATCTTATCAGCATTTTTTAACAATTCCTGGCCTTTATATTTATTAAGTTCATCTCTAAGACTTCTATTTTCTTTTTCAAAATCTTCTTTTTGATTAAATAATGCTGTAACTTTGTTTAATACATCAGTGTCCTTTGATGACAATAAAGCACCAATTTCTTTTATATATTTATTTTTCCATCTGTAGTCAAGGAGGGCCCTATTTCCACAAACAAATTCTATTCTAATATTACCCTTGTATTTTTCCCATCTTCTTATTTTAATAATCCCAATTTCCCCAGTATTTCGTAGGTGAGTACCTCCACAAGGGGAGAAGTCTATATTATCTATTTCTACTATACGAATATTTAAGTCCACAGAGGGCTGTTTCCTTACAGGAATTTTATTTACTTCATTTTTTTCCACATAATAGGATTTTATTTCGAAATTAGAAGATATTATTCTATTTGTATATATTTCAATTTTATCCATTTCATCTTCAGTTAAATCAGCTAGAGTAACATCAATATAGACATAGTCATGGCCTAAATGAAAGCCAACGGTTTCACCACTGTATAATTTATAAAATGCAGCAGATAATATGTGCTGTCCCGTATGTTGTTGCATATTATCTAATCGATTTTCCCAATCAATACTTAAGGTTACCTTATCACTTTGAATATTATCTCCAACGACATGGATTATATCAGAGTTCTCTTCATATACTTCTAACACTTCTATACCATTTATAGTTCCTTTATCGCCTGGTTGTCCACCAGATAGGTGAGGATAAAAAATAGTTCTATTGAGTTTTAAGTAATATTTACCATCTTTATAGGTTTTGTCAATAATTCTAGAATCAATTTCCCTTAAATAAGGATTATCTAAATAAAGTTTATTAGTCATATATCCAGCTCCTTTGATATTCTACAATCTATTTTATCATTAAATACTCAAAAACAATACTTAAAAATCAATTTTGTATGTTATAATCTAATAAATGATATACGAGGTGATCCAGTATGTTAGATAGCAGTTTTTTTGTTATCATAGGTATATTGCTTTTGAATTGGAGTTTAAATAGAATACATAGAAAAAAATAAATGGAGGCTTCCATGGAGAGACCTTTTGTTTTTATGACAATTCCTTTAATAATAGGGATATTTTTTTCATATTACTTTAACTTGGATATGATTTCAATTTTGATCTTAGTTATATTTTCAATGTTATGCTATATTGTAAATATCCTTAGGGGAAAGAGTAATTCATTTGTCTTGTTCTTCATGATTTTATTTTTAGGGTCTCTAATTAGTAGCTATAATTTAAATAGAAGTGAATTAGAAAATAGAGTAGAGAAGAATTTAATATTAGATGGTATAGTCCATGAGGTAGTTTGGGAAGAAGAAGATCAAGGGAAATATATAATTGCAGTTAATAGCATTGAAGACAATTTAATTCAAACAGAAGTTAAAGAAAAGCTTGTATTAAAGATCATTGGCAATACAAAACTAGAAATAGGCGATGAGATTAGATTTTCAGCTATGTTGAAAATTCCCATTGAGAACACTAATCCTAAACTATTTAATTATAGGCTTAGCCTTTTATCTGACAAAATATATACCTCAACAACCATAAAAGATTACTCAATTAAAAGTGTTGAGAATACGCATAAACCACTTAAATATCAATTAAAATCTAAATTCAGAGAACATGTTGAAAATATATTTGATAGCAATTTAAATCCAGCTAATAGTTCATTGATGAAAAGTATAGTCCTAGGGGAATATTCTTATTTAGAAGAAGAAAACATTTTAAAATATAGAGAATTAGGACTAGCTCATATCCTTGCAGTCTCGGGATTACATATAGGGATTATAGGGGGATTTTTGATTTATATATTATCTCATTTAGGAGTTAAAAGAAAAACTAATGTATTAATATCTTTAAGTATTATTTGGTTTTATGGGTTCCTTATTGGATTTCCACCATCATTACTTAGGGCAAATATAATGTTCACTATTCTCTTCTATGCTCAGATATTGGCAGAGCCATATGATTCCATTAATAGTTTGTTCTTTGCCATGTTTATATTGCTAATTTTTAATCCTATGTGGGTATTTAATCTTGGATTTCAACTTTCTTTTTTAGCTACATTTTCAATAATATATATTACTCCAAAGGTTCAAGAGCTTTTCTATCCTTATAAAAACAAGATAACCTATTCCTTATCAGGATTGTTTGGTGTTCAAATAGGATTATTACCTGTCCAAGCATATTATTTTAACAATATATCAATCATTAGCATATTTTCAAATCTTGTTATTGCTCCAATGTTATCATTAGCATTGATAATTGGTGGAATGATGGTAGGAATATCTTATTTGATTCAAATATTTAATCCCATATTAGGTTATTTGCTAGATTTAATCTTATCAATTCAGCTTTATTTAGTAAATGCTTTGCATTCCATGCCCTTTGGGATAATTAAGATATATTCACCAAATGTAGGTGAGATGATTATATATTATATTTTAATGCTTATAATTTTTGGAGTTATTAAAGTAAAAAGCTTTACTCCTCCTGTTAAAAAAGTCCTTATATACTATTTGATCATAATTATTATATTAAGCTCAGTTACATTGCTAAAAGATAAGTCCATAGAATTACATTTTATTGATGTAGGCCAAGGAGATTGTATTCTTATTAGGACACAAAAGGGAGATTATTTAATAGACACAGGTGGAAGTATTATGGAATCATTTGACGTGGGAGAAAGTATTACCTTGCCATATCTACAAAAACATGGAATAAATAGACTAAGGGGAGTATTTATTACTCATTTTGATGATGATCATAGTAAGGCCTTACCTTTGCTTACTGAAAACATAAAAATAGATAATATTTTAATTTCTTATGAAGATAATGATAATGAAGTATTTAAGATAATTAAAGGTAAAGGAATAGCTATTAAAATCTTAAAGGAAAGAGATACCATTTATTTGGATGATAATACTTTAATACAGGTTTTAAGCCCTAATAGAGATATGCTTAATGTGGGACTAGGAAGCAATGACTTATCCTTAGTGTTCTTACTTTATTATTACAATAATGAAATCCTTTTTACTGGAGACATGGAAAGGGATGTAGAACTAGGATTAGTAGATAAGTTTAGTTCAAATATAGATATAATTAAGGTTCCTCATCATGGAAGTAATACTTCATCTACAGAAGAATTGTTAAATGTTTTAAAGCCACAAATTGGTATAATTTCTGTAGGTAGAAACAATTTCTATGGACATCCCAAGAAAGAGGTATTAGATAGGTACAGTGAGCTTAATACACAGTTATATAGAACTGATACCATGGGGATGATAAAAATAGAATTAAATAAAGAGGATATGAAGATAACCCCTTTTATTAAAGAAGATTTAGAATTGATTCAGTTCTTAGATGAAAAGCTATTGATATTTGTTTTATATATATTGTTTTATTTATCATCATATATTTTATCAAAACTATATTTATATTGGGATAGGAGGATGAATTGTGAATTATAGTGAATTTATAGATATAATAAAAAGAGGTAATCTAGCACCAGTATATCTTTTTACTGGGGAGGAGGAATACCTAATGCAGGAGGCCATAGAAAGATTAAATGATAAGTATATCGATACTTCCCTTGAAGCCATAAATTACATAAATATAGATGGTAAAGATGCAAGGTTTGACAATATATTAAACGCCTGTGAGACGCTTCCATTTATGTCATCTAAGAAATTAGTTGTAATAAAGGATATTAGTGAAATAGTAGAAAATGATGAAAATGATGTGGATAAGCTAATGGGATCCTATGTAGAAGGTTTAGATGATTATCTTTGTCTTATTGTAATGGATAGGTCAAGTAAATTAAAGAAAACTAGTAAGATTTATAAATCAATCAACAAATTAGGTGGAATCGTTGATTTTGCAAAATTAAAGGGTAAAGATTTAAATTTAAGAGTTGAAAAGAAATTAAAGGAATTCAATAAAAAAATATCTAATTTAAACTTAATTTACTTTATACAACAAACATCCTATACTGAATACAATAGCACAAAATCCCTTTATGACTTAGAAAATGAACTACTTAAAGTAATTAATTTTTCTCAGTCTAGTGAGATTACAAAAGAGGATATAGACCTGACTTTGACTAAAACACTAGATACTAATATATTTAATTTACTTTCGAGTATAAATAAAAGGGATGGGGACTCCGCATTGAAAATATTTAGTGAAATGTATATATCCAATGAGCCTGTTCAGAGGATACTCTTTATGATAATTAGACAATTAAGACTTATGTTAGGATATAAACTTTATAAGGAAAAAGGCTATACTGAAGGGGTAATACAAGAAAAGCTACAGATAAAACCATACGAATTTAAAAAGATATCCAGCCAAGCCAATAGTTTTTCTGAGTCGTATCTAAGAAATGGTCTAGATTATATACTTGAACTAGATATAAAACAAAAGACTAGTTCTCATGATGAAAAACTAGCCTTAGAAATGTTAATTATTAATCTATGTTATTCCAAATAAAAAAACTTCGGCCCCCCGAAGTTTTATTTATATTGCTTTATTTAATTTCTTCGTTAAGCGACTAACTTTCCTTGATACATTGTTCATATGAATAACATTCTTTTGAGCAGCTCTTTTTAACTTTTTGTCAATAGTCTTAAGTAAAGCCTTAGCTTCTTCAACATTTCCCGCCTCGATAGCCTTATCAAACTTCTTCATATATGTTTTAATTTCTGATTTCTTAGCTTTGTTCATAGCTGTTCTTTTTTCAGTAATAAGAATTCTTTTTTCAGCAGATTTAATATTTGCCAATAGTTTCACCTCCTCTAATCTAACAAAAAATATTTTATCACGAAGAACTATAAAATGCAAGGATATTTAACATTATATTGGATAAAAATATAAAATGAAAGAAAAAATATGGAATATGAGAGGAGATTGTAAATGTTTCGAGTTCGAACAGATTTAGCCATAGAGAACAGAGAATTATATAAAACGGAAAGGAATGAAGAATCAAAGGGTATTGAAATAGATAAAGAGGAGAAAGAAAACTACAGTGTAACAAAAGTCAGAGTAGTAAATAATGAGGGAAGTAAAAATATTCAAAAGCCAATTGGAACATATATAACCATAGATGTACCAGGACTTAATAAAACAGATGAAGATTTAAAGGATGAAATATCTCAAGTGGTAGCCAAGGAAATTAAGGGACTAGGTAGGAATCATGAGAATAGCAAAGTTTTAATAGTAGGGTTAGGGAATTGGAATATTACCCCTGATGCTCTTGGACCAAAGGTAGTGGATAGGGTATTAGTTACCAGACAATTCTTTGTTAATTTTAACAAGGAAATAGATGAAACAGTTGCCAATGTTGCAGCTTTGTCTCCTGGGGTAATGGGGATTACGGGAATTGAGACAGGGGAGCTAGTGAAGGGAGTAGTGGAGAAAGTAAAGCCTGATTTAGTTATAGCAATTGATGCCTTGGCCTCTAGAAAAATGGAGAGAGTATCAACTACTATTCAAATATCAGATACAGGGATAAATCCAGGCGCAGGTGTGGGTAATAATAGAATGGAAATTAATGAACACACTTTAGGGGTTCCTGTAATAGCTATTGGTATTCCAACAGTAGTAGACGCTGCAACCATAGTCAATGATACATTAGATTTAATTATAGATTCGTTAAAGAAAGAATCAAAGGTGGGAACAGAGTTTTATAATTTACTTTCAGAAATATCATCAGATGAGAAATATACTTTGATTAAAGATGTACTTAATCCCTACATGAAAAATGTAGTGGTTACTCCAACTGATATAGATGTATTGATAGACGATTTATCCATTATAGTTGCCAATGGTCTTAATATAGCATTGCACCCTGGAATAGATTTAAAAGATGTAAATAGATATATAAGATAATAGATTAAGTATATTTCATCTCTAGTAGGAATATAATTTTTATATTGAAAGCTTATTAGGGAGTGTTAGTATGAAAAAAACTAGGAAGTCAGATTATATTATTTTAGCATTAGTATGTTTGATAGTCTTAAATATAGGTGCTATAGCTATAGGAGGGTATTCAATATACAAAGAATTACCTAATTCTAATAACAATAATTTTAGCTTAGTCAGCATATCTATTGATTCTGTGAAAGAGGCATTCAACATTAGCAAACTACTAAAAAAAACCATAGCCTCTCTATTTGAAAAGGAGGAAATTACTAATGGTAATGAAGAAATTGTAGCAGTAACAGCGCCAGAATTCAACGAAGTAGATGAAAATTATAGTAGAGAGAATGATATAATCATTGACAGATTAGAAGAATATGAGAGTTTAATAATAGTAAAAGACTCTGAAGGAATGAATACAGTAGAAAATATTCCAGAGCCATTTATGGTAAATAAGATTAAAATAGATAAAAGCAAACCATATATATTGATGTATCATACCCACGGGACTGAATCTTACTTGCATACAAAAGATGAAAATTATCGTACATCTGATAATAATAGTAATATTGTATCCATAGGAAATGTAATTTCAACTATTTTAGAAGCAAATGGCCATATGATAGATCATGTAGAGACCCATCATGACTTACCATCATATAATAAATCCTATTCAAGGAGCCTAAATACAGTTAATAGTAAGAAAGGTGAATCAGAAAACTTACAGATACTACTGGATGTACACAGAAATGCCGTCCTTGAAAATGCAAAGAATATAGATACATTGATTGCTAGATCTAAGATAGAGGTTGACGGAAAACCAGTAGCTACATTTTCGCTAGTAGTAGGTCCTGATTCACCTAACAAGGACAAGGTGCTTAATTTTGCTAAATATATCAAGGCAGTATCAGATGCTTTATATCCAGATTTATGTGAGGGTATAATTATTAAACCAACTGGAAAATACAATCAACATCTGTCGGACTACTCAGCACTATTAGAGATAGGATATAATTTTCATACTGTTGAAGAAGCTAATAATACTGCTAAACTAGTTGGGGAGATACTGTCTTTAGCTATAAATAGTATAATAGAAGAATAAACTTTGCTAAATATTATTTAAGTGATATAATATTTATTATTGGAAATATCTTGGGAGGTAAAGTTATGGAGGAAAATAATAAAGACATAAAAAAAGAGACTATAGAATGGATTAAGAGCATTGCATCAGCAGTTATTATTGCTATATTAATTAAAACATTTATTTTTAATACAACTTATGTACTGGGTAATTCAATGTATCCTACTTTGCATGAAAAGGATAGACTAATTGCAAATAAGATTTCATTGCTTTTTTCAGAACCATCTAGGGGAGATGTAATTGTACTAGAGGCTCCTGATACTCCAGATAAAGATTATATAAAGAGAGTAATCGGTTTAGAAGGAGATGTAGTAGAGATTAAAGAGGGCAAGGTATATCTGAATGGTTCTATCTTGAAAGAAGAATATATAGATAGTAGTGCCTATACCCATACTTATGATGATGAAAGTTGGATAGTACCAGAAGGTCATGTATTTGTATTGGGAGATAATAGAGAAGAAGGTGCAAGTAAAGATAGTAGATATTTCGGTACAATTTCTCTTAGAACAATAAAAGGTATTACGGGTTTTAGATATTTTCCAATAGATAAGAGGTTTGGGAAAATAGATTAAGAAAAGTATATAATTCCCTTAAATTGGATAAGCTAATCTTGGTGATATTGATGGAAACGAGATTAGAAAGAAATAAGCGGATAAGTAAGGCTAAAAGAATTCAAAGGATGAAGAAGTTGTGCATATTACTTTTGTTTATGGTCTTCTTACTAGGGATTGAGATTGTAAATCTTAATATTATTGACTTGGAATGCTTTGAAAATCCGAATATAATAAGATTTGATATTGAAAAAATGGAATTAGATTTTTTCGGGAAATCTTATATAATAGATTTTAGTATTATAAAGAAATTTATTGAAGACCAGTTTTCTGGTCTTTTAGTTTTACATAATTGTAATTATTTGCTATAATTAGCTAGAGTTATTTGAATCTTCATGAGGAGGAAAAGTATGCAAAAAAATAAACAAGATAATACTAGAAATTTTTCAATAATTGCCCATATAGATCATGGGAAATCTACATTAGCAGACAGATTAATAGAGAAAACAGGGATGTTAACATCAAGAGAGATGCAACATCAGGTTTTAGACAATATGGATTTGGAGAGAGAAAGAGGTATAACTATTAAACTGAAAGCTGTTAGACTAGTTTATAATGCCAAAGATGGCGAAGAATATATATTGAATCTTATAGATACCCCAGGACATGTTGACTTTACCTATGAGGTTTCTAGGTCGTTGGCAGCTTGTGAAGGTGCTATACTAGTGGTAGATGCTACTCAAGGTGTAGAAGCACAAACTTTAGCTAATGTATATCTTGCATTGGACCAGGATTTAGAAATAGTTCCAGTTATTAATAAAATAGATTTACCAAGTGCAAGACCTGATGAAGTTAAACAAGAAGTAGAAGATATTATAGGAATAGATTGCGAAAATGCACCTCTTATTTCTGCAAAAGAAGGCCTAAATATTGAAGAAGTATTAGAGTCAATAGTGAAGAATGTACCTGCACCTAAAGGAGATCCAAATGCACCCTTAAAGGCATTGATTTTTGATTCCTATTATGATAGCTATAAGGGAGTAATTTGTTACATAAGAGTATTTGAAGGCACAATTAAACCAGGTATGGAAATTAAAATGATGGCTACTGGAAAATCATATGAAGTAGTGGAGGTTGGCGTAAATACTTCAAAGCATATATCCTTGGATAAACTGGAACCTGGAGATGTAGGTTTTGTTACTGCCAGTATCAAAAATGTAAAAGATGCCACAGTAGGAGATACAATAACAGAGAAGAGCAATCCTACTCAGGAAGCATTACCAGGATATAAAAAGGTTATACCTATGGTATATTGTGGTATATATCCTGCAGAGGGAGAAGATTTTAATACAGTTAGAGAAGCATTAGAAAAGCTACAAGTAAATGATGCAGCATTAGTATTTGAACCTGAATCTTCAGTAGCATTGGGTTTTGGTTTTAGATGTGGATTTTTAGGACTTTTACACATGGAAATAATACAGGAAAGACTAGATAGAGAATTTGATTTAAACATAATAACTACAGCTCCTTCTGTAATATATAAAATAACAAAGACTACAGGAGAAGTACTTCACATACAAAATCCATCGAACCTTCCAGCTCTTACAGAAATAGAATATATGGAGGAACCCATAGTAAGGGCAAATATTATGACACCTACAGATTATGTGGGAGCAATAATGGAGCTTTGTCAAAATAAAAGAGGGTCTTTTATCAATATGGAGTATTTAGAATCAACAAGGGTAGTACTACATTATGATTTGCCATTAAATGAGGTAATTTATGATTTCTTTGATGCTCTGAAATCAAAGACTAGGGGTTATGCATCCTTAGATTATGATTTAAAGGGATATCAACAATCAGAGCTTGTAAAATTAGATATACTTATTAATGGAGAGTTAGTAGATGCATTTTCACTAATTGTCCACGAAGAGAAGGCATACGAAAGAGGTAGAAACATTGCGGAGAGACTTACGGATGTAATACCAAGACATCAATTTGCAGTTCCTATACAAGCTGCTATTGGAGCTAAGGTTATAGCCAGAGAAACCATAAGAGCTTTAAGAAAAGATGTACTTGCAAAATGCTACGGTGGAGATATATCAAGAAAGAAAAAATTATTAGAGAAGCAAAAAGAGGGTAAAAAGCGTATGAGACAAATAGGATCAGTTGAAGTTCCTCAAGAAGCATTCCTAACAGTATTAAAATATGATGAAAAGTAAATAATGTAGGGAACGGCCATCTGTCGTTCCCATTTTGATGCAACAGATGTCATAATTGCATCCGTTAAAAGGAGGTTAACATGAAAGAAATATCATTATATATTCATATACCTTTCTGCATAAGCAAATGCTATTATTGCGATTTCTCATCCTTTTCTAATATGAATGATAAAATTCATAGCTATGTAAATAGCTTGATAAAGGAGCTAAGTTTATACAAGGAAAGAATAAAAGAATACAGCATTAGCACCATATTCATAGGTGGAGGCACTCCATCAAGTATAGACCCAAAATATATTAATCAAATAATTGAATTCATATACAAGAACTTCAATACCACTTATTTATCTGAAATAAGCATAGAAGCAAACCCTGGGACATTAAATAAAGAAAAGGTTCATATATATAAACAGTCTGGGATAAATAGGGTAAGTATGGGAGCTCAAACTTTAGATAATAATTTACTAAAGTCAATCGGTAGGTCACACAATGTTGAAGACTTCTATAGAAGTTATGAATATTTGCGTCTAGGGGATATTAAAAATATAAATGTGGATTTAATGTTTGGACTTCCAAACCAGAGTTTAGATAATGTAATGGATTCGTTAAAAAAAGTTATAGATTTAGGAGTGGAACATGTATCCTATTATGGATTAATACTTGAAGAAGGAACTTACTTAAATAAATTATATAATGAAAAAAAGATATATTTACCAAGTGAAGATGTCGAGAGAACCATGTATCATAGAGCTACTGAATATCTCATCAAAAATGGCTATGACCATTACGAAATATCTAATTATTCATTACCAAATTACGAATGTAAGCATAATTTGGTTTATTGGGATGTAAAGCCTTATATTGGAGTTGGACTTAGTAGTCATTCTAATATTGAAGGAAAAAGATTTTGGAATACATCCAATATGGACAACTATATTGAAAAACTAAACAACAAAATTCTTCCAATAGAAGGAGAAGAGATAATAAGTGTAGATGAAGAAATAGGTGAATTTTCAATACTTGGTCTTAGAAAGATAAAGGGAATTGACAAAAGAGAATTTAAAAA
This sequence comes from uncultured Tissierellaceae bacterium, assembly GCA_964539425.1. Taxonomy (GTDB): domain Bacteria; phylum Bacillota; class Clostridia; order Tissierellales; family Tissierellaceae; genus JAVKTS01. Next base: position 2,058 of record CAZIII010000002.1, on the reverse strand, counting down.
TAGATTTGGAATGGAAATAGAATCAATATATAAGGATATAATAAGTAAGCATGAATCCAATGGGTTAATATCAAATAGTACTGATTTTATTAGATTGACAAAAATAGGATTAGATTTATCTAATTTAGTTGAAGTTGATTTTTTAATATAATAAAATATTTTTTCAAAAAGTATTGACAAATTTCTTAATGAGTGGTAATTTTAAATCGTAAGCATTAGCACTCATTAAGATAGAGTGCTAACAAAACCATCTAATATATATTTATTATAAGAGGTGATGAAAATGTTAGATGAAAGAAAAATTAAGGTTCTTTATGCTATAATTAACTCTTATATTTCAAGTGCTGAACCAATAGGATCTAGAACAATAACTAAATTATATGATTTAGGGGTCAGTTCAGCAACTGTGAGAAATGAGATGTCTGATTTAGAGGATCTAGGATATCTCAATAAGCCTCATTCATCTGCAGGAAGAGTTCCTTCTGATAAGGCCTACAGATTATATGTAAATGAAATTTTAAAAGCACATAAACCTAATATTGATATTAATAAAAAGAATCAATTAAAGAAAACCTTAATTAGTGAGTCTAGAGAGATAGAGCAATTACTACAGAATTCTGCAAAGATATTATCAGCTTTGACTAGCTATACTGCACTTGCCATATCTCCACAAATCAAGGACTCAAGAATAAAACATATTCAACTAGTTCCAATTGACAACCATCAAATAATAATGGTTTTAGTTAACAACACTGGTGTAGTTAAGAATACAGTATTTAGATTAGATAAAGAGGTGCCAGAAAATCAAATTTCTACAATATCTAACTTATTAAATGCTAAATTAAAGGGTTTGTCTGTAGGGGAAATTGAGGGTGAAATTTCTGCAGGAATTTTAAAAGACATATATGAGTATAAGACTATTATGGATGGAATTATTCCTATAATAAATCAATCTATGGATGATATAGACAATATTGACTTGTACTCCGATGGAGTTACTAAAATATTGAATTTTCCTGAGTATAAGGATCTAGAAAAAGCAAAATCTTTTATACATTTTATAGAAGATAAAGATTCTGTAGTAGAACTTTTATTAAATAATCCTTTGAGCCAAGATATAGACATAAGCATTGGGAATGAAAATATATATGAACCAATAAAAGGCTGTAGTTTAATTACAGCGACTTATAAACTAGGTGATAAGACCATAGGGAAAATTGGTGTAATTGGACCAACTAGGATGGATTATTACAAATTAATCAATACATTAGACCTATTTTCTACTAATATTACAGAGATTATAGATATTTTCTTAGGTAGATTGGTTTAAATATAGAAGAGAAATAAGAGGTGATTTTATGGTAAACAAAAAAGATAAAAACGATGAGAATCAGGAGTCAGTAGATGAACCTATTATTGAAGAAAATGTAGAAGATGTAAATGAAGTATTACAATCTAAGGACAGAGAGATAGAGGAGTTAAATGGCAAGCTCTTAAGACTACAAGCAGATTTTGTTAACTTTAGAAAAAGAACTGAAAAAGATAAGGAAAGTACAATTATTTATGCACTGGAATCCTTTGTTACAAATCTTTTGCCTATAATAGATAATTTTCAAAGAGCAATGGAATCTGAAACTATGAAGGAAAATAGTTTTTATCAAGGTATTGAAATGATACATCAACAATTATTAAAAGCTTTAACTGATAATGGAGTTGATGAAATTAAAGCATTAGGTGAAGATTTTGATCCTAATTTTCATCATGCAGTATTTATGGAAGAAAGTAATGATGTTGAGTCAGGCAAAGTTACAGAGGTTTTACAAAATGGATATATTTTAAAAGATAGAGTTATTAGACCAGCTATGGTCAAAGTTGCAAAATAAACATTTATTAAGGAGGAATTAATTATGGGAAAAATAATAGGAATTGACTTAGGTACTACAAACTCATGTGTTGCAGTTATGGAGGGTGGAGAAGCTACAATTATAGCAAATATAGAGGGAAATAGAACAACTCCATCTATAGTTGCATTTACAAAAGATGGAGAAAGACTTGTTG
>CAZIII010000001.1:36906-68773 GCA_964539425.1 uncultured Tissierellaceae bacterium | reverse complement strand
CAATTACTTCACCTTTTATAACCTCAATGTTCATAGTTAGTTCTCCTAATACTTCTGGTTTCAAACTAACTTTAATCTCATTCTTTAAATCAGATAAGTTTACTTTTATTTTATCAACTATTTGCTCAATAAGATTTTCTCTATTAACTGTGACTGTTTCTTCTGGCTTACTCACCTTATCTCCAACAAACTTAATTCCATCTTTTTCAAGGAATATAAAAGGTTTGTCCTTTAATTCAATATCCTCTTCAACTTGAGAATTTGCTAATACTTCATCCTGATTTTCAGAAGAGTCTTTTGAACTATTTTGATGATTAAGGTTTTCCATGTCTTTTATTCCAATCTTATTTGATAAATCAGATGAAAAATCCATTTCTTCAGTAGAGATTTTTTCAGTATTTGATGAATCAGCCTTACTAAACAAATCAACATTTCCAGAAATCTCATCTTTTTTGCTGCTAGTCAGTTGTATGTCTTTTTTGTTGATATCAAATATAAAGTTATTGCCTTGCTTTTCTTCTAGCTTACTAAGATTTTCTCCATCTACAGCCTCTAGCATTGTTTCTTCTGAAATGTTTTCATCAATATTTAATTTATCAATTGATTCTAAATCATGATCTAAAACTAGATTTTCTATAGAGATATTTGTTTTTAGGGACAATTCTGAATCTACTTCAAGAGATAACTCTAAATCTTCATCTTTTACAGGAATTTCTTTGATTACAAATAAATTCGAAAGTAAAATCATAGCATCATCTAATGATACTTCATTTTCTACCTCATCAATTTTGATAAGCTCTGACTCGTTTTTTTCAGTATCCCTAGTTTTATGACTTTCAATATTTGAATTATTTAAATCATCGAAGTCTTTTGCATTGCTCTTTTTAAAAGCTTTATTATTTTGTTTTTGAATACCATTTTTATCATTAATAGAATCAAGTGTTGATGAGAAGTCTTTAGATTTTTTCCATGGCTCATTTTTACTAAGATTGTTTGTAGATGGTTTTATTGGATTTTTAAAGTCAATTATTTTAGCTTCCATATTTTCACCTCCTTTTAAATATTTTTTCAAATTACTCAATTAATTGCTTTCCTTTGGTTTGGCCAAAAGCTGAGTAATCTGAGAAGCCTTATCAGGCTCCATAAAATCTAAAACCTTTGATAAGGTTTGATTTTTCATTTTGGATAATAAATCTACAATAATAACACTATCTGATAATTCATATATTTTCTCTGAGTTTAACTCTAAAGAACTTATTGTATTTGTACTGCCCATCATTCCTTCAACAATCTTTGCTACACTTGAAGGAGACATTTTTTCATATATAGCAACTAGATCCTTAATTTTACTATTATAATCATTCACAAATTCCATAGAACTACTAATGTCTGTAGTTATATTAGTATCAGAACTTGTTAGTGTTTCTTCACGTATTATTGATGAGAATAATTCCTCTAAAAATTTTTCATCTTTTACATTAGTCAATATCTCAGCAGATTTTAAAACTGACAAATTACTATATATGATGCCCAGCTTATTCATAGAATAAGTATCTGTGTTCCCAATTACATTTACAGCCATTTCTATGGGCTTTGTTTCGTATAATTTAGCTATATCGATTAACGTGTTTTTACTTGTAGTTTTTTCAAGGATAGCTCTTTCGACTAACGTTCTTTTATTTGCTTTGAATATATTTAAGATATAATTTTTTATTTCAGGATTCGTATAGAAAAGAATCTCGCTTAATTTCTCAGTACTTAAGTTATCAAGCATTGATAAAAATTCTCTATCTGAATATCTCTCTTCAACTTCTACTAAGGATATCAAAAGATCTTGTTTCTCGATTCTAGATACCTCTGATAAGAATTGTTCATTTTCATCCTTTTGAGCATCATCATATAATGAAAATAAAAGATCCTTCCTAAGTTCAATATTGCGTACCTTGATTATAATCTCTTGAGCCTTTGCTGTAGAAATTGAATTCATAACTCTAACAAGGTCAGTATATAATTTTTCATCATCTTTTTTAATGATGTAGATTTTATCTGCAGATATATTTGAATCAATATCCAAGAAATATCTTGATAAATAATCTATCTTCTCATTTCTTTCTACTTCAGTTGGATAGTTGCGAAAATGCTCTCCTACTGCCCCAGGCATTTTTGTCAGAAAACCCTTTACTTTAATTTGAAAAGTTTTATTATTGTTGTAAAAAAAACTAACAATAGCTAAAGGAATAGCTACTAAGACAATTACTAAAATAATAGCAATTTTATATCCTTTTTTGCTTTTTTTCTTTTCTATTGTTTCAATTACATCCATAAATCTGCACCCCACTATTGAGTAGAAATATTAAATGTTACTATTTCATCAATTATTTTATCTTCATTTTTCTTAGATTCCGTAATAAATTCATTGTAATCATTTTCCTTCAATTTCTCAAAAGATTTTCTTTCCTGCATAGCAACAAGAAGTTCTTCCTTAGCTTTTTCAAGCTCATTTTTAACTTCTATAATAATATGTTTTTGATTTTCAATATTAGTTGATATGTCTTGAAGATAATTATTGTATAACTTTAAATTAGCAATGTTTATATTCTTAATATTTTCGTTTTTCTCTGTTATTAACTTATTCTTATAGGAATAAAACTTCTCTAGTCTTTCTTCAGCACTAATAAGTTTTTGATTCATATTACCATATTCTGCTTTTTTAAAGTTTTCAATATTTTCTTTATAGTTCAAGACTTTCTCAAGTTTAAAGTTATATCCCATCAATCTAATCTACCTCCACTTATTTAATTCAGTTTGTTAATGATATTTTCCATCATTTCTAAAGTATCTTCAAATGTTGGAGAAGTATTAGTTTCTTGTTTTAAAAAGTTATTAATTTCATCTATTGAGTCAATAGCAATATCAATCTTTTTGTTTGCACCCTTTTTATATGCACCAATATTAATTAAATCTTCTGCTTCGTGGTAAACTGCCATAATATCTTTAATAGAGCTTGCTAATTTTATATGTTCTTTACTTGTAATATTTGGCATTACTCTACTTATACTTGCTAAAATATCAATAGCTGGATAATGATTTGAATTTGCTATTTTTCTAGATAAAACAATATGTCCATCTAAGATCCCTCTAGCTGTATCTGTTATAGGTTCTGTTAAATCATCCCCATCCACTAAGACTGTGTATAAACCAGTTATTGTGCCTTTGTCAGATGTTCCAGTTCTCTCAAGAAGCTTTGGCATCATTGCAAATACAGATGGTGTGAAACCTCTTGTTACAGGAGGTTCACCTATTGCTAGTCCAATTTCCCGTTGTGCCAAGGAAAATCTTGTTAAAGAATCCATTAACAACATTACATTTAATCCCTTATCTCTAAAATATTCTGCTATAGCTGTTGTTACTAAGGCACCTTTTACTCTAATTAAAGCAGGTTGGTCCGAAGTTACGACAACAACTACAGATTTTTTTAAACCTTCATCCGTCAAATCATTTTGTAGAAATTCATTAACCTCTCTGCCTCTTTCACCAATCAGTCCAATAACATTTATATCTGCAGTACTATTTCTTGAAATCATTCCTATTAAAGTACTCTTTCCTACTCCAGACCCTGCAAAAATACCTACCCTTTGTCCTTTGCCACAAGTGAGTAAACCATCTATTGCCCTTACTCCTACAGATAAAGGATCTTTAATAATGCTTCTATCTAATGGACTTGGTGGAGAATTTGATACTGGATAATATTTATTAGACTTAATTGGTCCTAGACCATCAATAGGATTTCCTAAACCATCCAATACTCTTCCAATTAATTCATCGCCAACATTTACCCTAAGACTTTTTCCACTACCCACTACAATACTTCCACTAGCTATTCCTTCCATTTCTCCCAATGGCATAAGAAGTATCTTATCGTCTCTAAATCCTACAACTTCTGATAGTACAGGTTTATTACTTTTATAGGGGTATATATAGCAGAGCTCTCCAATGCTAGCCATTGGACCATTAGATTCAATAGTTAGACCAGCAACTTTAGTAATTTTTCCCGTATATTTCATAAATCTTTTATCTTTTACTGCTGTAATATATTTTTTTATATTTATTGTTTTTTCCATTTTATCACTCATTATTCAGTATTGTAGTTAATAGTTCTCTTACTTCATCAAGTTGATTACTTATACTTACATCAATATTTCCTTTAGATGTTTCTAGAATACAATCCCCTTTTTTAAATGATATATCATATCTAATTACTAATTCTGATATCATACTAGCTTTAGCTAATATAATATCTTTCGACATTTCCAATATATCAAAATCTTCTTTAGATACAATGATAGTTAATTTATCCGTTATATCTAAATTTTGAATTCCGTTTAATACCAAAGCAATAATGGTATCGTTTACTTCCTGAATATTATCATTTATGACTTTCTCATAGATGCTCATTACTAATTCTATAATATCTTTTTCTAATTCTTTAAATAAATTTTCTTTCTTGACTAAATACTGATTTTTAATTTCAAGCGCCTCTTTAATTAGACTCTCGGATATGACTTTTCCTTCATTGTATCCCTTCTCATATCCCTGGCTATTTCCTAATTCATAACCTTCAGTTTTTCCTACATTATAGCCTTCTTCATAGCCTTTATCTCTAGATTCATTAAATATTTCCTTTGATCGTTCATAAGCAGCTTGGATTATTGAATCTTGTTTAACTTCAGCATTAGAAACTATCCCTTGTGCTTTCTGCTTAGCTTCGGATATTAATTTATCGCATTCTATGATAGCATCATCAATCAGTGTTTGGCTAATGTTATTTTCTTCAGATTCTAAATTATTTGTTATTGAAGATTTTGTTTCAATTACTCTAAAGGATTTTATTATACTAGGCAATTATTTCATCTCCTCCTCTAGGAGTAATTATCTCTCCATCCTCTTCCAGTTTTCTGATAATATTAACTATGTTCTGTTGAGAGTCTTCCATATCTCTAATTCGAAGTGGACCCATAAATTCTATATCCTCTTTTATCATTTCTACTAAACGTTTTGACATATTAGTAAATATAATATCCTTAACTTCTTCACTTGCCCCTTTAAGTGCAATTGCCCACTGAGAATTGTCGATTTCCCTGATAATTCTTTGGATACTTCTATTATCAAGAGTAATAATATCTTCGAATACAAACATTCTTCTTCTTATTTCTTCACTTAATTCTGCATCTCTCATATCTAAATCTTCCATAATATGCTTTTCAGTACCCCTATCTACAGAATTAAGAATATCAACAACTGCTTGTACTCCACCAGTAATAGTAAAATCTTGTTCTAAAATATTAGAGAATTTATTCTCTAATACACTTTCGATTTCTCTAACTACTTCAGGTGAAGTTCTGTCCATTATGGCAATTCTTCTTGTAACATCAGCCTGTTTTTCTATTGGTAAACTGGCTAATATTTGTGCTGATTGCCCTGGTCCTAGATAAGATAAGATCAACGCTATTGTTTGTGGATGTTCATTCTGAATATAGTTTAAAAGTTGATTTGGGTCAGCTTTTCTTATGAACTCAAATGGTCTAACGTGTAAAGATGAAGTAAGTTTATTAATTATATCTAGGGCTTTATCCGAGCCTAATGCTCTTTCCAATACATCTTTAGCATAGTTAATACCACCCTCAGAAATATATTCTTGTGCCAAACATATTTGATAAAATTCCTCTATAACTAATTGTTTTTCCTCTGGTGAAACCATCCTCATGTTAGCAATTTGTAAAGTTAACTCTTCTATTTCTTCATCATTTAAATGTTTAAATACCTCAGCGGATTTTTGTGGCCCTAAAGCTATGAGTAATATTGCTACTTTTTCTTTTCCGCTAAATTGTCTTTTAGACATACTTATCGCTCCTATTCATTTAACCAATTTCTAAGCAATTGAGCAACTGATTCCGGCTTTTTCTCGATAAAATTATCAATCTGAGCCTTCATTTTTGATTCTTCAGCGTCAAAGTCAATATCTGCAACTTCTAATTGATCTGAAGATCGTTCTTCCAACAATCTTGCCAACTCTGCTTCCGCTTCTGCAGCGGATTTTTTAGCTTTTGCCCTTAAGTATATAAATACAAATACTATAGCTAGTACCAATAATACTAATGCAGCTATTCCGATATATAGTAAATTATTTGATTCATCCAAAATAGTAACTAAATCATTATTCTCCTTGTTAAAACTTGCAGATTTAACTTGTACTTGTTTAGTATCTAAACCAGTTGCAGCAAAAATTAAATCTGTAAATTCCTTCTCTCTTTCCGGAGTTAACTCTCCCTCTACTAGTGAATCCTTATTTAATAATACTGCTACAGTAATACTTTCTACTTGTCCCGGTGCTTTCCTAATTTCTTTATTTATTTCATTAAGTTCATTATTAATAATTCTGCTTACTTTATCATACTTACTAGAATTGTTAGTTAATGCTTGGTAGTCTTCCACATTAGTTTCGGTCCCTGGAACTCCCCCTTCAATACCCCCTATCATATGCTCTTCTACTTCTTCCAGGGAACGAATCAATCCTTCTTCATTACCTTCGATAGGTGGAGAAAATTCAACTATTGTAGTTTGCTCTATATCCATGTTAATTTTAACGCTAGACATTACATCAACATTACCAGAGCCAACTATGTTTTCTAGAAAAGTTCTTATGCTTTCATTGATTTTTGTCTCTAAATTTTGCTTAATTGCAAACTGATCTACATTAAAAACATCTTCATCTTCTAGTTCACCCAATAATCTACCTGCATCATCTACAACTCTAATATTCTCGGGATCCATATTTATTGAGCCTGCCACAAGATGCTTTATTGCATTTACTTTTTCGTTAGGTAATTGTCGGCTATCACTCTTTACAATAAAAACGGAAGCAGTTGTTTTATTATTTTCATCATTATTTAATACAAAATTAGTTGTTTCTTTTTCGTCTACATAAACCTGAGCACTTAAAACTCCATCAATCTCAGATATAGTAGATGCTAATTCACTTTCTAAGGCCTTTTTCATTCTTTGCTTTTTATCATAATCAGTCATCGTCCAACCACTATCATTAAAAGCATCCATAAAAGTATATCCTTCTTTTGGTAAACCATAGGTAGCTAGCTCAATTTTAATACGATTCTTATTAGTTGATGGAACTAATATACTTTTTTGGTCACTACCTGATTTCCAAGGAGTTCCCATCTCATCTAATTTAGTAGTTATTTGTCCCATATCTTTAAGACTTAAATCACCATATAAAACTTCATATTTTGTTCGCGTTAAGCTAAATATAAGTGCAGTTACGACAACTATGATTAATGTACTAGCTAATATTAGTGTAATTCTCTTCTTCTTATCCATTTGCTTCCAATATTCAGTTAATTGTAGACTTAATTTATGTATTGATTCCTGCACCATTGCACCCCATCTCTAATTCTTATTAAATCTGAATTCTCAATATTTCTTTATAAGCTTCTACAATCTTATTTCTTATACTTAGAGTGATTTGCATAGCAACATCAGCTTTTTCAGAAGCGATAGATAAATCATGTAGATTATCAACTTCACCTAAAGCTAACTTTCTCTTATATTCACTACTATCTACTTGCAATTGATTAACTTGATTTAGTGCATTGCTTAAAAAATCACCAAAAGATTCTTTATCTTTAGTGTTATCTGATACCTTTTCTCCATAATTCCCTAAACTTAATAGACTATTGACTCTATTTATTTCCATCTACTTACCTCCTACCAATTTCTAATGCTTTCATTAGCATTGATTTAGATGCATTCATTGCAGTAATATTAGCATCATAAGATCTCTGAGCACTTATTAAATCAACCATTTCTTTAACTACATCAACATTCGGCATTTTTACATATCCATTTTCATCAGCATCAGGGTGACCAGGTTCATAAACAAGTTTAAATGGAGAATTATCTTCTACTATTTTACTAATTTTAACACCCTTTTCATTATCACCGTTGCTAAATTTAGATAAATACTCTGAAAATGGAGTCCTTTTATTTTCTTGAAATACTGCCATTTGCCTTCTATAAGGAAGACCTCCTGTGCTCCTTGTAGTATTTACATTGGCCATATTCTTTGCTATTATGTCTATTCTAGTCTTTTCTGCTGTTAGAGCAGTTGCAGATATATTTATTGAATTAAATATACTCATAATTACTTACTCCCTTCAGTTATAACATTTTTAATTTTATCAAATTCACCTACAACTTGTTTTATTAAAGCTTCATACATAATGGTGTTTTTAGCTAAATCTGCTGATTCAGTGTCAATATTTACATTATTCCCATCTATTCTATAAGATAATGACTTGTCCTCTGAGATCCTAGGTAAAAATTTGTTTGTCCCTTTATCGATATGCTTTTCATTGGTTTTTGTTAGTTTAATCCTTTGATTTGCAATAGAATCCTTTAATTGGTCTTCAAACGAAACTATTTTTCTCTTATAATTTGGAGTGTTCTCATTAGCAATATTATTACTAATTATTTTGTTTCTCTCCCATGTACCGTCTAAGGCTTTTTTGTAAAAGTCTACATTATTATAAATTCCTTTTAACATAACATCACCTCTAATCTTCTATTAATACTATAATACCCTAAAACACTAAAATATTCCACAATTTTAGACTAAATAATTGATTTTTTGCAATAAATTAATTATTACACAAAACAGTGTGTATTTGCAACTATAAACTGACAAAAATATACAATTCACCCTTAAGTCCTATATTAATTAGCTATTATATATAATTAATAAATTAATAAAAAACTGCTGACTATTTCATACTGTCAACAGTTTAAATTATTATGGTACTAGTTCTTGGTTTTTAGTAGTTCATCTAATAATTTATCATTTAATATTTTTATATGAGTTCCCTTCATTCCCAATGACCTAGATTCAATTACTCCTGCACTTTCAAATTTTCTAAGTGCATTTACTATAACAGATCTAGTTATTCCAACTCTATCTGCTATTTTACTTGCAACAAGCAAGCCTTCGCTTCCATCTAATTCATTAAAAATATGTTCCATAGCTTCAAGTTCAGAATAAGATAAGGTTCCAATGGCCATTTGAACTATTGATTTCTTTCTAGCTTCTTCCTCTATCTCCTCATTTTTAGACCTCAATATTTCCATGCCTACAATAGTAGCACTGTATTCTGCTAATACAAGATCATCTTCAGTGAAATCCTTTCCAAATCTAGCTAGTACTAAAGTTCCTAATCGTTTACCCACACTATTAACCGGAATTATGGTAGAAATCTTATCTGGATAAGCACATTCAGATACTTGGTCAAAAACACAATCTGTAATTTCTCTCATATTTTCTTTTGTTTCATTATACATAAGTAATTCATCATTATACTTACTTGGAAATCTTTTTTCTTTTACAATTTCCGACTGAATTATATCACATTCAAATCCTGTAGCTAATTCATATCCTAATACTTTACCACTAGTGCTAGCTATATATACGTTTGCATCTAGAATACTACTTAAAATTTCACTTAGATCTGAAAAGGAAACAGCTTTAGATCCATATCCTTGTAATGATTTGTTTAGCCTTCTTGTCTTTTGCAATAAACTTTCCAACACAAAATCCCCCTTTATGATTTTCATATATTAATCTTTAATAAATAATATTCTAAGAACTTCTCTCCATTAAATCATATTACATAATATATAATACTATAAAACTTACAAAGTGTACAGAAAATTTTCATTATTTATACTTTTTCGACATTAATAAATCCACATTCTTTATTTGTGCAAATTATTTTTCTTTCTTTTCTTGATTTTTTTTCTACCATCAAACTTCCACATTTAGGACATTTTTCTTCTATTGGTTCATCCCATGAGACGAACTCACAATTAGGATAGTTATTACATCCATAAAACACTCTTCCTTTTTTTGATTTTCTTTTTACTATATTTCCATCGCATATAGGACATTTTACCTTAAGTTCTTCTAGAATTGCTTTTGTATTTTTACATTCTGGATATCCAGGACAGGCTAAAAATTTCCCAAATCTACCGTGTTTTATTACCATATATTTGCCGCACTTTTCGCAAACTACATCGGATACTTCATCTTCGATTATAATTTCCTCTATTTCTGACTCTGCTTTTTCTAAAATAGTTGCAAAATCTTTATAAAACCCTTTAACCACATCTACCCAGGTTAAATCTCCAACAGCTATATCATCAAGTTTTTCTTCTAGATTAGCTGTAAATTCTTCATTAACTATTTTATTAAAATAATCCATTAGCAAGTCATTCACTAGGAACCCCAATTCAGTAGGAGTAAAGTATTTTTTTTCTAATGTAACATAATACCTTGCTAATATAGTGGCGATAGTCGGCGCGAAAGTACTTGGTCTTCCAATACCTAATTCTTCTAATGTCTTAATTAGAGAAGCTTCACTATATTTTGGAGGTGGCTGAGTAAAATGTTGATTTGGTATAATATCTTTTACCTTCAACTTATCGCCAATTTCCAAAGCTGGAACTTTCATATCTTTCTCTTCTTCATCGCTGGTAACATAAATCTTTAAAAATCCTTCAAAGCTTAGCTGAGACCCAGATGCCTTAAATAATGAATTGTTGTTAATTATAGAAACTGATATAGTTTTATATATAGCACCTGTCATTTGGGAACCTAAAAATCGCTCCCATATTAATTTATATAATTTATATTGATCTTTAGATAAAGAATTTTGGATTAACAAGGGTGTCCTTATTACACTTGTAGGCCTTATTGCCTCATGTGCATCTTGAGAATTCTTTTTAGATTTCTTATCATATTGATTTCCACCTATTGTATACTTATCTCCATAGTTTTCTTTTATGAAATTACTAGCAGCTAGGATGGCCTCATTAGAAATCCTTGTAGAATCTGTTCTCATGTAAGTAATTAAACCAACAGAACCTTCTCCCTTAATATTTATTCCTTCATATAATTGTTGAGCTACGATCATAGTCTTCTTAGTTGTGAATCCAAGCTTTTTAGAAGCATCTTGTTGTAATGTGCTTGTTGTATATGGTGGATATGGTTTCCTTTTCTTTAATCCTTCTTTAATATCTTTAACAGAAAAATTCTTGTTGTCAATATTATTTAGAACATTATCAACATCCGACTTTGACTTTAATTCAATTTTAGATTCCTTATTATTAATTATTTCCCCATAATATGAAGCTTCAAATAATTCCTTGTTTTTTTCAAGTTTAGCTTTTATACTCCAATATTCCTTTGGAATAAAATTTTCTATTTCTTCATCTCTATCACAAATAAGTTTTACAGCAACTGATTGAACTCTTCCTGCACTCAGTCCCTTTCTAATCTTTCTCCATAACAATGGACTGATTTTATATCCTACAAGTCTATCTAATATTCTTCTTGCCTGCTGTGCATCAACCAAGTCTACATTAATCTCTCTAGGATGTTTTATTGCGTTAGTAACTGCTTCCTTCGTTATTTCATTAAATTCAACTCTAATTTTATCCTTCTCATCAATACCTAATATATGAGCTAAATGCCATGAAATTGCTTCTCCTTCCCTATCAGGGTCAGTAGCAAGATAAACTTTATCTGATTTCTTTGCCAAAGCTTTTAATTCTTTTATTACAGGGCCTTTACCCCTTATGGTTATATATTTTGGCTCAAAATTATTATCTATATCAATCCCTAAGCTACTCTTTGGTAAATCCCTTATATGTCCTACTGAAGCTATAACCTTATAGTTCCTACCTAAAAACTTTTCTATGGTTTTTGCTTTAGCAGGTGACTCAACAATAACTAAATATTTATGCAATATATACACCTCCAATAAATATATCTAGCATATAGTAAATACCCTACTAGATAATTCTTTAATTGCGCCTTTCAATTCTAACACAGTTAATAAACTCATTGCAACTTGTATATCCATTCCTATCTTATAAGCAATAATATCTGAATGAACAGGTCCTGATTCTAATATTCTAATTATTTTTACTTCTGTCTCACTATAATTAGAATAATCAATTTTATTAACATTATTTTTAAGAATCATTTCTTGTAACTCATATATTTCTTCTATGATATCATCTATTGTCAGTAGTGGTTTTGCTCCATCTTTTATTAGTCTATTTGTTCCACCACTAAATATACTATTTATATTTCCAGGAAGAGCAAATACATCTTTCCCTTGATCCAGAGCATGATGAGCTGTAATTAGTGAACCTGATTTTTCTTGTGCTTCTATAACAACTACACCTCTTGATAATCCACTAATTATCCTATTTCTTTGTGGAAAATTATAAGCCAAGGGTTGAGTACCCAATGGAAATTCAGTAATTATAGTGCCTTCACTCTCAATTTCTTTATATAAAGAAAGATTCCGCTTTGGATATATAATATCAATCCCATTTCCTAATACCGCTATTGTCTTACCACCATTTTCCAAAGTAGTCTTATGAGCAAGGGTATCTATGCCAGAAGCTAACCCACTAACAATAGTAACACCAAAACCTACTAGTTCCTTAGTAAATTTTTCACATGCCCATTTTCCATATGCAGTTGCTTTCCTTGAACCTACGATAGCAATTGAAATACTATCGTTCACAAAAGTATTACCTTTTGTATATAATACCTGAGGACTATCATTTAAATATCGTAATTCTGAAGGATATTCTTCATCTAGTATAGTTAAGATATTCACATTTTGTTTTTCAATATTATTAAGCATGTTTTTAATATTATCTATATTCCGATTATATAGTATTTTTTCCTTTATCTCATCCCTTATACCTTTCATTGCTTTAATTTGTTTACTATTAGATCTCCAGAATTCTTCCAAATTCGGAAAATACTCAATGATATTTTTAATATTACTATTTCCTATGCCAAGACTATTTAGCCATATAAGAATTTGTCTTGAAGTGATATTCATATCATTCTACCCCCAATATTTATTATCTAGAGTTCTGTATCTAATAGCTTCTAAAATATGCGCATCTTGAATTAATTCTTCTCCCGCTAAATCAGCAATAGTCCTAGATACTTTTAATAGCTTATTATAGGTTCTACCACTAAACTTAAATTTTTCAAATGCTAGATTCATAATTTTTTCTGAGCTTTGTGAAAGTTTGCAGTACTTCTTTATATATTTACTTGTAATCTGTGAATTGTTAAATATTTTATCATCTTTATATCGCTCTAATTGTACATTTCGAGCTCTTTTAACTCTTTCTCTAATTATTGCTGAGGATTCTTCTACCCTATCCCCTTTCAAATCTTTATATTCCACAGGGGATACTTCTATATGTATATCTATCCGATCTAGCAAGGGATTGCTAATTTTTCCCAGATATCTGTCAATGCTTCCTTGTGAACATGTGCACTCATGTAATGAATCACCTAAATAACCACATGGACACGGATTCATACTTGCAATAAGCATAAACTTTGATGGAAATGTTAAGCTTGAATTTGCTCTGGATATAGTAACGTTGCCATCTTCCATAGGTTGACGTAAAACCTCTAAAACAGATTTCGGAAATTCAGGGAGTTCATCTAAAAATAACACCCCATTGTGGGATAAAGATACTTCTCCAGGCTTCGGGACTCTACCACCACCAATTAATGATATGGATGAAGATGTATGATGTGGTGATCTAAAGGGACGTTCTTGTATAAGACATTTTGAAGAAAGTAGACCTGAAATGCTATAAATTTTAGTTACTTCAATTGCCTCTTCAAAAGACAGCTTAGGCATTATAGTTGGAAGTCTTCTTGCAGCCATTGTCTTACCCGCTCCAGGTGGTCCAATTATAATTATATTATGTGCACCAGCAGCAGATATCTCTAATGCTCTCTTTAGACCAGCTTGTCCTTTTATATCTGCAAAATCAATAGTATAGTCAGTTTCGAATTCTACCAAATCTATATTTTCATTTTTATATGAGTCTATATGAAGTTCCTTATTTAAATAATCCACTACTTGACTTAAGCTACTAACAGGAATTATCTCCATATCTTCAATCATACTACATTCATCTTTGTTTCCATAAGGTATTATACATCTTGAAACGTTAAATTCTCTCATGGAAATAACCATGGGAAGAGCACCTTCAATAGGATTGATTTTACCGTCTAACGAAAGCTCACCAATAAAGATGGTATTATCAAAGTTAGTATTTTCTATAACTCCAGATGACTTTAGCAGTCCTACAGCAATTGCTAAATCCATTTGTGATCCTTCTTTTTTCAAGTTCGCTGGTGCTAGATTTATAGTAATTCGACTAAGGGGAAATTCATAGCCACTATTCTTAATGGCAGCTCTCACTCTTTCTTTAGATTCCTTTATAGAAGTATCTGCAAGCCCTACAATATTAAATACTGGTAATCCTCTTGATAAATCAGTTTCGACTTCAACTACGATACCATTTAACCCCTGTAATACACAAGTATTTATCTTTGAATACATAATAAACCCCTTCTTTTCTATATGTATTTATTTTATTCCCTGGGTAATAGCAAGAATGCGCAATTTTCCAATTATTATCAACAAAAAGCATTATCTATATGATTTATTTTAGTGTTTTCTGACATATAAACTTCAATTATGTCATATCTTGTTTGATAATTTTCTAACTGATTTTGTTTTAAATATGCATATGAGCAGTAAATAATTTTTTCCTGTTTCTTCCTATTAACAGCCTCGTAGGGATACCCATAATTTAAACTTGTCCTGGTTTTAACTTCAACAAAAACTAGTATATCTTTATACATTGCAATGATATCAATTTCTCCAATTTTATTTCTATAATTTGTACTCAGAATATTATAACCCTTATCTACTAGATAAGATTTTGCAATAGATTCTCCTTTTTTCCCTTTTTCAATATTATTTATCATATAATCTTCCTTTTTTTATATCTAAATTATAAACATATAATATTATCTCAGCTACAGCCTCATATAATTCAACGGGGATTTGATCATCAATTTCTAATCCAATCAAACTATTTACAAGTTCTTTATCTTCATATATGGTTATATCATTCTCAGTAGCTTTTTCAATTATATTTCTTGCAACGATCCCCTCACCTTTAGCTACTATCTTAGGGGCAGTATCCATAGTATCATAAGACAATGCTACAGCTTTTTCAATGTTTTTTTTAATATCTAAATCATTTTTTTTCATAGTTTTATACCTTTAAATCTAAAATATATGTTGGATTAGGGTTTGAAACCAAAAGATCAACAATTTGAATAAAATCATCTGTAATAAATTCAATCTTGTTTAAAATATAACCGAAAGAAGATATTTTTTCAACTAGTATTTTCTCTGCTGATTTAAAAAGTTCTAAGTCTTCCTTGTTTATACTAATCTTTGCATTAATCAAATCTCCTGTTAGCTGGCAAGAAATTCTAATCTTGCCAAGATTATTAGTATTTAAATTAATAAAGACATTTGTTTTTTCACTGGATCCTTTTTTGTTTCTCTTATCCTTTAAAAAAGCTAGTACTCCTTCAAGGTCTTCTTTTCTATGATGTATTGGTAGAAAAACAAATGATAAATCTTTATTTAGATCTTTTAAAAAGTCAATTTTATTTTCTAAGTTTTTAAGCTCATTTTTTTGTTGTAAGTTGCTATTATCATTTGTATTTCGTATAAGTTTTTCTATTTCTCCTAGTTCTTTATCTATACGTTGAAGATAATTAGTAGTGACTGTTTCTTTTTCTGTATCCACAAATACTTTATCCAATTGGTTTTTTTCTGACTTTTTAATTAAAGAATTTATTTCTTTGAGATTCTTAGCAAATTCAATAGGATTATTATTTAAGTCTTTAAGATTTTTTATATTATTAAGTGAAGGTTTAATATTATTCTTAATCAAAAAACTAGTTAATTTAAGAAATCCTTCTTCTTTACTAACGTTGATTTTATCAATAACATTACCTTCATCCATAGTATTCATTTTAATATTATTATTTATTTCATCTCCCAAATACTCTTTGACAATGGAACTGATTTCCTTCATATTAGAATAATTATCTTTATTTGATACTAGCATAAATCTAATATCCTCTTTTTCAACAGGAATGGAAACCTCTCCTTCACTTAATTCCATTATTGATTTTTCAGTTGTTTGATTCGTTTCGTTTGTTTTATTAGCTTCATTTTGAGTATTGTTGTTAATTATATCTGTGTTTCTCATATTTGGGCTGATTAAAACAACCTTTTCATCTTCATTAACATTTATAAGTTGAGATAATTTTTCTAGAATTTTAATTCCTTCATTGATTTTTTGCTCAGTAATAGGGATATTATATTTCATCAAACTTTCTACTAACCCAATGGATAATTTAGTTTCTTTAATATTGATACTTTGTAGAAGTTTAGAAATAGAATTATTTTCTTTTAGATTAGTTTGAATTTTGTCGTTTTCAAGCAGTGGTTTTAAATTAATTACATCACCTTTTGCAGATTTTACTAAAAAAGAAATTTCATCTTTTAAATTCATCTTTAAATCTGTCTCTATCCTAGCCTGAACAGAACCATGTCCTTTGACTTCAATAATTGCTATTTCATCAATTAAAGATAATATCTTTCCATTTAAAATACTTCCTTCTTTAAATAAAAGATCTTTGTTATTTTGCAATAAGTTATTTAAGAAGATATTTTCAATTTTCAATGAAATCATCCTTTATTCATCTATTTTAATATATTCTTTAAAAAAGTAATCCTATGAATAGGAGATGGTCCTATTTCTTTTATATATCCTATATGCTCCTTAGTGCCATAGCCCTTATGTTTCTTAAAATTATATCCTTCATACTCTTGATCCCATTCTATACATAGCCGATCCCTAAACACCTTTGCAATAATTGAAGCACATGCAATTCCATGGGATTTATCATCACCTTTTATAATTGCTTCCTGATCTATATTTATATCAATTTTCTCAGCATCTATAAGTAAAAAATCCGAATTTACTCTTTCCCCATTTCGATCCTTTAGATTATTAACTGCATTTTTCATAGCAATTCTAGTACTCTCTTTAATATTGATCTTATCTATCACCCTTGAATCCACTCTACCTATTCCATAAGCTAAGGAATTATTTAATATTTCATCATATAAAAACTCACGTTTCTTTTCTGAAAGTTTTTTCGAATCTTTTACTCCGTTTATTCTTAAACCTCTAGGCATAATAATAGCACAAGCAACCACATCTCCAGACAAACATCCTCTACCTACCTCATCGATGCAAGCAATATTACTATATCCTAATTTATAAATTCTTTCTTCAATTTCTAGCACACCAACAACTCCTATTCTTTGGGGAATTCTAGTGTTACATTTCCTATTATACCTCTTCTAAACTCGTCTAAAACGATATGACTTACTTTTGTATAATCAATTTCCCCACCTCTAATAATGCAACCTCTTCTCCTACCAATATCCTCCATAATATTTAAATATGATTTACCCTCAATTTCAATATTATAACGATTATTTAAAAGATTTGGAAAATAGATGGCAAGCCTTTCTATTAATTTGAGAGCTAAGGTTTCAATATCTAAAATTTCGTCTTTTATGGCACCAGTGAAAGCTAAATTTATACCAACTTCTTCATCTTCAAATTTAGGCCATAGAATCCCTGGAGTATCTAATAACTCTAAATTACCTTTTGTCTTAATCCATTGATTAGATTTTGTAACACCTGGTCTATTTCCAGTTTTAGCACCTTTTTTACCAGACAGTGTATTTATTAAGGTTGACTTTCCAACATTTGGGATACCTAAAATCATAGCCCTTGTAGGTCTATTTATTACACCGCGTTTCTCATATGACTTTCTTTTAATATCTGTCACTTCGTAAGATAACTCGAGTAACTTTTCAATACCATTTCCATTCAATGAATTTAATAAAATGGTTTTTATTCCTTTACTCATAAAGTAATTCTGCCATAGCCTGTTTTCATTACTACTAGCTAAGTCTGATTTGTTTAATATAATAATTTTTGGCTTCACTCCAAGTAAGGAGTCTATAATAGGATTTTGACTGCTTACAGGTATTCTAGCATCGATCAATTCAAACACTACATCTACCATAGGAAGACTTTTTTGTATAGCTTCTTTTGTTTTTTTCATATGTCCTGGATACCAGTTTATATTCATAATCTCACCCACTTAAAAAAATTGGGACTATACAAGTCCCAATTATTAGTAATTTCTTTTCTCTTTAACTTTAGCTGCTTTACCTTGTCTGTCTCTTAGATAGTAAAGTCTTGCTCTTCTTACCTTACCTCTTCTTGTAACAACTAGCTTTTCAATTCTTGGTGAATGTATTGGGAATGTTCTCTCAACACCTACTCCATAAGATAGTCTTCTTACTGTAAATGTTTCTCCTACTCCGCCACCTTGAATTTTAATAACTGTACCTTCATATAACTGGATTCTTTCTCTAGTTCCCTCAACAACTTTGTAATGAACTTGAACAGTATCTCCAACATTAAAGCTAGGTAAATCATTTCTTAATTGCTCATCTTCTAATATTTTTATAATATCCATTGTATAGACCTCCCTTCTCCTTAGATGTTCTTGCTCAATTAACAGAGGACCATCCGTAATTCCATACGCTAGGTATTATAGCATATGGTTTAATAAATTACAACTATCTTTCAACTTCAAATTCTGTAGTTATTTTATCTAAAATATCTTTTTCTTCTTTAGTTAGTATTCTATCCTTCAATAGATCAGGCCTTTTTTTTGAAGTTGCTTTTAATGATTCTTCTCTTCGCCAATTTTTAATTTTATCATGATTGCCTGATAGTAGAATCTCAGGAACATGGTGTCCATTAAATATTCTAGGTCTAGTATACTGAGGATATTCTAATAATCCGTTATAGTGGGAATCATCTATAAAAGACTCATCCGTTCTAAGAACTCCCGGTAATAATCTAATGATTGAATCCATCATTACCATGGCAGGAATTTCTCCACCAGTAAGTACATAATCACCAATAGAAACCTCTTCATCTACATAGTTTTCAATAATTCTATTATCTATTCCTTCATAATGACCACATAGTAGAATTAGATGTGTTTCTTTAGATAACTCATTAGCTAAATTTTGATTAAAAGTTTTTCCCTGTGGTGACAAATATATCACTTTTGCATTAGGTTCTTTTACGCTAAAAATAGCATCGTATATTGGATCAGGCTGCATAACCATGCCTGATCCTCCCCCAAAAGGATAATCATCAACCTTCTTATGCTTATTCTTGGAAAAATCTCTAATATTTATACAATTAATTTCAACTATTTGTTCATCACAAGCCCTACCTATTATACTCCAGTCCAAAATTGTAGAAATAAATTCAGGAAATAATGTCAGGATATCAATTTTCATTCTATCATTCCTTCAATAGGGTCAATTATTATTTTTTTATCAACAATATTAACATCAATGACAAATTGCTTTACAGCTGGTATTAGATATTCCTTATTCCCTTCTATGGCTTTTATCACATATACATCATTACTATAAGCTTGTATTACATCTTTTATAGTACCAAGTATATTTGATTCCATATCTACAACTTGACATCCTACCAAATCATAAATGAAAAAATGGTTTTCTGGTAACTTAACTCGTCCCTCTTCATCAACATAAATATAATTATCTTTAAAAGAAAGAACCTCATTTATATCATTAAAACCATTAAGCTTTAATATAACAAAATTTTTATGGTATTTGACTTTTTCAATCTGTACACTTAATCTTTTTTCACCAATATAAGCGTTTTTTAAAAAATCAAATCTATTAATATTATCAGTCAAAGGAAATATTTTCAATTCCCCTTTGATACCATGAGTATTAATTATTTTACCTACAATTGTATAATCCATTTTTTCACCTAACTTTTTAATAGTATGGGATTTGACTTCCAATCCCTACTGAATGATTTCAACTATAACTCTTTTATTATCTTTAATAGCGGCTGCTTTAACAACAGTTCTTATGGCTTTTGCAATTCTACCTTGCTTGCCAATAATTTTACCCATATCCTCTGGAGCAACTTTAAGTTCAATCATAATTGATTGGCTACCTTCTATTTCATTTACTGTTACTTCATCAGGATTATCAACTAGGGATTTAGCAATAAATTCTACTAATTCTCTCACTACTAGCACCTCCTAGATACTATTCCTCTGTATTGATTACAGTTTCTTTTTCATATAGGCCATTTGTCCTAAATAATCTGTCTACAGTATCTGTTGGTTTTGCTCCATTATTAATCCAGTTAATTGCTTTCTCATTATCTATCTTAACTGTTTTTGGTTCAGTTAATGGATTATAATACCCAATCTCTTCTATAAATCTTCCATCTCTAGGAGCACGGGAATCAGCAACAACTATTCTATAGAAAGGGCTTTTCTTAGCTCCCATTCTTCTTAATCTAATTTTAACTGCCATTATTTTCACCTCCTTATAATATGTATAATCTATTTAGAAAAAGGGGAATCCTAATTTCCCTTTCTTCTTCATTGTTTTTTCCATATCAGTAAACTTCTTCATCATTTTCTTTGTTTCTTTAAATTGCTTTAGAATCTTGTTTACATCTTGGACAGAAGTACCACTACCTTGAGATATCCTCTTTCTTCTATTACTATCAATAATATCAGGATTTTCTCTTTCTTTCTTTGTCATTGATTGAATTATAGCTTGTATTCTTGCAATATCCCTTTCATTTACATCCAAACCCTTAAGGGCTTTGGCATTCATTCCAGGAATCATGCCCATTAATTGATCTATGGGCCCCAAAGATTTCATTTGTTCTAACTGATCTAAGAAATCATCAAAAGTAAATTGTTGACTTCTTATCTTTTTTTCTAATTCAATAGCCTTTTTTTCATCAATATTTGCTTGTGCTCTCTCAATTAGACTAAGAACATCACCCATGCCTAATATTCTTGATGCCATTCTATCAGGGTGAAATGGTTCCAATTGATCCAATTTCTCTCCCATACCAACAAACTTAATAGGTTTTTGTGTAACTGCCCTAATAGATAGCGCTGCTCCACCTCTAGCATCCCCATCAAGCTTTGTAAGAACAACTCCTGTAATACCAAGTCTCTCATCAAAGGATTCAGCCACATTAACTGCATCTTGACCAGTCATTGCATCTAGGACTAAAAGTACTTCATTAGGGCTAACAGCTTCATGGATATTCTTTATCTCATTCATTAATTCTTCATCAATGTGAAGCCTTCCTGCAGTATCTATAATAATAACATCATTACCATTTTGTTTACCATGTTCTATAGCTGCCTTAGCTATATCAACTGGATTTGTTTTATTCCCCATGGTGAATACCGGAACATTTACCCTTTCACCCACAACTTCAAGCTGTTTTATAGCAGCAGGCCTATAAATATCACAAGCTACTAACAATGGTCTTTTATTTTGTTTTTTAAGATTATTAGCTAATTTTCCTGTAGTGGTAGTTTTACCAGCTCCCTGCAATCCACACATAAGTATTACTGTAGGTGGATTTGAAGAGAAATTTAATTTCACTTCACTTTTACCCATCAAATTAGTTAATTCTTCGTTTACTATTTTTATCACTTGTTGACCAGGTGTTAAACTTTCCATTACTTCAATGCCAATAGCTCTTTCCTTAACTTTTACAATGAAATCTTTTACAACCTTAAAATTAACATCTGCCTCAAGTAAAGCAAGTCTAACTTCTCTCATTGCTAAATCAACATCTTTTTCTGAGAGCTTTCCTTTTCCCTTTAATTTACCTAAAGCATTTTGTAATTTCTCCGATAAAGATTCAAATACCATTAGTCAACCACCTCCAGACTATTATCTAATATTTTTTTACTAATTTTATTAATAATCAGAGCTTTCCTTTGAATTTCATCATTATCATTTTCTTTAGCTATATTTATAATATCTTCAGTAATATCTATTATCTTTCTAATGTTTGAATGGCTACTAAAAAACTTACTTACTAAGCCTAATTTTTCCTCATATAGATAAAGTTTTTGCTCAGCTCTCCTTAGAAGATCAAAAATACCCTGTCTTGTAACATTAAGCTCATCACCAATCTCTCCTAAAGAAAAATCATGTATATAGTATAACTCCACTACTTCATATTGTTTATCACTAAGTAACTTGCCATAAAAATCAAACAAAGTACCAATCTCAACAAGCTTCTCTACCATTATATCACCAACTTAATAATACTGTCAAGTGTTTTACTTGACAGTATTATTCTAATATAAGTTTTCAATTATGTCAATAGTATTAATTAAATATTGCTTCCACAAAATCTTCTACATTAAACTCTTGTAAATCTTCTATACCTTCTCCTACACCAACTAATTTTACAGGAATTTTAAGTTCTGATTGCAAAGCAATAATAACCCCACCCTTGGCAGTTCCATCTAGTTTAGTTAATGCAACTCCTGTAATATTTGCAACCTCTTTAAATGTCTTTGCCTGATTAATTGCATTTTGTCCTGTAGTAGCATCTAGTACAAGTAATATTTCTTTTGTTGCATTAGGATATTCTCTTTCTACAACTCTGAAAATTTTATTTAATTCATTCATTAAATTAGATTTATTATGGAGTCTACCTGCCGTATCACAAATTAAAATATCAGATTTTCTTGCTTTTGCAGCTTGAACACCATCAAATATAACAGCTGCAGGGTCTGCTCCTTCCTTATGGGCAATAAATTCAACTCCAGATCTATTGCTCCACTCTTCTAGTTGTTCAATTGCGGCGGCCCTAAATGTATCACCCGCTGCAATAAGAACTTTTTTACCTTGTTTTTTGAAGTTGTTAGATAATTTACCTATAGTCGTAGTCTTGCCTACTCCATTTACTCCTACAACTAAAATTACCGCCGGTGACGGTTCTATCTTTAATTCATTATCATTAACTGAATCTAACATTAGTTTTCTAATTTCATTTTTTAATAAAACTTTTATACCCTCTGGATCAGTTATCTTATCTTCTTTTACTCTGTCACGTAGATTATCAATTAGTTTCATAGTAGTGTTCATACCCACATCTGCACTTATTAATACTTCCTCTAAATCTTCAAACAGTTCTTCATCTATCTTTTTATATGACTTAAGAATCCCATCTATTTTATCAGACATATCCTTTCTAGTCTTAGTTAGTCCATTCTTAAGTTTTTCAAACAATCCAAGCTTTTTTTCCACAGGCTTTTCAATTTCTATTTCTGCCTCTTCATTATTAGTTATTTCATTTGAAATATCTAATATACTTTCTGCATCATATTCATTATTGCAATTTAATTCTTCATCACTTGTTTCGTTTTCAATTTTGCTCTTTAAATCACTATAATCTGAAACAACCTCTTCTTGCAACTCATGACCTACTTCTTCATCAAAAATTTGTGATTCTTCATTTTCTGTTAACTCTTCTTTTGATTTTTCTTTTTTCTTAAACCACTTAAACATTATTTTCCCCCTAACTTGCTATTTCATTTTTATTATCTTTTAGTTTAACCGAAATTAATTTTGATATTCCATCATGTTCCATTGCTACTCCATATAAAATATCAGCTATCTCCATCGTAGTCTTTCTATGAGTTATAAGTACAAATTGTGTGTCTTGATAAAATAGCTTTAGATAGTTAGTATATCTACTAATATTAGCTTCATCGAGAGCTGCATCTATTTCATCTAATACACAAAATGGAGAAGGTTTCAATTTAAGTATAGAAAATAGTAATGCTACTGCGGTTAAAGACTTTTCACCACCAGAAAGCAATGATAAATTTTGCAATTTCTTTCCTGGGGGTTGAGCATTAATATCTATTCCAGAACTTAATATATCATCAGCCTCATTAAGAACCAGTTCTGCTTGTCCTCCGTCAAAAAGAATTTTAAAAATTTCTTTAAAGTTCTCATTAATAATTCGAAAGTTAACAAGAAACTGATTTTTCATTTTTGTCTCCATATCAAGTATTACTTCATTCAAGTTTTCTTTAGCGTTCAATAAGTCATTTTGTTGTTTGAGAATAAAGTCTAATCTTTCCTTTAAATTTTTGCACTCTTCAATAGAACCTAAATTTACTACTCCAAGCTCCTTTATTTCTCCTTTTAAACGTCTAGTTTCTACTAAAGCCTCTTGAATATTTTTAATTTCACTCTCATAATTTAAAGCTTCTTCATAAGATAAGTCATAGTCTTCCCTAAGTTTCTTGTGATAATTTTCATATTGCACAGAAATCCTAGCTAATTTTACATCTTGAGAATTAATTTTTCTCTCTGTCTCAGTAATTATCTTATTAATCTCTCTTAATCGCTCTTGTTCAGAATAAAATCCATCCATCCGTTTATCTTTATCTGAGATTAATTCAGATAGTTCCATCTTTGCTTTTGTAACAATAATATTTAATTCTTTGATATTATTATCTAGGGTAGATTTGATATTAAATACTTCTTCAATTTTAACAATATTATCATGTATCTCTTCATCTTTTTCTTTAAAAGATATATTTATATTTTTCATTTCTATTTTGTTTTTTTCGATCTTCTCATCTAAATTCTTTAATATATTTTCAATACTATTAAGATTAATTTTCATGTCTGTCACAAGTTTTACTTTTTCTTCTCTAATAAATTTTTCTTCATTTAAAGATAGAGTTAAAATTCGAATTTTTTCTTTCTGATCTATACTATCTTCTTCCAACTTTTCCACTAGTCCTTTTAGTTCTTCACTTTTGGAATTAAAGTCATTTACTTCTAAGCTTAAACTTTTAATTTCTTTCTCTGCTTTTTCTATTAGTTCATTAGTCTTTCTTGCATCACTAGTATGCTTTTCTCGTAAGTTCTCAGCATTTATTATATAGTATTCAGCATCTTTAATTTTTTCAGCTATTATAGAAATTTTGTTTTCCACATTTGTTTTCTTTACACTTAAAGATGATCTTTGATCTTCTAACACTTCTTTGACTGTATTTAAATCAGAAATTTCTATTTCCAAGGCTTCTATTCTTCCTTTTCTATTAATAATACTTATAGAATTACTAGCGTAACTTCCACCAGTCATAGATCCACCTGGATTTAGTATTTCACCTTGTAGTGTAACTATCTTGTATTTATGTTTATACTTATTAGCTAATTGTATACCATTATCAATATCTTCAACTATTATTGTTCTTCCAAGTAAATATTTAAATAATCCTTCATATTTTTTAGCATATTCGATTAACTCAAATCCTAATCCTAATATCTTAAATTTTTCTCTATCTTCTATACTGATATCTATAACATTGCCACTAATAACACTAAGTGGTAAACATGTAATTCTACCTAATTTATTCTTTTTAAGGTATTCTATTGCCTTCTTTCCATCTTCTTCAGTTTCGGTAACCATATTTTGTACATTTGAACCTAAACTTATATCAATAGCTCTTTCAAATTTATTTTCTACTTTTATTAATTCACCCACAACACCTATAAGACCTTCCTTTAAATTAGGATCCTTCTTTGATGCTATAAGCAGTGATTTTACACCTTTATAATATCCTTCATAATCTTCTTCCATGTTTTTAAACAATTTTAAATTTGATAATTTGCTTTGAATATCAAAATCATTTACATTAACTTTCTTAATTAATGAATCTAAATCATCATTGGTTTCTTTTTCAATCACTTTCAAACTCTTTAGTTTATCTAGAAAATTAGCTAATTCTTTCTTATAAACATCTTCAGACTTTGTAATTTCCGCTTGTTTTTTCAAAATCGATTCTTCTTCTTTTCTCATCTCATTAATGTCTTTCTCTAATTGAAATATCCTTTTTTCAATATTATCATTAAATGAAGCGATACTATTTAATTCTGATTTTTTATCAGATGTGTTATTATAAATTTTAATTGCATTGTTTTTTTCTACCTCAATTTCTTTTTCCTTCGCTAAAATTAAGTTAATATCTTTTTCTAATTCTAAAGTTTTGTCCCTATAATTATTATTTAATCTAGTGAATTCATCTTGAGTAATAGTTTTTTCTTTTATTATCTCTATATTTAATTCTTCAATTATTTTTAATCTATTATCTAATTTGTCTTTTTCATCTTTTATTCTCTCTAAATCTTTATTATAAAATTTTTCTTTTTCCTGTATTAAAGATAAATTGTTTCTATTCTTATCAAGCTCATTAGAATTAGTTGAATTTACATCTCTAAGTACCTCAATTTTTTTCTCGAAACTTTCTATTTCTTCCTTTAAAACGTTAAATTTATCTTCTATAGCCTGCATCTCAGCAGTATTTTTATTAAGTTCTTCTTCTAAAATTAACTTTTCTTCATTTATTTCTTGTATTTGTAATTCTATCTTTTTTATATCTCTAATAGATATATTAATTTCTAAATCTTTTAATCTATTATATAATTTAGTAAAGCAGTTAGCCTTATGTGCTTGGATTTCCAGACTTTCTAATTGATTAGATAACTCTGATACTAAATCTTTGATTCTAATTATATTGCCTTCTGTCTTATCTAGTTTTCGCTCTGCTTCTTCTTTTTTTGATTTGTATTTTACAATACCAGCAGCTTCTTCAAAAATACTTCTTCTATCTTCAGGCCTATTGCTAAGAATCTCATCTATGCGCCCTTGACCAATTATTGAATATCCATCCTTTCCTATCCCAGTATCCATAAATAGCTCTCGTATATCTTTTAATCTGCAAGAATTTTTATTTATATAATATTCAGATTCTCCAGATCTGAACATTCTTCTAGTAACAGCCACTTCTGAATACTCAATTGGTATAGAACCACTTTTATTATCAAAAGTAATTGTTACTTCTGCATATCCCAATGCTTTTCGTTTGCTTGTCCCTGCAAAAATTATATCTTCCATCTTGCTGCCTCTAAGGTTCTTTACACTTTGTTCTCCTAAAACCCATCTAATAGCATCAGAAATATTGCTTTTCCCGCTTCCATTAGGTCCAACAATAGCAGTAATTCCATCTTTAAATTCAATATCAGTCTTATCAGCAAAAGATTTAAACCCTTGTATTTCTAACTTTTTTAGTCGCAATTATAACACCTCTTAATGTTATTATAAATAAAGGTTTCCAATACAGTAGGAAACCTTTGATATTTACTTAAATCATAGAATTATCCTTTAGATAAGATTCCATAAGTAATTTTATATTAATTTTATCATAAAATCCATGGATTGTAATGTTAATAAAATTTTTATCCAATGGTTTTGTGTATATTTTTATTTTGCTAAATTTATAGGTATTGTAAAAATAATCTAAATTACTTGATTTTTGTCCAGCTATTGGAGAAATGTTTTTACTATTAGATTCCACTATTAAAATTTTATCTTTTGTTTCTACTTTGTGTTTAGTAAAATAATAGTTTAATAAAATTTTAAATATATTCGCTTCTACCAATTGTCCAAAAGCAGGATGGAAAGGTCCTGCAACTACATCTTTTCCTAATTGGATATTTTCAGTTGGCTGTAATCCCATTCTAATAACATTAATATCATTTATTCTAAATAACATTAGTAATATGGAACATATATCAACTGCTTTTTCAATAGAAATTGGAGTGTAATTTCCTTCTAAATACTGTTTTTCCAAATAAGTATCCTTTATCACTAATGTAGGGTATATTCTAACACAATCCGGAGATAACTTAATAAAATCTTTACAAGTATGTAAAGATTTTTCAAAAGTATCAGATGGCAAACCAACCATCATTTGCAAACCAAAATCAAATCCAAATTCTTTAATTAATTTTACTGACTCATAAACATCATTAGTGGTATGTCCTCTTCCGCTTTGGTATAAGACGTTTTCATCTAATGATTGAACGCCTAGTTCAATTGTATCTACTGAATACTTTTTTAGATTTTCTAATATAATTTCATCAATACAATCTGGCCTAGTAGATAATCTAATACCATTAATTTTATTATTAATTTTGTATTTATATGGTACTTCTAATAACTTTTTCTGAATATCCATATCTATTGCGGTAAAGCTTCCACCATAAAAAGCAACTTCAACTGTAGAATCAGGCTTAAAAGTAGAAAGATGATCCTCTATAATAGAAGTAACATCATCAGGTTTTACACTAGTAGATAATCCAGTAATCTTTTTTTGATTGCAAAATACGCAATCATGGGGACAACCAAAATGTGGTACGAATATGGGTATTATATAATGTCTACTCACTTATTTCACCCATTATTAATAAAGCCTCTTTTGCAGCCATTTGCTCTGCTTCTTTTTTATTACGACCAGTACCCCTACCCACAACTTTGTTATCTACTTTTACTTCCATATAAAATATCTTATTATGATCAGGTCCCTCTTCTTTTGTTACATTATAATCTATCTTAGATCTAGTAATCTTTTGAAGATTTTCTTGTAAATCCGTCTTATAATCAATAAACAAAGCTCCTTTAGCAACAGCATAAACAATATCAGCTTCAAAGTTTTCAATCAGAAGTTTATTTACTGTCTCAAAGTCACTATCCATATAAATAGCACCCGTTAGCGCCTCACTGGCATCAGCTAAAATTGATTCCCTATCTCTTCCGCCTGTAGCTTCCTCACCTTTGCCTAGTAGAAGATAATCTCCTAAGTTTATTTTTTTAGCTGCAAAAGCTAAAGATGATTCACAAACTACTTTTGCTCTAATTTTTGTTAGTTCACCTTCTGGATAATTAGGGTACTTTTTATATAGGTATTGACTTACGACTAAACCCAGTATTGTATCACCAAGAAATTCTAGTCGTTCATTATTATCTGTAAGTTTCATTTTATTCTCATTTGCATAAGAGCTATGAGTTAATGCTGTTTCTAACAATTTTATATTTTTAAATTTATAATTAAAGTTTTCTTGTAATGGCTCTAGTAATTTCGCATGTTTTGTACTATTTTTCATGTCTATACCCCCAAATTCATCCTAACAACTAGGGCTTAGTCTGCCCTAACTATTATTCATCTATAGCATTTGTGATATACTCAACAGCATCTCCAACTGTCTTTATATTATCCATCTCTTCATCTTCAAATTCCAAACCAAATTCATCTTCAAGGGCCATAATAAGCTCAACTAAATCTAATGAATCAGCATTTAGTGTATCTTTAAATGAAGTATCCTTCTTAATCTCATTTTCATCAATATTAAATTGAGTAGCTATTATTTCCTTTATTTTTTTAAAAATCATTATTATCTCCCTCCAAAATATTATTGTTTATTAATTATATACATATTTTCTTGAATTATATTTATTACATCTTTATCAACAAACTTTATCATTTGCTTTATTGCGTTTTTTATGGCATAAGCATCAGAACTTCCGTGAGCCTTTACAATAGGTTTTTTTATACCTAATAATGGTGCACCACCATATTCTCTATAATCCATTCTACTCTTAATATTCCTAAGCTCAGGTTTAAGCAACATAGCACCAATCTTCGTCCTTATATTTTTTGTGAACTCTGCTTTAAGTATGGAAAATATGGATATAGCCATGCCCTCAGTTAGCTTTAAAACGATGTTACCTGCAAAGCCATCACTGACAATGACATCAACAACCCCATTTGGCAAATCTCTCGCTTCTACATTACCAGTAAAGTTTAAATCTGAATTTTCAATCATATCATATGTTTCTTTAGTCAAAATATTACCTTTGCCTTTTTCAGCACCAATGTTTACAAGACCAACTTTAGGAGAAGTAATTCCCATTACTTTTTCCATATATAAAGAACCCATTAATGCAAATTGATTTAAGTATTCAGGTTTACAATCTACATTAGCTCCTGCATCAAGAAGTAGTGAGAATCCAGTTAAAGTTGGATATAATACTGTTAAAGCAGCTCTATCAATGCCATCTATTCTTTTAACAATAAAAAGCCCAGAGGCCAACAATGCACCAGTACTACCAGCTGAAATAAAACCATCACCCAATCCATCAGAGAGTGCCTTGCAACCAACAACCATCGACGAATTTTTTTTTCTCCTTATAGCCACTGCAGGATCGTCATCATTGGTTATTATTTCTTCAGCATTAAGGATTCCTATTTTATCTTTTTCATACTCATATTTTTCTAATTCATGTTTAATAGTATTCTCTTTACCAACCAATACAACTTCAATGCCGTATTCATTAACTGCATCAACAGAACCCTTGACTATCTCAATTGGCCCATTATCTCCACCCATAGCATCAATAATAATTTTCATAATCACCCTCCAATGCTGTGTATTTTAGCCTACTGATATTTAATATATATTAGACTTAATAAAAAATCAATATGTAATTAAAAAAAGATAGTGATATCACTATCTTTTCTTCGTTATTTTGCAGCCATAACTTCTCTGTTTTTGTAATATCCGCATGATCTACATACTCTATGTGGTTGTTTAGGCTCATGACATTGTGGACATTCAACAACTGTAGTTTTGTTAAGTGTATAAGAAGAAGCTCTTCTCTTGTCTCTTCTGGTTTTAGAAGTTTTACGTTTTGGTACCGCCATTTAAAACACCTCCTTAATTCTTAGGAAAAAGATTCTTTAATTTTTCAAGTCTAGGATCAATATTTTCATTAATACAATTACATACTGTATTATTTAAATCTGCTCCACATGTAGTACATAATCCCTTGCAATCAGAACTACATAGGGATTTCATAGGTAAAGAAAGAACTACTTGGTTTAGCACATACTCCTCCGGATCGAAGATATCATTTTCAAAATAAAATATTTCTTCATAACCTTCATCCTCAGAAAGTATTTCTTCTTTTCCCTTTATAAGTTTTCCAGATAAATTAGTTTTAATTTTATTAATAGTAGGCTCCAGACATCTATTGCATACTTCACTATAAGTAAAAGTAATCCTAATATCTACTGCCTTTTCTCCATCAACATTAAAGATTTCTCCTTCGTATTGTATGGGATCAACTACTACAATATCTCTTCCACCTAAATCTAATCTTTCAATCTCCATATTTCCTTCAAAATGAAAGGACTCATTGGGACCATCAAGAAAACTCGATAAATTAATTAACATATTCTTCACCTCTTAAACTAACAAACATTATTATATACAAGGAGGCTTCATCTTGTCAAGAACAATATTATTTTGATACTAAAGCTAATGTGTCTCTAGCTATCATCACTTCTTCATTTGTAGGAATAACCATTATTGTAACACCAGTTAAGTCCTTATTAAGTTGAGCTTCTTCTCCCCTTACATCGTTTAACTCTGAATCTATTTTAATACCTAGGCATTCTAACCCTTCGCATATTCTTTCCCTTATATAGCCTGAATTTTCACCAATTCCTGCAGTAAATACTAAAGCATCTACTTTACACAAAGTTGCAACATACGCACCAACATATTTTTTAACTCTATTTACAAATACATCTAGAGCAAGTTTGGATCTAGCATCTCCTCCATTCATTGCTATTTCTAAGTCTCTAAAGTCACTACTGTGACCTGAAATACCTAAAACTCCTGATTTTTTATTTAACATATTGTTAACTTCATCAAATGTCATATTTTCTTTATCCATTATAAATGGTATTATAGCTGGATCTATATCTCCGGATCTAGTTCCCATTGCTAAACCTTCTAATGGAGTGAAACCCATACTAGTATCCATAGACTTTCCACCTTCAACTGCACATACACTAGATCCATTACCTAAATGACAAGTAATGATATTTAAATCTTTGATATCTTTACCTAAGATTTCAGCTGCCCTATTTGATACATATTTATGAGATGTT
>CAZIII010000001.1:10911-36895 GCA_964539425.1 uncultured Tissierellaceae bacterium | reverse complement strand
GCTGTATCAAATACTCCAACCATTGGTGTGTTTGGCATCAATTCTTGACAAGCCTCGATTCCAATGATATTTGGAGGATTATGTAATGGTGCTAACTCCACACATTCCTCTAAAACTTTCATAACTTCGTCATCAATAATAACTGATGAAGCAAAAGTTTCTCCACCATGTACAACCCTATGACCTACAGCACCTATTTCATCCATAGATTTAATAGCTCCATGATTTTCATCAATTATTGCATTAAGTACTAATCCTAGTGCAACCTTATGATCAGACATAGGTTCTTCAATTATAACTCTTTCTTTGCCTGTAGTGTCATGCTTTATTTTGGAACCTTCGATTCCTATTCTTTCTACTAAACCTTTACATAATACAATTTCTCCATCCATATCTATAAGTTGATATTTTAACGAAGAACTTCCACAGTTAATTACAAGAATTTTCATATCTTTTCCTCCTATTAGTTGTTTTATCTATATTTAATAATATTACATTTGTGTTAAAAAATCAACATGTTATAATTAAAGAAAATATATTTTGGAGGTAACTATGACAATCCTAGGACTTATATCTGAATATAACCCATTTCATTATGGTCACCTACACCATTTAGAAGAATCTAAAAAAATAACTAATGCTGATTTTTCAATTGCAATAATGAGTGGTTCCTTTTTACAAAGGGGGGAACCCTCCTTTGTTGATAAATGGACGAAAGCAAAGATGGCAATAGACAATGGTGTTGATTTAGTATTAGAATTACCATTTATTTTTTCATCCCAAAGCGCTGAATATTTTGCATATGGTGGCGTAAAATTGATGGATAGCTTAAATATAGTTGATTATTTATCTTTTGGTAGCGAAGCTGGTGAGCTAGACTCATTAACTCAAATATCTAGTATCCTATCCAATGAGCCAGAATCTTATAAAAAAATGCTTAAAAAACATTTAGACAAAGGTTTATCATATTCAGTATCAAGAAGTAATGCAATAGAAGAATATGCTGGTACTTTCCTTACTGAAAATCAATTTGATTATAAAGAAATCTTAAGCAAATCAAATAATATACTAGGAATAGAATACTTAAAGGCAATTAATAAAATCAATTCTAAAATCAAACCAGTTTCCATTAAACGATTAGGAAGTTCATATAATGAGTTGGACTTATCAAAGGGTTTTGCAAGTGCAACTGGTATCAGAAACATGATAAAAAAAGAAGGAATTAATTCTGTAAAATCACTAGTCCCAATGGAAACATATTATTGCCTAGAAGAATATTTAAATAAATATAATGCCTTTAATTATTTAGAAAACTATAATCAAATACTACTCTATTTAATACTTACTACTCAAAAAGAAAGAATAGCTAGTCTAATAGATATAGAAAATGGGCTTGAAAATAGAATAAAAGATTTTGGAGCTAAATCTAATGATATCATAGAAATAATAAATAGTATTGTAAGTAAAAGATATCCAAGAAC
This sequence comes from uncultured Tissierellaceae bacterium, assembly GCA_964539425.1. GTDB lineage: Bacteria > Bacillota > Clostridia > Tissierellales > Tissierellaceae > JAVKTS01. The sequence continues at coordinate 35,414 of CAZIII010000001.1, read as the reverse complement.
TCGTATTCAAAGATTGTTTGTTCACTTACTAAATAATCTTTACAATGATAATTTCAAACAATTTTACCAATCCTATCCTTCTTATATCCGAGTTTTGGGTGCTAATAAAAATGGGTTATTGTTATTGAAAAAAATTAAGGAAAGCTCATCATTACCTATTATAACTAAATTTGCTGATCATAAACATTTGAAGAACAAAGAACTTGAAAATATTTTAATGTATGATAAAAAAGCAACTGATCTTTTTTTCTTAGGCTTAAACCATCCAAATCTTTTGTCAAATATGGATTATTTGACTTCACCTTATATAAAATAAGTTATTATTATCTCCCTTTAACTCATATTTTTCTATATGGAAAATATATTAAATATAGGGGGAGTGAATATGAAAAAAAGAAAAAGTATAAGAAGACCTTTTTCCAAAATATTATTATCATTACTTATAATAATTATATTAATAGGTATTTTATCTGACCCTGAGCTTTCATTACAAAGTGCTACATCAGGATTATCTTTGTGGTCTAATATTGTCATCCCTTCACTTTTACCATTTTTTATTATCTCTGAACTACTTATAGCTTTAGGTTTTGTTAATTTTATTGGAAAACTACTTCAACCAATTATGAAACCACTTTTTAATGTCCCAGGTGAAGGTGCCTTCCCACTAACCATGTCTATACTATCTGGTTATCCTGTAGGGGCTAAATTAACATCTAGATTAAGAGAAAAAAACTTAGTAACAAAAGAAGAAGGTACTAGATTAATATGTTTCACTAGTACCTCTGGACCTCTTTTTATGTTAGGAGCCGTAAGCATCGGAATGCTGAATGACCCAACTATTGCCCCAATAATAATACTTCCACACTACATTAGCATATTAGTATTAGGTTTAATATTTAAATTTTATAAACCATATAAAATAAAAAACAAGAAAACTAAAGATAATGTTTTTGAAGAAATTCAAGATTCCTTTAATACATGGATTAATACAAATAAATCTATGGGATCTATGATAACAGAATCAATTAAAGAAAGTACTGATACAATACTATTAATTGGTGGATTACTAGTATTTTATTCAGTCTTAATTGAAATAATTTTTAGTTTCAGTTTATTTAATAGAATTATATATTTCTTAAGTAGCCAAATCTCTTTGGATCCAAATGTAATAAAAGGATTAATATCAGGTTTTTTCGAAGTAACTACAGGTTGCAAAAATATTGTGATCACAGATATAAGTTATATTGGCAAAATTTTAATTCTAAACTTTTTAATCGGCTGGGGTGGTTTATCTGTACATAGTCAAGCAATTAGTTTTATAAATAAAACAGATATAGATAGCAAATTATATTTATTATCTAAGTTATTTCATGGAATCCTATCAGCTTTTTTTGGTTATTTGATGTATATATTAAAATATAAAAATTACATCCAAACAACATTCTTTGAGACTATTTATATTCCAAAACAATTTGTATTAAGTGACTGGATTAATATATTAACAAATTCAACAAAACTTGTTCTAAGTATTAATCTTTATATATTTATATTATCAATATTTGTTTTCTTAATTTGTAGAAAATTAGGAAAAGGAACTTAGTTAGAGCCCCTAAGTTCCTTTCTATTATCATTTAATAATTGAATTAATTCTTTTAGATTTTCTTGAGTTTCCTGTAATAAAGTATCCGCATATTCCATTGCTCCCAATCTAATATCCTTAGCATGGCTTTGAGCCTTTGAAATTATATCTTCAGCTCTTGAATTTGCTTTCTTTGTAATTTCCTCCTGATCAACTAATTCCTCTAACCTATATTCTGTCTCTTGTAGTAAAGTATCTGCATCTTTCTGAGCTTCTGCTAAAATTCTCTGTCTTTCTTCTTTTATCCATGCAGCTTGTTTGATTTCATCAGGTAGCTTAATTCTGATTTCTTTTACTATCTCCAAGATTTCAAACCTATCTACCATAACCTTACCTGAAAATGGCAGACTTGTACCTGCCTCTACAATATCTTCAATTTCATCAATCAGTCTTAAAACTTCCATATGATCAGCGGCCCCCTATAAATTTATTCTTTAAAGCTTGTTCAATTATTTCAGGAACAAAATATGATACATTTCCACCAAACCTTGATACTTCCTTCACTATGCTTGAGCTTAGGTATGCATATTTACTATCAGATACCATAAAAAGAGTCTCCACATTATTATTGATTTTCTTGTTTACTAAAGCCATTTGCATTTCATATTCAAAATCTGAAACAGCTCTAAGACCTCTAATCATCGTAGTACAATCTTTTTTTACAGCATAATCCGTTAGTAGCCCCGTAAAGGAATCTATCTCCACATTAGGAAATTTTTTTGTTACTTCCTTTAGAAAATAAGTCCTTTCTTCTAAAGAAAAAACATTATTTTTTGATGGATTGTTTAAGATTGCAACTATTAAATGTTCAACTTTTTTAGAAGCTCTTTCTATAATATCTAAATGACCATATGTTACCGGGTCAAAGCTACCTGGATAAATAGCCTTCATCAGCTTTCCTCCTTATTTGTTAATTTTGTAAAATGATAATGACTTGCTACCATATTTTCTATAATCAAACTTTATAAATTCACTTATATTGTTTTCTAAGTCTAATTCACTTTCGTGCTCAATTATTATCATACCATCTTCTTGTAAAACATCCTCAAAGCCAATTGATTCCAATAACTTATGAATAAGATTATCTTTTCTATATGGTGGATCCAAATATATATAATCAAATTTTATCTTGTTTACACCAAAAGATTTTAAAGCTACAAAAATATCTGATTTAAGAATATTGCTATTTTCAAGTAATTTTGTATGTTTTAAGTTTTCTTTGATAGTATTAATGCTTTCAATATACTTATCAACAAAATAACTTGTCTTTGCACCTCTGCTGAGAAATTCAATACCAATAGAACCAGAGCCTCCAAATGCATCTAGTACTATGCTATCTTCATCAATATATCCTAAAATATTAAATAATGATTCTTTTATTTTATCTTCAGTAGGTCTAACTGTTATACCTTTCGGTGCAATTAATCTATGTCCTTTTCTTAATCCTGAAATAACTCTCAAATATTAACCTCCTTAAAACTACAATTAATATTTTATCATATATTACCCAATTTAAAAGAATTATTAATTAAAAATCAAACTTTCTTGTGATTTTGCAAATTTTTTCTGAATTTCTTTTCTTAAACCTGTATATTGTTCTTCTTTCAAATTTACATCTTTGTTTAACAATTCAATAGCTTCTTTTTGTGCAATCTTCAAAATATCCATATCTGAAATTAAATTGGCTACCTTTAGTTCCGGTAATCCATGCTGTCTAGTACCGAAAAACTCACCTGGTCCTCTTAGTTCTAAGTCTTTCTCTGAGATTATAAATCCATCAGTAGAGCTTTGTAATATTCTCATTCTCTCTCTTGCAATCGGATTGTTACTTTCATTTATAAGAATACAATATGATTGATATTCTCCTCTACCAACCCTTCCTCGTAGTTGATGTAATTGTGCTAACCCAAATCTTTCTGCATTATAAATAACCATAATATTTGAATTTGGAACATTTACTCCTACCTCTATAACAGTAGTAGATACTAGTATATCAACTTTATTATCTTTAAATTCTTCCATAACTTGATCTTTGTCTTTTGAATTCATTTTGCCATGTAATAGCCCAATATTAAAATCTATAAAAACATTGTTTTTTAGGTTTTCATAGATATCTTCCGCAGATTTAATAGTTAGGGTTTCACTTTCTTCAATTAAAGGACAAACTATATATGCTTGTCTCCCTTCTACTATTTGTTTTCTTATAAATTTATTAATTCTATCTATCATTTCAGGTCCAACAGCATAGGTTTCAATTTCTTTTCTACCTGGAGGCAACTCATCAATTATTGAAATGTCTAGGTCTCCATATAATATTAGCGCTAACGTTCTAGGAATAGGCGTCGCAGTCATTACCACAATATCAGGGTATTTTCCCTTTTGAGCCAGTATTCCCCTTTGCTTCACCCCAAATCTATGTTGCTCATCCGTAATTGCTAATCCCAATCTATAAAATTCTACATTATCTTGTATAATAGCATGTGTACCGATCAATATATCTATTCGACCTTCTTTTAAATCAAGTAAAATCTCCTCTTTCTTCTTCATTGGGATACTCCCAACTAAAAGTTCGCATTTTATATTATATTCTTCAAATAAATTACTTATAGATTCAAAATGTTGCCTAGCTAAGATTTCTGTAGGTGCCATCATTACAGCTTGATACCCTGATAAAACTGCTTTATACATTGCTATAACTCCAACAATTGTTTTCCCTGAACCTACATCACCTTGTACCAATCTATTCATCTGGATGTCTTTTTCCATATCTGTTTCAATTTCCTTAACTACATTAATTTGGGCATTTGTAAGTCTAAAATTTAATTTATCAATAAAGTTTATGACTTCTGGAGTTTTTTTGAATTTAATTCCACTATTTGAATTATAGTTCTTACTTTTTATAGTATATAATCCCATCTGAAGTGTAAATAATTCTTGAAAAGAAAGTCTTCTTCTACACTTATCTAATATGGATTTACTCGTAGGAAAATGTATATTCTTAATTGCTTCCTTGATTTCTGGTAAATCGTATCTTTTTATTATATCAAAAGGTAAAAATTCTTGTACTAACCCAATGTATTCATTAATAGCAAAGTTTATTATTTTTGTGATTTCGTTATTTGTTAACCCTTCAGTTAAAGGATAGATTGGCATAATCTTACCTACTTTGGCCATTTCATCTATCTTCTCAACTATTGGATTCATTATTTGAATTTCTCCACCTATTTTGTTTATTTTACCATTTAAAACAAATTTTTCTCCAATGGGAAACTTGTCCTTTAAATATTCTTGATTAAACCAAGTTAAGTATGCTGTTCTAGAAATATCCTTCACTGGAATTTTTAGAATAGAAAGATTCTTTCTAGGTCTAACAATACTTGGAGGACCTATTACTTGAACCTGTAAACTTGCCTTCTCACCTATTTTACATTCTATTATACTCATAAAATTTGTTCTATCTTCATAATCTCTAGGAATAAAATATAACAAATCTTCTATAGTGTTGATATTTAAACGTTTTAATTTATATGCTTTTTTTGGTCCTACCCCTTTTATGTACTGAATATCCATAGACAGAGAATCCATTTTAACACCTCCCATTAAAAAACTAATACCTTATTAAATTAAAAACCCTACCAAAGGTAGGGAATTTATTCTACAGAAAATATATAGTAATATAATGGTTGGCCACCAAATACTACCTCAATATCAATATCAGTATATTCCTTGGATAAATAATTTTCTAAATCATTAGCCATATCCTCAGTTAAGTCACTTCCATATATAATTGTAATCAAAGAAGTATCTTCATCAATCATGCCTTCTAGAAGCTTCATAGCAACTTCATTAACTTCCTTACCATTAGAAATAATATCTCCTTCAGAGATACCAATGATATCGTCTTTTTCTATTTTAGTATTATTGAACTCCGTATCCCTAACTGCATAGGTAATTTGACCAGTTTTTACATTGGAAACTGCTTCCATCATCCTAGAATAATTTTCCTCACTATCTTTTAACTCATCAAAAGCTAGTAAAGCTGAGATACCTTGAGGAATAGATTTTGTTGTAACAACAATAATATTCCTAGAACTTAATTCTTTAGCTTGCTCTGCAGCTAAAATAATATTACTATTGTTTGGCAATATATAAACATACTCACCATTAGTACTTTCAATTGCATTAAGTATGTCCTCGGTGCTAGGATTCATAGTTTGACCACCTGATACTAGTACATCAACATTTAACCCCTTAAAAACTTCGTCTATGCCTTCTCCTACAGATATAGCAATAAAAGAATACTTCTTTTTGGCTTCATTGTTTTTTTCATTATTGATCTTTTCTAGCTCAGATTTTAATAATACCTCTTCATGTTGATACTTCATATTATCAATTTTAATATCAGATAATTCCCCTAAAGCAACTGCTTTTTCAAGAACAACCCCAGGATTGTTAGTATGAATATGAACTTTTATTAGACCTTCTCCACCAACTACCATCAGTGAATCACCCTGAATTGATAATTCATCTCTAAATGTCTCAATATCACTAAAAGCTGTATTAATAATGAATTCTGTACAATATGCAAATTTAATATCATCAGTGTCAATATGTTCTCGGTGAAGATTCTCTTTAGGTACAATATTATTATCTTGAGGTTTAACTTCAACTTCAACTATCCCTGCTAGGGCATTATATGCTCCTGTTAGGACATAGATTAACCCTTTTCCTCCTGCATCAACAACTCCAGCCTGTTTTAATACTGGAAGCATATCAGGGGTTTTATCAAGGACAATATTGCCTTTATCAATTATCTTCTTAAGAAAAAACAGAATATCTTTTTCTTCTTTGCAAATAGATAATGCATAGTCACCACATTCTCTTGCCACGGTTAATATTGTTCCTTCTGTTGGTTTCATAACTGCCTTATAGGCAGTATCAGCTGCTTGTTTTAGTGCATTTGCAATAATTTTAGTATCCGCAGTATCACTACCATTCAAGCCATTGGCAAATCCTCTAAACAATTGTGATAAGATAACTCCTGAGTTACCCCTTGCTCCCATTAATGACCCATGAGATGTGGCTAACGCAATCTTGGAAACACTATCTTCATCAATATTAATACCTTGTTTAATAGCTGAATTCACTGTAAGTGACATGTTTGTACCTGTATCACCATCAGGAACAGGAAAAACATTTAAGGAGTTTACCTCCTCTTTATTATCCTCTAGAAACTTTGCTGCACCAGTAAGTGCTTTTTTCAGCATCGTTCCATCTAGAATCTCTATTTTCAATTATAGTACCTCCTTAAACTACTTTTCAACTCTAATTCCTTGTACATGTACATTTATTTTGTCTATTTTCATACCAGTTAAATTTTCTACATTAAATTTGACCCTATCAATTATATTTTCAGCAACTACAGAGATTCTAACTCCGTATTCCAATATGACATGTAAATCAATAGTTAGTCTTTCATCCTTAGAATAAACTTTTATACCTCTAGACAAATAATCCCACTTTAAAAGCTCAAATAAGCCATCTGTTGCATTCTTAGAAGCCATACCCACGATACCATAAGACTCCATAGCGGATATCCCTGCAAGAGTAGCTATAACATTGTCATCTATGCTAATCATTCCATACTGAGTATTGGTTTTGGCTGGCATAAGTAATCGCCTCCTTGTTTTAAATATACCATATTCCTTATTTTACCCTAAATAATAAAATAGTTCAACTAAATACTATTATTATATTTAGTAATAATACATTTTAGTTGCATTTTCATAGACTATTGTGTTAGAATATAATGTGTTATTATTGAATAGTAGAAATATACTTTTAAGTGTTTTCAGTAGTAGATTAAGGAGGTGTTTTTCATGGCAAAGGTTTGTGAAGTATGTGGAAAGGGAAAAGTATTTGGTAACAAAGTTACTTTCTCAAATAAGAAAAGTTCAAGAAGCTGGTCACCTAATATTAGAACAGTAAGAGCTGTCGTTAAAGGCGCAACAAAAAGAGTAAATGTATGTACTAGATGTTTAAGATCTGGGTATGTTGAAAGAGCATTATAGTTTTCAAATTATAGAAATTTGAGTAAGGCTTGCCATAAAATAAATGGAAGCCTTATTTTATTTTAAGAATTAATGCTCCCATTATTAACAATGCCACACCAATTAGTATCAAAAGCACCTCAATAGGAATAAAGTATATTATTATTAGTAGACCAACAGCACCTAAGGTAATACCTATTATTTTTTTTGATTTATTTCTATATCTATATAAAAACCTCTTCATAGCAAGACCCCCCACACCTATATAATACATTCTATTCAGCCAAACTAACAATAGTTACAAAAAAAACTTAGGAATACTCTCCTAAGTTTAATCATTAGATATAAATACCAATGCCTTACCTTTAAATATACTAATTTCACCTTTATTCTCTACAATTCTATTGCTAACACCATAAGTCGAACCAAATGGTATTTCAGTCTTGCATAAGTTATAATAAAAGCCCTTTAAAGATATGTTTATCCCCTCATTTGTGATAGGAATTATTGATACAAAACAATCTGTTACAAAATCAATTTCCATACAATCTTCCACTAAATAAATAATATTATTATCATCTACTATTTTTCCATTGATACCTTTCTTATTCAATTCATTTAATAAAAATATATTTGCCATTGTATGATCCTGTCTAGTACCTGTTACACCTACCATAGTAATTTCATCAAAATTTTCTTCTATTAAATACTCCATTGCTAAACCTGTATCAGTAGTATCTTTGACAGAAGAATATTTTTTTACAGGTATATTATTATGCTTAATAAAATTTAATGCATCCTTATTAATAGAATCTAAATCACCAATTACTAAATTTGGCAGTACATTCATTTTAATTAAATGGTTCATTCCTCCATCTGCACAAACAACAAAATCGGATTCCTTTAACAACCGTTTCAATCTACTATAATTTGTAATAGTACCGCTAGAAACAATTAATCCTTTCATTTGCATCATCCTTCTTTAACTTGTTTTTAATGCTTTTTGTAATGGTTTCCAAATAATTGCAATTACAAAACAAGAGATAATTAGTTCTGGTATTAAATAGTAAGCATTGTACTCAATTGAATAAATCCAAGGATTCTTATCCCCAGCATATTCGGAAAAGAAAATTACACCTGCTAAAACATGTGATATCATTCTACCTAATATCCCTAAAAATACAGCAAAAAAAATATTTATATAACTCTTAAATGAGTTCTTGTCTTTAAAATAATATGCAAATCCAGCTAGTCCTAACAAACCAAAAGCTAATGGATAATCTAAAACAAATTGCATAGGATGATAAAAGTATGGCTTTAGAATAAATTGTAAAATACCATAAGTACCTCCTATGGCTATTCCTGGAACCATGCCCCAACGAATAGCAAATAAAATAATCGGTATCATACTTCCAGCAGTAACTGATCCTCCCATAGGCGCCTCATAAAGCTTTATATAGCTTAATATAGTTGCTAAAGCTATCATCATTCCACCTTCTGTTAACATCTTTACATCCCATCTTTTTTCCATCTAAACTCCTCCTTTAAATTAATAAACCCATTACTAGTGAAGGTAATGGGTATTTAAAGGCAAATACACACTTCCCTACGCTAGTATTACCTAGTTCAGGTCATAAGGGTCGTGATACTTCCACTCTCAGCCATAATTGGCCCCCCTAGTGTTAAAATTATATTACATTATTTAATTGATTTAATTATAACATATAATTATTTAATTACAAGCTTTTAAATTCTCTAGTTCTACTTTCCACATCTTCTGAACCAAATATATCTGACCCTACTACAAGTAAGTCAGCTCCATATTCAAGTATTTCCTTAGCATTCTCTAGTTTAATGCCACCATCTACTTGAAGAATTATATTCAAGTTTCTTTCATTTATAGTATCTCTTAATTTTCTAATTTTGCTTTCCATTGATCTAATAAAAGACTGTCCACCAAAACCGGGATTTACAGTCATAATTAGTATTAAGTCTAGATCATCTAATACATATTCAATATTCTCCAAAGGAGTAGCAGGATTCAATGATACACCTGCCTTAATACCATAAGACTTAATCTCTTGTATTGTTCTATGAAGATGAGTTGTTGCCTCTTCATGAACAGTGATTATATCTGCACCTGCATCAACAAAATCCTTTATATATCTCTCAGGTCTATCAATCATTAGATGTACATCAAATGGAATTTTTGTCACATTTCTCAGTTTTTTAATCACTGGTGGTCCAAATGTAATATTCGGTACAAAAATTCCATCCATTACATCTAAATGAATACAATCTGCTCCACCTTTTTCAATTTTTATTATCTCATCCCTCAAATTCGCAAAATCTGCCGAAAGCAAAGAGGGTGCAATTTTCACCATATTAGTACCTCCTAATATTTTTAATTTCCTCTAAAAACAAAAGATAATTTTCATATCTTTCTTTGCTAATATTTCCTTTTTCCACCTGTTCCTTTACTTCACAATCTGGTTCGTTAAAATGTAAGCAAGATATAAATCTACACTTTTGACCAAATCTTTTTATTTCTCTAAAATAGTCCCTTAGTTGAATATTTTCTTCAATAAAATCAACATTTAAAGAGCTAAATCCAGGTGTATCTAATACAAAGGAATTTTCATGTAGATCTAATAATTCAACATGCCTAGTGGTATGCTTACCTCTTTTTGTTTTATAGCTTACATCTCCTGTCTCAAGCTCAAAATTAATATTTATTTTATTTAATAACGATGATTTACCTGCCCCAGATGGTCCAGCGAAAACTGATATATTATTATTTAACATCTTTTTTAGTTCTTCTATACCCTCATTGGTTTTTATACTGGTTTTAATCACCTTATACCCTGCTACTTGATATCTTTTTTGCATATCCATAGCTTTATCTTCAGCTAAGTCTACTTTATTTAGGCAAATAATTATTTCTAAATTTTCGTGTTCTGCCATAATTAAAAATCTATCTAAAAGCCAAGTGTTAATATCAGGTTTTTTAATGCTCATAACTATTATTGCTTGGGTTATATTAGCTACAGTTGGTCTAACTAATTGAGATTTTCTAGGATATATTTCCTCAATATATCCCGAATTATCCTCATCACTTATTCTGATTCTTACCCGATCTCCTACTAAAGGAGTTATATTTTCTTCTCTAAAGTTACCTCTAGCTCTACACTCTACTAGACCCTCAGTTGTTTTTACATAGTAAAATCCACCAATACCCTTAGTAATTATTCCATCTATCATATAAACCTCCTACTCACCTTTAGGAATAGTAAGTTGATATACATCATCATAATATATATCAAATGTAGAACCTACCTTACCTTGTAGTGTTATAACAGCTTCCCCATCGCTAACATAATGTTTTTTATTATGGACAACTATGCTTACACCATCTTGATTTCTAATAATCTTTATTTGTGTCTCTTCTTTCTCTTGTAATGGAACTAAATTGAAAGTTATTGGACTTTCTTCATTATTTTCTTCTTGATTATTATTTTCATCACTATCTCCGGTTTCTTCACTAGGTCCACTACTTACATATAAATCAACAGCAGTCTTGGTCTCTAATTCTGTACCTTGTTCATAACTTTGCCATGTAACAATACCTTTTTCTATATCTTCACTAGGTTGTTCTTTAATTTCACCCACAACTAAATCTAATTCTTCCAATTTAGATTTAGCTGCTTCTATCACTTCACCCACCACTTTTGGCATTAAAACATTTTTAATCTCTTCTCCCTTACTTACTATGAAGGTAATTCTAGTACCTGGCTCTACCATGGATCCGCTATCTGGATTCTGGCTCATTATTACATTTTCTGGTATAACTTCTGAGTATATATATTCTGGATTACCCATCTTTAAATCTGCATCTCTAACTAATTCTTCGACATCTACCAAAGCCTTATTGATATAACTAGGAACTTCAATTAAATTATCCCCTTCACTAACAGTGACTTCTATCTCATAATTTTTCTTTACTTTTGTATCTGGATCTACTTCCTGAAATATAACTTCTCCCGCTTTAAATTCACTATTCTTGACTCTAGCTTTAACAGAGAACCTTAATCCTAAAGCCTCAATATCTTCCCTAGCTTTCTCTTCTTGTAGACCAATTACAGATGGAACTATGACTTCTGGATTATCAAAAAAGCTCTTTACCTTATAAACACCTATCCAGATAATTGCAGCAGTTAAGAAAGCAAGAAGTATCCCCAAGAAAATAACCTTACCACTACCGTCTTTTTTTGTTGCTTTTTTAGTATCTTTTTTATTTTTCACTTTATCAACATCCTTTACATCCACTACTGGCATAATTTTAGTATGAGAATCGAAATTGCTAGTATCATCGTAAGAAAAATCTTCAACATTAATTTTCATCTTATTTAAATCTTTTATTAGTTCAGTAATATTACTATATCTATCTGCCTGTCTCTTTTGAACACATTTTAATATAATAAGTTGAAATGCATCCGGTATTTCACTATTTAACTCTTTCGGCGGCACTATATCTTCTTGTACATGTTTTAAAGCAACCGTAATGGGACTCTCACCCTGATACGGTAACTCTCCAGTAACCATTTCATACATTACAATACCTAATGAATATATATCTGATTTTTCATCAGTATATCCACCTCTAGCTTGTTCTGGAGAAAAATAATGTACAGACCCTAATACATTAGAAGTAGTTGTAACAGTGGAACTTGTAACGGCTCTGGCAATACCAAAATCAGTAACCTTTATCCTTCCATCATCGGTTATCATTATATTATGAGGTTTTATATCCCTATGAACTATATGATTTTTATGTGCATGTTGTAGGGCTCCAGCGATTTGATTGGAGTAATCTAAGGTATGTTCCATAGACAATTTCCCATGCTCTTTAATAACTTCTTTTAAAGTTTTACCTTTTATATACTCCATAACGATATAATGTATATGATTATTCCCTTCATTTTCAACACCAACATCATAAATATTAACTATATTTGGGTGTGATAAACTAGCAGCGGCTTGAGATTCTCTTTTGAATTTTCTAACAAACTCTTCATCATTTGCAAATTCATCTCTTAAAATTTTAATTGCAACAAATCTATCAAGTAACTGGCATTTAGCCTTATAAACTAAGGCCATTCCACCTCCACCAATTTGCTCTAATATTTCATATCTTCCACCTAAAATCTTGCCTATCATTGTTTCACCTCATTAATTGAATTTAATTGCAACAGCAGTAATATTATCAAGCCCGCCTTTATCATTGGCCTTAGTCGCAAGATTTTCACAAGCTTTTTGAATATCTTCTGCACCATTAAATATATCATAAATTTCATACTCCTTGAGCATGTTGGATACACCATCACTGCACAAGAGTAATATGTCATTTTTCTTATATTCTTTAAAAAACAAATCCATTTCAATAAAGCTATTAGATCCAACAGCCCTAGTTATCATATTTCTCTTAGGATGAGTTTTCGCTTCTTCTCTTGTAATGCTACCTGTCCTAAGAAGTTCATTTACATAAGAGTGATCTTCAGTTATTTGTATAATTTGATTCCCACTAATTAAATATGCCCTACTATCGCCAACATGTCCTATACAAATCTTACCATCGAGTATGTAAGCTAAGGTAATAGTAGTACCCATACCCTCATATTTTTTATCCTCTAATGATTTTAAATAAATTTTCGTATTTGCTTCCTCGATAGATTCTTTGATTAGTTTAGTTATTATTGTCTCAGTAATTTTATTGTTTTTATTCTCAGAAAAATTCTTCTTAATAATTGCCATCGCCATAGAGCTGGCTACTTCACCTGCCTTATGTCCACCCATGCCATCTGCCACTACATATAAAGGCAGTAAGTAATCTTTTGAAGCATAAAAAGCATCTTGGTTGTTCTCTCTAGCTCTCCCAATATCTGATATAGCACCACTGACCATAATACCACCCCATTAAAGTCTATTGTAATTATCACTTTCTGTTACAGACCTTCTTAATTGCCCACAGGAAGCACTAATATCTCCTCCCATTTCACGCCTTATGGTTACCGCAATATCTTTTTTACTTAATTCTTTTTGAAATCTTTCTATATTGCTTCTGCTTGGCCTGTCCTTTTTAAATTCATGTATTGGATTTAAAGGAATAAGATTAATATGACATTTGATTCCTTTTAAAATCTTAACTAGTTCATTTATATCTTTATCTCTATCATTTACATTATCAATTAAAGTATATTCAAAAGTAATTCTTCTATTTGTTTCCTCAGAATAATATCTACAAGCTTGCATCAGTTCAGATACTGAATACCGATTTGCTACAGGCATGATTTTTTTTCTATCAGTATCAAAAGGAGAATGTAATGAAATTGAAAGCGTAATAGGTATATCTTCCTTAGCTAAATCGTAAATTTTAGGTACGATTCCACATGTAGATAATGTAATATTTCTATGACTAATATTATGTCCTTTTTCATCATGTATGATATTAATAAACTTCAAAGTATTATTATAATTATCTAATGGTTCCCCACTTCCCATTAAAACAATATTTGATATATCTTTCCCTAAATCTTTTTCTATCATATAAATTTGATTTACCATTTCTGCAGGACTTAGGCTTCGTATGAGACCTTCCTTAGTTGATGCACAAAAAGAACAACCCATCTTACAACCTACCTGTGTTGAAATACAAACAGTTAAACCATGATTGTACTCCATTGCCACTGATTCAATAATATTCTTGTCTTGTAAAAGAAATAAATACTTTGTAGTATTATCAATTTTCGACTTAAATTTTTGATATACTTCCACTTTATTAACATTGTAGTTTTCAAGTAGGTAATTCCTTAACTTTTCTGGTAATATCATTGATTCTTCTATATTTGATTTTTTATTTCGATGAAAATAAGAAAACAATTGTTCTCCCCGAAATCTTTTTTCCCCTAAACTAACCATAAAACCTTTAAGTTCTTCTAAAGTTAAACTATTTAATTCCATATTATCCAAACTATCACCTCAATACATCTTAATATAATATTATACATAATTAATCAATATATTTCTATCTTTCTTTTATTATTTTAGCTATATAAAAACCATCAGTACCATGAATATTAGGATAAAGTTGAACATAGCCCGAATTTAAAGTATCTAAATTTTCTTTATTGGTAAACTTTTCCTCAATATTTACTAATTTATAATTTTTATTTTCCTCTAGAAATCTATTTATTAAGTCCATATTTTCTTCCTTTTCTATAGTACAAGTACTATAAATCAACACTCCACCAATTTTTAGATATTCCTTTGCATTATTTAAAATTGTATATTGTAAATTAACTAGTTCTTCAATATCAGCTTTTTTCCTATTCCACTTTATTTCAGGCTTCCTTCTGATTAATCCTAGTCCTGAGCAAGGTGCATCCACTAAAAGATAATCAGCCCTATTTATCATACTTTCATCCTTCTTAGTAGCATCTGATATATCAGCTTCAATAATATGAATACCTAACCTCTTTACATTTTCTTCAATTAGTTTAATTTTATGCTTATAAATATCTTTACTGTAGATAGTTCCTTTATTCTTCATAATTTGCGCAAGATGAGTAGACTTGCCACCTGGGGCGCTGCATATATCAATAACTACAGACCCTGGCAATGGATCCATAATCTGCCCAACTAGAGTACTACTTTCATCTTGGATAAAAAAATATCCCAATAGAAATTCTTCTAGTTCAGTTATCCTATTTGGATTATGAACTATAAGAGAGTCTATCGCATATGCAGACTCAGTTAATAATAAATTCTTTTTTTCCAATCTTTCTTTTAATTCATCTTTACTAATTTTCAAGGTATTTACTCTAATATTTAATTTAGGACTTTCATTGTTTTTCTTACATAATTCTTCGGTAAATTCTTCTCCAAATCTATTAACCCATCTATCTACCATCCACTTTGGATGTGAGTATTTAATTGATATACGATCAACTACACTATCTACATCAATTTTCATATACTCATCTTTATTTATACCTACATTCCTCAATACCCCATTAACAAATCCAATCGATCCCTTGTGTCCATGTTTCTTAGCTAATTTCACTGATTCATTAACCGCTGCACTATTGGGTATTTTGTCCATGAAAGCAATTTGATATACTCCAATCCTTAATATGATCAAAATAGCAGAATGTATCTTCTTTAGTTTAATTGTAGAAGCTTTAGATATAATATAATCTAAAAATAACTGATTTTCCAATACTCCATAGGTGATTTCCCTAATTAAACTTTCATCTTTACTACTTAGATATTCTTCGAGATGTTTTTTAATTGCTATATTAGAAAAGGCTTCTTTAGCAAATATATCATATAATATATTAAATGATACTTCTCTAGCAGATAAAACCATATAAACACTCCTATTTATAAAATAATATTTAAAATGGGGGGAATAATCCCCCCTCTAATTCTAATCTCTTCTCCTATTTGTCATAGCTAGCAGTCTAAGTAACTGCCCAATTGCTACAAGTGTAGCTGCCACATACGTTAATGCAGCTGCTTTTAATACCTGTTTGGCTGGTTTGATTTTGTCCCTATCCATAATTCCGTTCTCTAGTTGCAGTAAAGCTCTATTACTTGCATTAAATTCTACAGGTAATGTAATTATTTGAAAAAGTACAACAGATGAAAATAATATAATCCCAATAGTTATAAGATTCCCCCAAGAAATGATAGTACCAATTATTAATAAAACCCAAGCAAACTTAGATCCTATATTTGCAATTGGAGCCAGATTATTTCTCAGAATCAAGGGGAAATAACCTTCATAATGTTGTATTGCATGACCAACTTCATGGGCTGCTACACTCATAGACGCAATGCTATTTCCACCAAATATGGAACTTGATAATCTAACAACCTTTGTTCTTGGGTCATAATGATCTGTTAATTTCCCAGATACTTGTTCTACTCTAACATCATAAAGCCCATTTCTATCTAATATCATTCTTGCTATCTGCCCGCCTGTATAAGCTGTTCCACTTGCTACATTGGAATACTTGCTAAATGCAGAATTAATCTTAAGCTGAGCATAGGAAGCAAACAGTATTGCAGGAAGCACATATATAAGCCAAGAAATATCCATATAACCAGGATAATATCCAAACATTCCCATTCTCATTCTCCTCTCAAATTTACTCTAATATTATACCTTCTTCTATTGAATTTCCCTTTAGATACTCAGA
Organism: uncultured Tissierellaceae bacterium; assembly: GCA_964539425.1. Classification (GTDB taxonomy): domain Bacteria; phylum Bacillota; class Clostridia; order Tissierellales; family Tissierellaceae; genus JAVKTS01. Next base: position 18,465 of record CAZIII010000001.1, on the reverse strand, counting down.
TACTTCCATCTTTTTCTTTCCAGGAAATTGCAACTCTTCAATTACAATAGTCTTATCTAAAGCGTTTACATAAATGCCTTTCTTATCCACTCCAACTATTTCTCCATTTTTACCATTCTTAACTTTATCAATTAAGCTGATTTTATGAATTTTAACAGTTTCTCCCTTGTAGTGTGTATATGCAGACGGCCATGGTTTTAATCCTCTAATTAAATTGTAAATATATTCACTACTTTCATTCCAGTTTATCCTACCCATCTCTTTATTTAACATAGAAGCATAGGTAGATAAGCTATCATTTTGTTTAGTTTTCTTTATTAAGCCATTTTTAATACCATCTAACGCTTCTATTATGAGTTTTCCACCTAATTCAGATAGTTTGTCATGGATAATAGGAGCATCATCATTTAAATTGATCTTAATTGATTCCCACAACAACGTATCCCCTGTATCCAATCCTTCTTCCATCTCCATAATAGTTACACCGGTTTCATCTTCACCATTTAATATTGCCCAATTTATTGGTGCAGCGCCTCTATATTTAGGTAATAAAGAAGCATGAACATTATAGCAACCATACTTCGGAATTTCTAGGATATCTTTTTTAAGTATTTGCCCATAAGCAACTACTACAATAAAATCTGGGTTTATTTTTTTAATTATATCAATTGATTCCTTATGATTTATAGAATCTGGTTGATAAACTTCCAAGCCTAAATTTAATGCCATTTCCTTAACAGGAGTATATTGTACCTTTTTTCCTCTTCCTTTTGGCTTATCTTTCTGAGTAATAACTAACTCTATAGAAAACCCATGATCATACAAGCTTTTTAATGTAGGAACTGAGAAATCTGGTGTTCCCATAAACACAATTTTCATATTACACCTCTTCACTTAGCTCTTCATCATCTTCTAATACTACTTCATCTATGATTAAATCGGTATACAATATACCATCTAAATGATCTATTTCGTGACAAATAGCTCTAGCTAGCAATCCATTTCCTTCTAAATTTTTCTCATTCCCATCAATATCCATATATTTTATCTTAACCCATTCAGGTCTATCTACGGTACCTGAACGGCCTGGTACAGATAAGCATCCTTCTATATCAATAGCCTGACCTTTTAATTCAATTATTTCAGGATTTAGCAATTTCATTGGCCCTTCACCGACATCTATTACTACTGCCCTTCTTAGTATACCAATCTGAGGAGCTGCTAACCCTACGCCTTCTGCCTCATTCATTGTATCTATCATATCATCTAACATAATTTTGATTCGCTCTGTAACTTCAGTTATAACTTTTGATTTTTTCCTGAGAATAGGATCCCCAGTTAGTCTTATCTCTCGTAATGCCATTTACTTTCCTCCTATAATATAGAATTTGGATCAATATCAATACTAAATTTTACATCTTCAATATTTAACTTATACTCATTTAATATACATACCCTTTTCAAAATAATTTTCAAACCTTCAACATACTCTTTATTCGATTTTATTAATATTTGCCATCTGAAATTATTCTTAATTTTCTCTAATGGAGCAGGGTATGGCCCTATAATATAGTTAGCTAGTTTCGATTCTTCGATCCATGTTGACTCTTTAATAATTAAATTATATACCTTTCTTGCTATTGTTTCCACCTTATTATTATTTTCACCATATATAAGCAAGCTTATCAAATTAATAAAAGGTGGATATAGAAATTCCCTTCTAAGGTCAATTTCAGTACTATAAAAATTTTTATAATCATGATCTTTTGAAAGTTCAATACTATAATGTTCAGGATTATAAGTTTGAAGTATAACTTCACCCTTGGAATCTCCTCTACCCGCCCTTCCTGCTACTTGAGTAACTAGTTGAAAAGCACGTTCAGGTGATCTAAAATCAGGTAAGTTTAATGTAATATCTGCAGCTATAATCCCTACTAAGGTTACATTTTCAAAATCTAATCCTTTGGATATCATCTGAGTACCAATTAAAATATCTATATTACCATTCTTCATATCACTTAACATATTCTCATAGCTACCCTTTTTAGTTGTTGTATCCATATCCATCCTAACAACTCTTGCATCCGGGAATAATTCCTTAGTAAGAGATTCTACCTGTTCTGTACCTACTCCAAAGTATTTAATATAATTGCTTTTACATACGGGACAAATAGATGGAGGACTTATTGATAATCCGCAATAGTGACATCTTAATCTATTTATATTTCTATGAAAAGTCATCGAAATATCACAGTTGTCACATTTAACCACATAACCACATTTCCTACACGATACAAAAGTCGAAAACCCTCTTCTATTTAGAAATAAAATTATTTGCTTCTTTTTTTCTAAATTAAGTTTTATAGAACTATAAAGTTCTTCACTAAATATTGATTTATTTCCATTATTTAATTCATCCCTCATATCTACAACCTTTACTGTAGGAAGTAAATAATTATTTACTCTTTCATCCAATTCTAATAAAAGAATATCTCCATTTAAACTACTATAGTAAGATTCTAGAGATGGAGTAGCTGAACCTAATACTAAATAAGCTCCTTCAATATCACATCGTTTACCTCCTACATCAATAGTGTTGTATTTAGGATTTTGAGATGATTTATATGTGGTTTCATGTTCTTCATCAATTATTATAAGCCCAAGATTTACACATGGAGCAAACACTGCTGATCTTGCACCTACAACTATTTTAACTTTACCTTCTTTTATTTTCCTCCATTGATCAAACCTTTCTCCGTAAGAGAGCTTACTGTGTAATACAGCTACTAAGTCTCCAAATCTTCCAACAAAACGATCAATAGTTTGAGGAGTAAGAGCTATTTCTGGAACAAGGATAATTGAAGACTTCCCTTTATTTATCATCTCTTCTACAAGTTGTAGGTAAATTTCAGTTTTTCCACTTCCAGTTACACCATTAATCAAAAATTTATTATTACTATTCTCTCCATTAAAGCTTTCAACAATCCTATCAAATACTACCCTCTGTTTTATTGATAATACATGTTTTTTATAATATTGAATATCTTTGCTAATTGGGTTCCTATTTACTTCCTTGTCATATATTTCTAACAATCCTTTTTTCTCAATAGCTCTTACAGTAGAGAGAGAAGTATTCATTTTCTCCGAAAAGTCCTTGAAAGAAATGTCTTCTATTTCATAAAGATATTTTATTAGTTCTTTTTGCTTTATAGCTCTATTTCCTATTATAAAATACATTTCCTCTAAGGATAAATTATGTTTTGATATTCTAACCCATTTTTCATATCTTTTTTCTATTGTAGTTTTTATATCTAATGAAGTATAGAGTATTTCTCTTTTTTCTAAACAATTAAGAGTTGAGTTGAGATTTGGAATACTTAAATTTCTTTTTAAATCCTCCAGTAATATTTTACCTTTTACGTTTAAATAGGAAATTATTTTTTGTTCATCATTACTTAAATCATTATTACACTTTTCCATATTTAGTTCTATAAATGTATTTATTTCTTTGAAATCACCTGGTGGTAAAACTGTTTGAAAAGCATCCCTATAAGATGATAAATAACTATCTCTCATCCACATACTTAAATCTATAAGTGATTTTGATACTAAAGGTTTATCATCTAATACATCAACAACATTTTTTAAACTATATTTTTCATCACATTTATCTGAAATATTTATGACTATACCTTTTATTAACTTGTTTCCTCTTCCAAAGGGTATAACTACTCTCATACCTTCTTTAACTAAATTTAATAAGTCACCTTCAAGAATATAAGTAAATGGTTTGTCCACTTGTGAAGATTTGTTATCTACTATTATCTGTGCATATTTCTTTTCCAAGTATATCATTCCTTTTATATGTGAAAATTAAAAGCTAGATAATATCATCTAGCTTTATTCTCTAATATATATAATACCTTATCCAATATGACTCTTGCAACTTCCTTTTTATCCATTATTGGATATGATGTAGCCTTCCCTTCAATATCAATAATAGTTATGATATTTGTGTCAACATTGAATCCTGCACCTGCCTTAGTCACATCATTAGCAACAATAAAATCTAAATTCTTTTTTTTCAATTTCTCCATTGCATATTCATGGACATTGTCTGTTTCAGCTGCAAATCCTACCATTATTTGCTTATCTTTTTTCTTTCCAAAGTAGGCAGCTATATCAGTATTCTTAACATATTTAATAAGAAGTTCATCTTTCTCATCTGCTTTTTTCTTTATTTTAACAGTACTAACAGTCTCAGGTCGATAATCAACTGGTGCAGCTGATTTAATCAATACATCGCATGAATCAAAATGTTTAGATACAGCATTTAACATATCTTCAGTTGTTTCCACATTAATTACCTTAACCCCTTTAGGTGGGTTTATTGATGTAGGACCTGTAACTAAAATAACTTCAGCACCTCGATCAGCAGCCTCTTTAGCTATACTATATCCCATTTTCCCGCTAGAGTAATTAGTCATATATCTTACAGGATCTAAGGGTTCTATAGTAGGACCTGCTGTAACGACTATCTTTTTATCCATCAAATCTTTCTGTATCATACTACTGATAAGATACTCTACTATATCTACTGGTTCTGCCATCTTACCTTCACCATAATCTCCACATGCAAGTAATCCAGTTCCAGGCTGTATAAATTCATAACCAAGCCCCTTCAACTTTTCCATATTTGACTTTACTATGGGATTATTATACATCACAGTATTCATAGCTGGTGCAAAAATAACCTTAGTATTAGATGCCATTACTACCGTTGTCAGTAAGTTATCAGCAATGCCATTGGCTATTTTACCAATAGTATTAGCAGTTGCAGGTGCTATTAAAATAATATCAGCTTTTTGTGCTAAAGATATGTGTTCCACATCATAACTAATAATTTCATTAAACATCTTCTTATGAACTGCATTCCCAGACATGGTTTGAAATGTCAAAGGAGTCACAAATTCCATTGCTCCCTCTGTCATTACGACTTCTACATTTGCATACTGTTTTTTAAGCCTGCTTACTAAATCAGCCGCCTTATATACAGCAATCCCACCGGTAACACCAAGCACAATAGTTTTTCCTTTTAACATATATAATCCCTCCTACTTTATACTGTTTATAGGTGGTCTAGTATAAGTAATTTTACCTTCTATCACTTCTTCTAATGCAATGCTCACTGGTTTTTTAGATGATGTATTAACCAATGGAACTGCCCCTTCAATAATTTGTCTAGCTCTTTTTGATGTAAGTATTACTAATGTATATCTACTATCTCCTTTTTCAGCTAATTCAATAAAAGATGGATTTAACATATTATCTTCCTCCTTGTGAAATTACTTTATTTTTAATATCAGAATGCCTCTTTACTCTTAACTTTTCAGCCCTAATGATGGACTCAATATCTGACACAGCTTCTTCAATTTTATCATTCACCACAAAATAGTCATACTTTCCAACAAAGTCCAGTTCCTTAAATGCATTTTCAAACCTTCGGTTTATATCTTCTTCTGTTTCAGTTCCTCTTTTTATTATTCTATTTTTCAATTCTTCCATTGTTGGAGGAAGTAAGAAAACAAAAACAGCTTCTGTATAATTATTCTTTACTTGAAGAGCACCTTGAACATCGATTTCAAGCAATACAATTTCTCCTTTTTCTACCTCTTCACTTACAAAACCTCTAGGAGTACCATAGTAGTTAGTATGAACATATGCATGTTCTAAAAATTCATCATTTTCAACCATGGTTTCAAATTTATCTTTTTCAACAAAAAAATAGTTTTCACCTTCAACTTCTCCAATTCTTGGTTTTCTAGTAGTAGTAGAAACTGAATAAAGTATTTCACTGTTTCTACTCAACAACTCTTTACATACTGTTCCTTTTCCAGTTCCTGCTGGCCCAGAAATAATTAATAAAAATCCTTTTGCCATTTTTACACCAACCTTCTATATTTAATCAGCATTTTCTTCCTTATCTGCAAATCTATGAGCTATTGTCTCTGGCTGTATTGGAATTAAAATTACATGTTGGCTATCTGTAATAATAACTGCCCTAGTCCTTCTACCATATGTGGCGTCGACTAAATATCCCTTTTCCCTCGCTTCTTGAATCAACCTTTTAATTGGAGCTGACTCAGGACTTATTACAGAAATTATTCTATTTGCAGATACAATATTACCAAATCCTATATTGATTAATTTTATTGACATAACGACCTCCATATTTACTCAACATTTTGAACTTGCTCTCTTATCTTTTCGATTTCAGATTTTAATTCTACCACATTTTGCGAAATTAATATATCATTTGCTTTTGATCCAATGGTATTTACTTCTCTGTTCATCTCTTGTATTAAAAAATCAAGTTTTCTACCGACTGCTTCTTTTTCTTGTAAAATAGATATAAATTGTTTAATATGGCTCTTTAGTCTTACTATTTCTTCATTAATATTACTTTTATCAGCGAAAAAAACAACTTCATAGTTAATCTTATCTTCATCCATATTTCCATCTTTTTCTAAAAGTTCATTGATTCGTTCCTTAAGTTTATCTCTATATTCTAAAACAACTAAAGGAGATCTTTTTTCAATTTCAAGTACTTTACATTCGATTACATTTAATTTTGATACCATATCAGTCTTTAATTCCTCACCCTCAGTAGCTTTCATCCCAACTATATCTAATAGTGCAATGTCTAATGCATTCTTAAGGCAATCCCATGTACTATCTTCATCTAATTCTTTTCTTTCTGTTTTGATAATTTCTGACAAACCTAATATATTATTTAATCTAATATTATCTTCTAGATTTAATTCTAATCTTAACTCTTCTAATGCTGCTTTATAGGATTTAGCTAAAGGTATATCAACTTTAATCCCTATGGCTGAATCGTTAATATATTCTAGATTAATATATACATCAACCTTACCTCTATTAATTTGAGTCTTAATAATTTTTTTAATACTTTCCTCTAAATAACCAATATGCCTAGGCATCTTAACAACAATGTCATTATATCTATGATTAACAGCTCTTATTTCTACTTTAAAATTATGAAGATCATTACCAAATTCTCCTCTTCCAAATCCAGTCATGCTTTTAACCAATATACACATCTCCTTTAGCTTTACTATAGTCTTAATTAACAATTATATAACTAATACTCATATTAAGCTACTATATATTGATTTTTCTTAACATTTAATAGTCATCTGTTTTTAGTTTATTATTTACTAATATAGTGGTATACTCATTTAGTAGCTTAATTTAAATGGAGGAATTAATATGTCATTTGATGGTATAGTAACAAAAGCGGTAGTTCATGAATTGAAAGATCTAGTATTAGGAGGCAGAGTTGATAAAATATATCAACAAGAAAAAGATGAAATTCTAATATATGTCCATAATAAAGGTATCAATTATAAATTAGTTATATCAGCTAGTAGTAATAATCCAAGAATATATCTAACTCAATATTCTAAAAAAAATCCTATTGCACCACCAATATAGTCTGCACTAATACTATTTAAAGCCATTAATTTTATT
>CAZIII010000001.1:0-10901 GCA_964539425.1 uncultured Tissierellaceae bacterium | reverse complement strand
ACCACCAATGTTTTGTATGTTGCTAAGAAAGCATATATTAGGGGGCATAATATTAAATATTGAACAGTTTAACATGGACAGAGTAGTTTTTATTGATATATCTGCTATTGATGAACTAGGTCAACCTACTGAAAAGAGGTTAATCATAGAAATCATGGGAAAACATAGCAATATCATATTAGTAGATAAATTTTCACTTAAAATTATAGATTCTGTCAAACGAGTTTATGAAGATATGAGTAGAATAAGACAAATTCTACCTGGAATGTCCTATGAATATCCACCAATTCAAGATAAAATAAATCCTTTATCAAATACAAAGGATGAGTTTTTTAGCTTAATGGGGAAATCAAATAACAATTTAGCAATCTATAAGTTTTTTTACTTTAATTATGTTGGTCTAAGCCCATTGATTAGTAGAGAAATTTGTTTTGATGCAGAAATTGATATCGACCGAACTATAGGAAGTCTAGAAGAAGATGCTAAAAATTCTTTGTTTTTATCATTTGAGAAATTTATAAATCAAATAGAAAAAAACATCTTTACCCCTGTTACGATATTATCTAATAACAAATCAGAAATATTAGCATTCCATGCTTTGGATATTAATCAATTTGGTTCATACAATAAAACCTATAATGATTCTATCTCTAAAATTCTTGATAATTTTTATCGTTCAAAGGACACCCTTGATAGAATAGGCCAAAAATCACATTCCATAAAAAAATCAATTCAAGTTAAACTTGATAGAACTTTAAATAAGTTAGGAAAACAAAAAGAAGAACTTCTACAATCTAAAGATAGAGAAATTTACAAAATATATGGAGATTTAATATCAGCTAATCTACACAAAATACCTAAGAGTATTGATAAAATTCTTCTAGAAAACTTTTATGATGAAAATATGAATGAACTAGCAGTCCCATTAGATATCAAACTTTCTCCTACAGCAAATGCACAAAAATACTATAAAAAATACTCAAAATTAAAGAATGCGCATTTGTTGCTAGAAGAACAGATACCTGACACAAAAAATGAAATTTCTTATTTAGAAAACGTTCTATTGAGCATAGAAAATTCTACAGAAATAGAAGAACTAGATGAAATCAAAGAAGAATTGATCAAAGAAGGATATATTAAAGGTTCTATTAAGAAGAAGAAGAAGGAAGAACTTATATCTAAACCATACCATTATATTTCAATAGATGGTTTTAATATTTATGTAGGAAAAAACAACAAACAAAATGATTATCTTACCCTAAAGTTATCTCACAGAGAAGATATTTGGATGCATGTACAAAATATGCCAGGCAGTCATGTAATAGTAGAAAAAAACGGAAAGGATATCCCTCCCACTACTCTAAATGAAGCAGCAATACTCGCAGCTTATTATAGTAAAGGTAAAAATTCCAACCACGTACCCGTTGATTATACTGAAAGAAGAAATGTAAAAAAACCCAAAAATGCAAAATTAGGAATGGTCATATACGATAACTATAAAACCCTATCTGTGAACCCATCTAGTGATATAGTTAATAATATTAAAAAGGTAGAAATTTAATTTCTACCTTTTTAATGTATTATAACCACTTGATCTAATTCATCTGTTTCTTTAAACTGTACTTTTACATTTTCATTTTTAGATGTGGGTACATTTTTACCTATATAATCAGGACGAATAGGAAGCTCTCTGTGCCCTCTATCTATCAAGACGGCTAATTGCACCCTAGACGGCCTCCCCTTAGCTACTAGGGCATTTAGTGCAGCTCTAACTGTCCTACCAGTATATATAACATCATCTACAAGTATTACAACTTTATCCTTAATATTAAATTCAAAATCATTATTAATTATTGGTTGCTCACTAATTTCAGTAAGATCATCTCTATATAAAGTAATATCAAGAGATAATACAGATACTGCATCCCCTTCAATCTCTTCTATTTTTTCAGATAATCTTTTAGCGAATGGACATCCTCTTGTCTTAATCCCCACAAGCACAATATCCTTAGTACCCTTATTCCTTTCTAGTATTTCATTTGCTATCCTCGTAATAGCCCTTTGGATAGCTTTTTCATCTAGTATTATTGCTTTAATATCCATATAATCCCTACTTCCTCTTATTCTCTAAAACTTTAATAATATTACTGAAATACTCCGGTAAATCAATTTCAAATTTCATATATTTTCCAGTTGATGGGTGATTAAATGCTAATTTAGTAGCATGTAACATTTGCTTACCTAGACGAAATTCATCCTTATTTTTACAATATACAGGATCACCAACTACCGGATGGTTTATATGAGACATATGTACTCTGATTTGGTGAGTTCTTCCTGTTTCCAATCTAACTTCTATTAGGGTATATTTATCATATCTGCTTAATACCTTATAATGAGTTATAGCTTCCTTGCTATTCTTATTAGTAACAGTCATCTTTTTTCTATCATTTGCATGTCTCCCTATGGGAGCATCAATAGTACCTTCGTCATTAGAAAATGACCCATGAACTAAAGCAGTATATACTCTTTTAACTTTCCTTGCTTTCAGTTCTTCTGATAAGATCCTATGGGCTTTATCATTTTTAGCAACGATTAACATTCCTGAGGTATCTTTATCTAATCTATGTACTATACCTGGTCTAATAATACCATTAATAGAAGATAAACTATCAATATGAAACAATAATGCATTTACTAAAGTACCTGTATAATTACCTGGTGCAGGATGTACAACCATGTCTTGTGATTTGTTTATTATGACAAGATCCATATCCTCATAAACTATTTCAATTGGCAAATCTTCAGGAATTATCTCCAACTTCTTAGGATCAGGTAGGTCAACCTGAATAAAATCTCCTTCTTTAACTAAATAACTTGCTTTCATTAGTTTGCCATTTACACTAACTACACCATCTTTTATCAGTTTTTGTATATAAGATCTAGATACCTCATCCAATTCCTTTGCAATATAAGCATCTAGCCTTTCAGAATCATCTTCATCAACATATATCTGAATAATATCCATTATTACCTCCTAAGCTTCATACTTATCAAACAAAATCAAAATCAGTATTATCGCAGTCCCTATTACAACAGAGATATCTGCTATGTTGAAAACAGGAAATTCATATTTATTCAGTAGTCTAAAGCTTATAAAATCCACTACATAACCAAGTCTAACTCTATCTATAAAATTGCCTATAGCACCACCTAGTAGCATACTAAGTCCAATTCTCATGAAGAAATTTATACTATAATAATTTTTTACTAAGAAAACTGAAATTCCAATTATAACAGACAATGTTATAACTACAAAAAATAATTTTCTATTCTGTAAGATCCCGAAAGCTGCTCCATAATTCTCAACATAGTTAAATTGAAAAAAGTTTAGTATTATAACATGGGGAGCAAATCCTTTTAAATATTTAATAGCAGCAAATTTACTAATTTGGTCTAGTAATATAATAAGTACAGATAAAATAAAAATCAAAATAATTTCCTCCTAAATTTTTAAATGTATATTCTATTTTATATTATTATTAAATTAATTTCAATAGTAGACAAGATATAAAAACTTCTCTGGAAATATCCAGAGAAGTTTTTATGTTAATGTTTGATCATAATACTCTTGAGATATGTTTTCGATTTCTGCAATCCTATAGTCACAATCTTCATCTTCTTCATCCATAACATTAATATTATCTCCTGTAGAGAATGAAGGGTCTCCTGAAACTATATTAAATGATGCTACTCTCTGATATGCATCCTCTCTATCAAACGCCACCACATCTTCATCAGTATCACTAAATGAACTGCCTTGCTCTTCATCTATAGATATAAATCTATTATTTTTCGTAGTATCTGCCATTGGAGTAAAATCTTTAGCGCATTCCATACATGATTTTGAATATGGTATAAGATTAAGTCTATCATTCTCTATTTCTTTTTTGCAGATTTCACAAATTCCATAACTACCACTTTTTATATTTTCAAAAGCTCTATCAATCTCTTGTAACTTATCTTTTAATTTGTTTTTAAATCCATTATCTTGTTCTATCATAAAAACTTCTGTTCCAATATCTGCTGGGTGATTATCATAGCCAGATATATCACTGTAATATACATCCATAGAAGCAAATTCTTCCATATTGCTCATATTATTCAATGATTTCATCAATTTTTTCTTCTCTTTTATTAATTTTTTCTTATAATGATGAAGTTTATATTTATCCACGGTTCCTCCTATAATATTTATCATAGATTTTCATCCTGAATAATAATATAACCATTAGAATAATAAACATTCAATATATCAGATAGCATTAAATTACATTATTAGTAGATTTTATTTTTTATTTTAAAGTATTATATAATGCACTAAATCTATCAAAATCAAGGGATTGAAATCCATCAGATAATGCATTCTCTGGATCTGGATGTATTTCCACTATTATTCCATCTGCTTCCAATACTTTTGCTGCCTTAGAGGCTGGGAGAACTAATTCTCTCCGCCCTGTTCCATGGGAAGGGTCGATAAATATTGGATAATCTGTTTTTTCTTTCAAAATTGGAATACTCATTAAATCTAATGTATTCCTTGTATAATCTTCAAAAGTTCTAATACCTCTTTCACATAAGATTATTTTTTTATTTCCCTCTGATTTAATATATTCTGCTGCCATGATCCATTCATTTATAGTAGCGCTCATACCTCTTTTCAACATTACAGGTTTATCTGTCTTTCCAACTTCTTTAAGTAAGGAAAAGTTTTGCATATTTCTTGAACCAATCTGAATAATATCAATATAGTCATATGATTCTTCAATATCTCTTGGATCCACTATTTCTGAAATCACTTTCAACTTATACTTAGTTCTAATATCATTCAGAATTGTAAATCCTTTTATTCCTAAGCCTTGAAATGATTTAGGGCTAGTCCTAGGCTTAAAGGCTCCACCTCTAAGTATCTTAACTCCTATCTTAGATAGATAGGCACCTATTTCATCCATTTGTTTATAATCTTCAACAGCGCATGGTCCAGCAATTATTGTGAAATCACCATTTCCAATAATTATATCTTTGCTAATTTCTATACTTCTTGTCATTTAAATTCCTCCAACTACAATATAATACATAAAGAAAAAAGAGGCTATTATGCCCCCAAATGGTCTATTTCTTCTATATTATCTTTAACGATAATTTGATTTTCTTTAGTAGAATTTTCCCCATTTTTAACTGTTTCTTTAGGTTGATTTTTGATTTCATGTTCATCATAGAACTCTTCCAAGGAAATAAGTTGAGACCTGATGAATGATTCATATCTAGTCTTAAATATGAAAATTTCTCTTTTTAAATAATTATATTCTTCATTAATACTTTTCACTTCTTCACGAGCTATATTAACTCTATTCTTAGCTTGTATCTCAGCATCTTCTATAATTAACTCTGCTTTCTTTCTAGCTGAACTAGTTACATCATCTGCGGTGCTCTGAGCTATTACCAAAGTGCTTTTTAAGGTTTCTTCTAAATTATTATATTGCCTAATCTGATCAGTTAAAATTCCAACTTTATCTTTTAACTCAATGTTTTCCTTATATAACTTCTCATAGTTATCATTTATGGAATCTAAATAAGAATCAACATCTTTAGTTTTATAACCTCTTACTATGGATTTTTTAAACTCTTTATTTTGTATATCTAATGGTGTAATCATTTATTTCACTCCATTTATATTAATATTCTTATAGAAGTCTTTATCTTGTTTTTCTTACTTATTCCTTCAATCGAATGAAGAACAGATCTACCATATCCCTTAACAGATATAACATCACCTGCTTCCAAATCTTTAGCTGGTTTATCTATTGGTTCCCAGTTAATTTTAACAGACCCAGATTTAATAATATTCATACTTTCTTGACGTGACAGATTATAAGCAGCACTAATATATACATCAAGCCTCAAAGATGATAATATCTTATTTAATTCTTTATAAGAAGCTTTAACAGGTGAAAGTGATTCCAGTGACCTCGCTTCAATAAATATCTTCTTATTTCCAACTTTCTCTAAATTGAATAGTATAAAATCAGATATCTCATTTTTTACAATGATGTCAGTATAATCTTTATGTACTAAAATATCCCCGATTTTTGTTCTCTTTATACCTAAACTAATAATTGCCCCTAAATAATCTTTATGTGATACATCTTCTAAGTCTCCAGTAATTCTTAATACAGTTATATTTAAATCTATATCATCGATATTATCTATATAATCATTACATATGATTATAACTTTTCTCTCTGATTCAATAATTCCACCATTTTCAAAATATCTTATATCTGGAAATTTGTTTATTATTGACTTAGCTAATACCCTCTCATAAGGATCAAGAAAATCTGTAGTCTCAGTATAATGATTTTTTAGTACTAATTCAATCTTATCTATTATTCTTCTCATATCTATTATCTTATTATAATCTTTTATATGGGACACATATTTTTCTTTATCAATCCTCATATTTATCCCTTTCTATAAAAGAATTCTAGCAAATATTTCATTAGCAAACCTTAAAAACAAAATAGCTAATAGTGGAGAAAAGTCAAACATTCCAGTATTAATCTTAAGTTTATCTAGCAACATATTAGCAGGTGCTAGAACTGGTTCTGTCATTTGGTAAACAAAATTAGTAAATATTGTAGTCTTTTTAATGTTTAAAAATGAAAAAAAGATCCTTACTACTATTAATATTTCAATTAGGTTTATCAATATAGCTATTGATTTATATAAAAGTATCATTTAAATAATCTACTCCTTTTTCTACCAAGAAAAAATCCCTTTATTTTTAAGTTCATCCTTTAACCCATCTATTTCTACATTACTTGGAGCAAAAATAAATATATCCTTAGTTACTTTTTGAATATTACCTTCCATAGCATATAAGCCACCGTTTATAAAATCAAATATTTGCTTTTTAATACCATTATCTAATTGCTCCAAATTAACAATAACAGTTTTCCTAGATTTTAAATCATCAATTATGCTAGGTGCTTCATCATAACTAAGAGGTTCATGAACGATTATTTTCATATTACTATTAGTATGGATATTCACAACTTTATTATTAATCTTTTTCATTTTAGCTGGTACAGCAGCTTCATAATCATCTTCATATTCTTCAGCTCTTTCTTCCTCTTCATCCAAATCCTGTACTCCTATAAAATATTTAATCTTGTCCATAAAATTACTCATTATATCCCTCCTAATAATTTCTACTTCCAAAAATTCCAGAACCAACTCTTATCATATTAGATCCTTCTTCTATAGCTATCTCATAATCATTTGTCATACCCATGGACAAATAATCCATTGTTAAATTATTATATTTCATATTAATAATATCTTCTTTTAGTTTAAATAAGGTTCTAAAAATCATTCTCAGATATTTTTCATCCTCTGTATTTGGCGCGATAGTCATCAAGCCTCTAATTTTTATATTTTCTAGGTTCAGAACTTCTTCAATAAAGTTCAATACTTCATTTGTTTTAAGTCCAAATTTACTATCTTCTTCTGCTACATTAACTTGGACAAGAACGTCTGTCACTATTCCATTCATTTTTGATCTTTTATCCAGCTCTTTTCCCAAGGATATTCTGTCAAGTGAATGTACTAATTTTGTTTTCCCAACTATATTTCTAACTTTATTTGTTTGTAGATGTCCTATCATATGATAATCTACCTTGTTACCAATAATATCGTATTTCTTTACCAATTCCTGTACCTTATTTTCACCAATATCTAAAATATCTAGTTCAATAGCTTCATTAATTCTTTCAATATCTACAGTTTTTGTAACTCCAATTAGCTTTACTTCGTCATTTTGTCTTCCAGCTTTTTTTAAAGATTCATATATGTTTTCTCTTATTAAGTTTATATTGTTTTCAATTGATATTGTTCTCTCCTCCATAGCTAATTAATTATTTGACCTTCTTTAATGTTTGTTGTATTAATAAATATTTCATCAAATAAAGTAATAGTTTGCACCGCTTTTTCCACACTTTCTAATGTAATATTTCCATTGCTATTTCCTGAATCAACATAAGTATCATTACCTTCTTCGCCAATAATTTTAATAGGCCTAAATTTAACTATACCGCTTTTGTCTTTTATATATACCCCTTTTATTGAATCCTTATCTATTATAGCTTTTGTAGGTATTTTTAATCCGTCTATTTTGTCTTTAATTATTTCTACTTCCGGAAATCTATTATTGTAATAATCATGTAGTTTATCACTAAATTTTATAATCATAACAGATTTATTCCCATCAGTATTTATGGCAACAATTCTTCCTTTTATTTCCTGCTTGTCCTCTTTTAGGATAATCCTTATATTATTATTGGGTGAAAAGTCCTTTATCTCATCTGTTTCATCTACTCTAATTGCTATGTACCATTGGAAATTATCTATAAGCTTGTAAATTGAATCCCCAACACTTATTTGACTGTTTATATGATTATTACCTGATTTCTTAATTCCTATTAATTTATCATAGGAATAGTTTTCAAAATCCTTAGGTAAAAAAATATCTTCAAAACCATCTATATTATATGAGATTATCCCTCCAGTATTGGTATAATGCTTTATAACGTTGCTACTTATTTCTTCCTTTAATCTATCTCTTTTTTCCTCCAATCCACCGAGGCTTTTCCCTAATAATGTTTCAGTAAAAGAAATATCCTTAACTTTATCTCCATACAAAGCTAATTGTTCCTTTAGTAAATATACTTCTTCATAATTGCCATTGGAAATCATCTCTTGTATTTCACTGATTAAGTTTCTTTGTAAATCCTCTACTTTTGTTGTTTCATTAATTAACAATTTAGTCTCTGATTCTGATTTTTTTAAAGCTACTATGGTTTCTTCAACTTGTACTAATTCCTGTTTCAAAGACGAAGTATCATTTAAAGAATTAACATTAGCTACCCCAACCCCTGCAGCTACTCTTTCACCTTCATTTACTAAGTGTTCTACACTTCCACCACTATTAGATTTAATTACAGTTTCATTCATGATAACATAACCTTGAGCAGCAAACTTTTTAATTAAAGTTTCTTTTTCAGGTAAAACTGTTTTTGCATTATTAGCTAATATTGAGGGAACAGATCTAAAAATCAAATATATAAAAACAAAAGACACTATTAATGCTTGATATATCTTTCTTCTTTTCCTGTTCTTCTCTCTCTTAGAATATGACATATAGTTCACCCTTTATAAGTATATCTTCCATTTTCAATTGAAGAATCTCCCATATTTGCTTTTAATCTTGAATTTTAAAATATTATCAATCTCAAAAAACTTTATTTCATCCTTGTGTGTAATCATAATTATTGATTTATCACGTTTTTTTGCACCAATAACTATGCCATTATATTTTTCTTTCTTTTTTGTAATAACTTTAATCTCATCTCCAGCTTTTACTCTCAAACCATTTAAAATAAATTCTTTCATATCAGCTTCATTCAAATGTTCCTGTGTAACAGCCTTATTATCTATAAATATTATATTATTTTTTAAGTATAATTTTTCTTTTAATATTACAAATAAATATCCAAAAATACTAGTAATAAATAACATAATTAAAATAGTTTGTATAAGCTCTAACAATTCTGCACCTCCAATAATTGTTTCATGTTATTAGTATAACATAATTGACTAATGTTTTAAATAACTTTGAGATATAAAATTATCCCGACCATATAAAAAAAGGTAGAAAATTTTCTACCTTTTTTTATTATATGATTATGCAGATTAGTCCACCACTGCCATCATTAATTATTCTCTCCAATGCTCTCCTAAGTTTTTGTCTTGCATCTTCTGGCATTGTGCTAAGTTTACCTTGAAGTTGTTCATTCACTAAGTCATATAGTGATTTACCAAATAAATTGGACTTCCAGATTTTTGATGGTTCTCCTTCAAATTCTTCTAATAAATATTGTATTAACTCTTCAGATTGTTTTTCTGTACCTATAAGTGGGGATACTTCTGTGGCTATATCAGCTCTTAGTACATGTAAAGATGGTGCTTTCGCTTTAAGTTTAATTCCGAATCGATTACCTTGACGATAGATTTCAGGCTCAGCAAGTTCCAATTCATCTATACTAGGGCTTACCAAACCATATCCAATTTCTCTAGCTTCTATTAATGCTTTTTCTATTTTATCATAAGATTTCTTTGTTTCAGCTAATCTAGAAATAAGACCTAATAATTGGTAATCTCCATCAATGGAATATCCAGTCATATCCTTCAAAACACTATAAAATAATCCATCATCAATTAAAATTTCCGAATGTACAATTCCTTCTCCCAATTTAATCTCAACAATATCTACATTCTTTACAATGTCCAATTCTTTTAAAGGATTTAGAAAATGTGAAACTTCATTTAATTTTTGCAAGCCTTCAATTGTCTCTTTTAAAGAATTTAATATACTATTTTTTATCCAATGTTTTTTTGGTAATCCTTCTATCCATTTAGGAAGATTTATTGTAACCTCTTTTACTGGGAATTCAAATAATAATTTTTCAAAAACTTTTTCGATATCATCTATTCCCATATTTAAACAATCTACCGCAACTACAGAAACTCCGTATTTACTTTGTAGACTTTCCCTTAAGGCAATTGTACTATCCAAGTTAGGATGCTTGGAGTTAAGTATAATAACAAAAGGCTTTTCTAGTTCTTTTAATTCTGATATTACTCTTTCTTCTGCCTTAATATAGTTTGATCTGTCTATGTCTGTTATTGAGCCATCAGTTGTCACCACTAATCCAATTGTAGAATGATCTGTAATGACTTTTCTAGTGCCTATTTCTGCTGCTTCCTCAAATGGTATTTCTTTT